>MDTP02000342.1 GCA_001714685.2 Methanosarcina sp. Ant1 | reverse complement strand
ATCAAGCGCCGCTATTATTCTGAGAGTTGCAGCATTTATATTAAATTATAACTTTTTTCAGTAGGCTGAATAGTTACGATAAAAGAAAGAAAATACAAAATGCTGAATCTCTCCTGACTCAACTGCCAAGAAATAATTACTCAAATTATTGTCATTATCTGCCAAAAACTATTATTTTTGAAGGTGGAATTGTCAACTTTAGAAAAGTAAACACTTATAAGCCTAGAGATTTTAATTTAAAATTTGGTGGACCCTTAGTTCAAATATCTATGGCATTTACAAAAGATATAGTGTCCCGCTTTTCTTCGTATTATTCGAGACAGGGACAACCAGATTTTGACTTTGATACTTTGACAGAAGAATTAAAAAAATGTAGTTTGGAGTAAAAAGAGTTATTCTTTAGCTAGAAATAAATGATTTTGACTTGTAGGATGGTCCTTCTTTATCCGATTGACGTTTTAAAGTACCTAAATGTCAGCAGTTCCTTTAAAGTCCATTTTGACTCAGTAATTCCTGCTTCTCTTGCGGGTGTATTTTTGCACTCAACCCCTCTTTCATCTTTGTACCTTAATCCTCCATGCCCTCTACAGAAGTTAAAATGTGTGCAATATAGCTTCATTTGGTTTTCTAACCATTCTTTCACTTTTGAAAACCCTATCGTTTTCCTTGAAACTCTATTGTTATCCTGTCTAAAAGTCAGGTTTTGTCTTTCAAGTAAAGTTGTTGAGATCTCGCTTTGTTCAATGTCTTCTCCAAAGATGATTTTCTTCTCGACTTTCTCAAGTACCCCGTTTTTTCTTGTTTTTACTACCTGTGCATACCTCAAATCATCAGATGGAACGATTTTTGATTTCTTTGGTCTTCCTCTTTTCCCAGTTCGTGGGAACTCTTTCAAAACTCCAAATTGCTTCAAAAGAGCTTCTCTATAAAAGTTCAACCCATCTGTGACAAAAACTGGGATTTTGTCAGAAAGATGCTTATTAACTAACTCAACCAACTTATCTGCTACATACTGT
>MDTP02000341.1 GCA_001714685.2 Methanosarcina sp. Ant1 | reverse complement strand
AGAAATCCCTCTGATGCGGGTGCCTTATTAGAAAAGGGAAAACTCCATATCAGGCTTGGAGAGATTGAGCAAGCGAGAGAGACTTTTGAAAAAGCTCTTGAGGTAAAGCCTGAAAACGCTGATGCCTGGCAGCTCAGGGGAAAAGTGCTCTTTGAAACAGGTTTGGAAAAAGAAGCTCTGCAGGCTTTCGAAAAGGCAATCCGGCAGAAGCCTGATTTTCCTGAAGCCTGGTACGAAAAGGGAAGAGTTTTCCTCAGGCTTGGTAATCCTAAAGGTGCAGAAAACGCTTTTAAAATTGCAGCTGATCTGTGGGAAAACAAGGGACTCGAGACGGAAGCTGAAACAGCCCGTGAAAAAGTTCGTAAACTGAGTTCAGGAAAAAACTGAATTTCCAGATGGCTTTTTTCAGAAGGTTTCGAATCAGGAAACTATTCTTTAATATTTTTCTTAAATAGTTTTGAGAAAAAGCCTTCGTTTCATCTATTCTATTGCATTTTTGACAATGTTTTCTGAAAAGTTGAAGGTTTGATATTCTATTGCATTTTTGACAATGTTTTCTGAAAAGTTGAAGGTTTGATATTCTATTGCATTTTTGACAATGTTTTCTGAAAAGTTGAAGGTTTGATATTCTATTGCATTTTTGACAATGTTTTCTGAAAAGTTGAAGGTTTGATGCTCTTGATTGCTCAGGTCAACCGCATAAGTCCTGATATCAAAACGGGAAGAACGGAATGAATTTTAGGAAAAGTATGAGTTTACACATAAAATGTGAATATTTTAAATGGTGACTTTTTTGGGACTGCCGGTCGTGCAGACACGACCGGTGAGAGCCTGGGGTTTTAATAGCTGATATAACCCGGTTTCAGATTTTTTTAAGCATAAGAGACATTATACCCGACCTGGAAGGCTTCATGGTCTGGGGCAAAAACATATCCATGTTAGAGGATCCGAACATCTCTTCATTTACCCGGTTGGTTATTTCGTCGAAAATCATCTTGTATGAGGTACAATAGGGATCAACACCCTTTATTTCGCCATC
>MDTP02000340.1 GCA_001714685.2 Methanosarcina sp. Ant1 | reverse complement strand
AATTCCATTTTCCCAAATAATCATCAGAGCAATATCGGTAACTGAAATACTTGAAATTATATTCTTGTCATTCCTTAATATCTAATTCTTCCCGACTTTTGTCCTCAAGCGTAAATATCTCATCCCAAAGATCCATAATTAGGCTGTCTATCTCTTCTTTCGTAGGCATAGTTTTCTCACCCATTCGTTAAATCTCTGTATAAGGGTATTTCTATTAATCCCTTTCAATAGCTTTTCTCTGTCAATTGTCAAGCCAGCTTTTTCAACAATGAGAGTGGATCAGTAGTATTTTTATTTGCACCACAGATAAATTTGTCGTAGGGAAGAGTTGTTTAGTACAATTAAGCAACCTATTACGACTTATAATAATGTTTATACAAGGTCGCATAGAGCAGTGTTTGAACAAGCTATGAACATGCTATAAACAAGCATGAATAAGGATTGAACATGTTGTGAGCAATTTAAGTGGAAATCCTGTTTTAGTCTGATAATAAGACATAAGGCTAGAGGGGAGATAGATAAGCCACCAGCGACTAAAATATAATTTTACCGTTATACATCAACCGGGCTTCGGATTGAATATTCGCGCCTTATTTTTTCCAAAAATTCCCAATTCCGACCTTTTAAGGCTCAAATCTCTTTAATCCGGATAATCACAAGAGCTTGATAAATTCCTCATCAGTCATTCCAGCTTGCCGGATAATGGACTTCAGGGTTCCTGCCGGAATCTCAGGATGGTCAGGGATAATAACTATTCGTGTCTCGTTTGGAGTTATCTTTTTCATTTTTATCCTTAACTCCGCCATAAATAGGGGATAACTTCTCCTGACGATCTGTCTCTCACTCACCTTTTTACCTTTTACATTTCAAAATAATATTCATTATATTATTTTCATTTTCTTTTTATTCAATTAATCTTTTAACTTTCATTTCTTTTGGTAGCGAAAATCCTCAATAGTATCAAACCAAAAAACTGATTAAAAATTATACCCTATAGGGCATAATGGAAGAATGGGTAAATAAATGGTTAGCTAAGGAATGGTTAAAAAATAACTCCAAGTTTTTACTTTGGGAATGGCTCTATAATTCCATTTCCCCAAATAAACATC
>MDTP02000339.1 GCA_001714685.2 Methanosarcina sp. Ant1 | reverse complement strand
CCTACACGACGGCTCTTCCGATCTCTCTCTAGCAGTCTCCCTTAACCATTCTTCGGGAAACATTTTTCGGAGAGGATTTTCGATAGAAGATTTAAACTCGGTATCCATGAATAAATTAATTTTATACTATAAATAATATAAAAACGTATGCAAGAAAATCATTTATTCCTTAACCGATGACCAATGAAATTCCATCTGATTCTTTTTTTGCTTGGGTCAATGCTTAGTTCAGTTCTTCAAGTTCTAAAACTGTTGCAGCAATACAATAATAGCTTTTTGAGCGACTCTCATTAAAGCATGTTAACATCTCTTTAAGTAAATGCTCCCTTTGTTTCTGTATTTTTTCAAATTCATTAATGCCATTCTTATCTATAAACAAAATATCTTTTTCAAGTGTTTGATAGCATTTAAAAGAATCATGTATTTTACCCGCTTCTCTGTGTTTCTTCCATTTTTCACAAGTATTGCTTTCTTCGCAGTTCCAGCGAAATTCAATTCCTTTTTTCTTTACAGCACATGTGATAAATGGGCAACCAACGGCTATTCTTGATGGGCTCTTGCATCCTGAACATCTGCTCTCTGCTTCGGTATTGTACATCGGGCAAAGCCTACACGCAAGTCCGCAGATTCCAATCTCAGGATAGTTAATATGCATGGTTGTCTTTTTAGTGTTAGCAACTTATTACATATCTTTCTTTTCGATGCTGGTACAATTAATGAGGAATCTTAGAGGGAAAAATGAACTGATATTCAAATTTGTGAATCATAGTCACACTCGAACCATGCATATTTTGACCTAGAATCAATTTTTTTCTTAGGGCTGGTGGTTGTACCTTCCAGAAAAATTCTTTGAAACCAGAGGGATTTTATGGCTTCCTTTCAAAGGCACTTTATGAGCCCAATAACTCTGCAATTTTAGCCTCTACCAGTTGTTACAAAGCTTAGGGAAATAGACGAGAGGCAGACACTTATTACAGATTTTGCATAACTAGCCCTGAATACAAAGGGGCTCTGTAAAATTGAGGGAAGTGAACTACCCCTCCCTGCCTGATGGCGAGGAAGGGGCTTCCTTCGAGTACTTATATCATCTGAAGATTTGATTCTGAGAATCTAATCGACATCAATAAGCCT
>MDTP02000338.1 GCA_001714685.2 Methanosarcina sp. Ant1 | reverse complement strand
AAATGTAAAGTTGAACCGTGGAAAACACGGAAAAAAGGAAGCACAGGCTTAACATTCCCATAATTACCTCATTGTAGATGGTTATCGCGTATTGATTGAATTCTTCCGTGCCTGTTATGATACAGAGCATTAGTGAGTTAGAACCACGGAAAGCACGGAAAACACGGAAGAAAGGAGGCACGGGCACAACCTTTCCGTGCTTTCCGTGGTGTAGAGTTTTGATTGAGTTGAAAATATTGAATGATCATAATTGTTTTTTGAAAGTACAAAAATAACAGATGAAATATAAAAATAAATCACGGAAAACACGGAAAACACGGAATAAAGGAGGCACAGGCACAATTCTTCCGTGCTTTCCGTGTCTTCCGTGGTTACCGCGTCTTGATTGGGTTTTTCCGTGCCTGCTATGATATAAAACTATGAAGTTAGTTAGAACCACGGAAAGCACGGAAGATACGGAAGAGAGGAGGCACAGACTTAACATCCTCATAATTTCCTCATTGTAGGTGGTTATAGAGTCTTGATTGGGATTTTCAGCGCCTGCTGTGAGTTAGAACCACGGAAAGCACGGAAAACACGGAAAAAAGGAGGCGCAGGCTCAACATTTCCAGCTTTCCGCATCTTCCGTGGTTATCGCGTATTGATTGAGTTCTTCCGTGCCTGCTATAATACAGAGCATTAGTGAGTTAGAACCACGGAAAGCACGGAAAACACGGAAGAAAGGAGGCACGGGCACAATCCTTCCGTGCTTTCCGTGATATAGAGTTTTGATTAAGTTGAAAATATTGAATGATCATAATTGTTTTTTGAAAGTACCAAAATAACAGATGAAATATAAAAATAAATCACTGAAATCACGGAAAACACGGAATAAAGGAGGCATAGGCACAATCCTTCCGTGCTTTCCGTGTTTTCAGTGGTTATCGCGTCTTGATTGAGTTCTTCCGTGCCTGTTATGATACAGAGCATTAGTGAGTTAGAACCACGGAAGACACGGAAGACATGGAAGAAAGGAGGCACGGGAACAGTTATTTCCGTCCCGAATTGTGCCTCGGGAGTACGCGGTCAGTTTCACTCGCTTCTCTCGCTCAAGCGGACTAATTTACAATAATTATGTTGCGAACCGCTTAAAAACACAGAAGATAGGAAGCACAGGCACA
>MDTP02000337.1 GCA_001714685.2 Methanosarcina sp. Ant1 | reverse complement strand
CTAGTGTCTCGACCATTAAATAATTGGTCATCATTATATTCTATGAATATATTTATATTTTTATGCTGAAATTTAAACTTGAAGATTGTGATGTAAATTTCCTTATGGACTTTGTGAGAAAAGGGCGTAAAAATGCAAGAGAACTAACCAGAGCACGTATACTACTTCTGGCAAACGAGCAAAAAAGAGGCATAGATATAGCTAAAACGTTAGGTGTTTGTAGGAACACTGTTTTGACAATAAAAAAGAGATACGCTGAAGAAGGTCTCCAAAGTGCTCTTAAAGACAAACCAAGACCGGGTCAACCCATAAAATATAACGAAAAACAAATTGCAGAAGTAATCGCGTTAGCATGCACACCTTGTCCTGATGGACGCAAGAGGTGGTCACTTACACTTCTTTGTGAGGAATTGAGGAAAAAAGAAGGATTTGAAACTATAGGTAAAGAGAGCATCAGACTCATTTTGAAAGAAAACAAAACAAAACCCTGACTGAAAAAGATGTGGTGCATTCAGACGATTGATTCCGAATTCAGAAAAAGAATGTACGACGTTCTTGACCTGTACGAAGAAGATTACGATCCAAAAAAACCTATTGTCTGTCTCGACGAGAAACCAAAACAACTTCTTAGGGATAAAAGAAAATCAATTCCCATAAAACCTGGGAGTTCAGAAAAGTATGATTATGAGTATATCAGGAACGGGACAGCAAATATATTCGTGGCTGTAGAGTTCAAAGCAGGGAAAAGGGTGACTCAGGTAACTAAAAGGAGAACGAGGATAGATTTTGCAGAATTCATGAAAATTCTCATTATCGAGAAATATTCTGATGCTGAATTCATCAGGTTGATTACGGATAATCTCAATATCCACAACGAAAAGTCATTTTATGAGGCGTTCAGCGAAGACGAAGCAAAAAAGATTCTAGACAAGATCGAATTCCATTACACGCCAAAACATGCAAGTTGGCTCAATGCCGCAGAAATAGAGATTAATGTGATGGATATTGAATGTACAGACAGAAGAATCGGTGATATTGAGATACTTACCCATGAAGTAGGTGCTTGGGAGAAGAAAAGGAATGAACTTGAAAAGAGAATAGAATGGAAATTTTCAAGAAAGAACGCGGATGAAAAAATGTCCAAGTATTATGCTCAATAATTAAACGGT
>MDTP02000336.1 GCA_001714685.2 Methanosarcina sp. Ant1 | reverse complement strand
CCTAGATTGGAAGGCAGAGGGCATTAGGCTGGTTGATAGCAGCCCGAAACATGATATTCTTTGCAGCATTAATATCTGCATTTTCGGTATGTCCACAACTGAGACATACAAAGGAAGATTGGGTTTTTCGATTGTTCTTAGAAGTATATCCGCAAACTGAACACTGTTTAGAAGTATAATGTGGATCTACTAACTGAACAAGAACTCCTAGAAGTTTTGCTTTATACTCAACAAAGGTTCTAAGTTCAAGAAAAGCCCATTTCTCATGAGACTCCCTTTCTGCTTTCCTAACCGTTGTCCTCTCTCTAATGCCGGAAAGATCTTCGAGTGCAATAGATCGATTTGTGTCTTTAGCAGTTTGTACAATATCTTTGGAAATGCAATGATTAACATCTTTTTTGAACCTTCGTTCTCTTCCGCTAATCTTTTTGAGATGTTTCTTAGCATCCCAAGTACCAACTTTTTGAAGTTTAGCTTTGATTTTGGAATATTTTAGTCTGGTTTCAGTGCATTTCTTGCCAGAAAAGATTTTGCCATCAGAAGTTGTTGCAATATTAACTATTCCGAAATCAACACCTAACGCTTCATCAGGAAATCTTAACTCCTCTTCGGGAAGATCAATAACGATCATCAGATAGAATTTACCATTTTTATAAATTACATCAACTTGACCTTTAATACGATTAAGTTCAAGTTTTCGGTATTCTCCGTATCTGATTCCAACATTGGTTCTTCCTTCCAGAGTTAATATAGAGATTTCATCAGCAGATTTGTAGGAAAGAATACGGTCATCGTAGACAATAGCACCATGAGGTTCAAAAGCATGAAGGGTTTTCTTATCTACCTTATAACTCTCAGTTACTTTTCCAACTGCTCTAACAGTCATTTGAGCAGATAATCCAAATTTTTCCCTTATTTCATAGTAGAGATGCTTTTGGATATGAAACTTGCCGAAAATGCGATTAGAAAAAGCAAAATCTGAAATAAAGTTACATGCTTCATTGAATTTTTCCATAGTCCGAAGTAGACTGTCATGTTGTTCAGCATCAACTATTAAACGGGCTTTAACTGTAAGAAGCATAAACTTTACCATAGACTTATATGCTCTATGGGTATATATAATTAACTGAAACGTGTAGGGTTGACGGAATTCCTCCCAACGCTAAAGCATTTGGGCTTCCTTCCTTCTTCCCGTGA
>MDTP02000335.1 GCA_001714685.2 Methanosarcina sp. Ant1 | reverse complement strand
GGACAAAATTACCAGCCGGATCAGCTGTAAAGCTTGTAGTTGCGGCAAAAGGAAAATATATGCCCCCTATTGACAAAAGATCAGCGTGTAACTCTCTATCCGACAACGGGTGAGGGCAAAGAAGGATTAAGATGGAAGCATATCCCAGCAAAATAGACAGTTACCTGAGTGAACTCAAGGAACATTCCAGAGCAGCTATCTCAGCTTTCAGTGTTCTTGAGGGTTCAGAGATTCAGGTATCTTTGAGATTCTGTGTACAAAAGTTCCTCAATGAGTGTGAAGCCATTTCAGAGATTCTATGGAATAGTCATGATAAAAAACTCAGAAAGCATATACGGTCCGTACTCTCTATATCAGGAGATTCTCCCTTTTCACCTGCTGATTTCTCTGAACTGAGGGTAGCGTTTAGGGAAATCGAAAAAACTGGAGGAACAGAGAAAAACCTTAAAGATAAGGGAATGGAGAATACACCGGAAGCAAATACCGGCTTCCAGGAGCTGGCAGCTTTCTCCTACGATCCGGGAGCAAAAATACTTACGTATGATGGAAAAAACTACGAAATCCTTCCTCTCTTCCTCGCTGCCAGGGACCTTTATGCTACCCTCCCATTCTTTAAAGAACTTCAGGCATGTACTGAAATTTTTGAAAAGAATCCCGAGGATGCCACATCTCTTTTTCAGAAAGCGGTGCTCCTGTATAAGGCTAGGCGGTTTGAAGCTGCCCTGCAGCTTACTGCACAGGTGCTGGAAATTGTCACTGACGATCACAGAGTCTGGTACAACAGAGGTGTAATCCTCTCGGAAATGGGCCAGCTTGAAGAAGCACTTGCGGCTTATAACAGGACAATTGAGCTTGAACCGGCTTTTGAAATTGCCTGGGACAATAAAGGAGTTACTCTTGCCAGGCTCGGCAGGTTTGAAGAAGCGCTTGAGACCTACGAAAAGGTCCTTGTTAGATCTCCCAAATACGCTGAAGCCTGGGCAGGAAAAGGCTCGATTCTTTCTGCTCTTGGCAAGAAAGAAGAAGCCCTTGAAGCTTATAGTTTGGCCCTTAAAATCAGGCCTGATTATCTCGAAGCTTTGACTTGCACCGGCAGTCTGCTTTCCAGACTAGGCAGGTTTGAGGAAGCTCTGGAAACATACGATAGGTCTCTTCGACTTGCTCCGACAGAAATCGGTCCCTGGGCAGGCAGGAGTTTTGTCCTTTTAGAACTTA
>MDTP02000334.1 GCA_001714685.2 Methanosarcina sp. Ant1 | reverse complement strand
GAAATTACCCCCATATATCCCATGAAAAAGTTTCAAGAGTATATAATAAGAATAGGAATTTCTTTTATAAAAATCTTCTCCCCGGTAAATGTGAAACTGTTGATTTATCAAACTTATATAATATATATAATGACCAAGGTCTTAAAATATAGCTATAGACGCCTTTGGATATAATGAATTCTGCAAAGCTATCCATTTATGGAACAAAATAAATGGATCAGGTACTTCTCAAGCCCAAGTAAAAGTTCTGATAATGTCTGAAAGATCTTCTCTTAAATCCCGTAACCGGTTAAGTCTATCATGGGGGATTCCAGTAAAAGATTCCGAACATTATATTACCACAAAATTGGCAGAGTACACATATTATAATGTATAAATGTGCTTCATGCTTCTGTTTTTAATGGTTGCTGCCATCATAACAGGTCCTCGCCCTCCAACATGTAAAAGCATTCGTTTTTTCCGGTCCTTTTCCACAGTTCGTAACAATTATAATTACGGCCCTCTCTTGGGTGTGCCCATTTGTAAGATTTGATCAATTGCCCCCACCCTTTTGGAACTTTGAAGTTAAGTCTATCAGTTAAATGTTCCCTTTCATTTGGATTTGTCTTTCTCCTCTTGAAGGAGAGCAAGATCCAGAACTTTTTCAAATACTTTTTCATCACTTTCGTTTAGTCCGATAATCCTGGCCTGGGATCTGTCCGTGCTGACATTCCCATTCTCTTGCATGTAGACGTATTTTCCGTTTTCAATACCCACGGTCACAAAGGAGTCAGGAATAGCTTTTACTCCGAAATATTCTGCAAGTTCAGGGCTCTGATCTACATCTACAGACGCGATGGTGGCTTTTCCTCTGTATTCGGCGGCCAGTTTTTCAAGGATGGGCTTCATAGACCGGCACGTTGGACACCATTTAGCACCTATTTTCACAAAGACCGGGCCGTTCTGAAGGGATGTGTTTATCTGTTCCAGTTGGGTTACCTTTACAATAGCATTTTTCTCCAGGCTTACCTCAGAGTTTGTGTAATTTTCTCGATTTTTTTCAGTACAGCCAGCCGTAAAGAGTACAGCTGCAAGCAGGATCAATAATATTACTAACTTCTTCATGCTTGTCGTCCATTATTATACTATTGATATTTTAAAATTCGTAAATGTGAATATATGTGATATTCACAGCAATTAATTTTTAAATTATTTGGATTACACATCCTTATTTTTTGATAAAT
>MDTP02000333.1 GCA_001714685.2 Methanosarcina sp. Ant1 | reverse complement strand
GACCACCGTAAACGTGTTTAAGAGAAGATCTGGATTGAAAGTAAGGTCAAGGTTAAGGTAACCTGGTTTTAGCTTTCTGTATTTTACGTGAACTTTACATTTTAACGTAAAGAAACTTTATTAGAGACATATTGATTGTGACAAATTAAGCAGGATACCCGCGTTTTTAAACGTGGGAGGAATGCGTCAACATCCCTGGACCTGCTTTTACCTCCATTAATTATATTTATTAGAGTGATGGGAGCTAAAATATAGCTCCCCTCTTACTTTCGTAAGAGTAATGCGTATCTCTGGATATGGAGTAATCCAAAGAATCCGACCTCCTCTCGATCTGATATAACAAGGTTTTGCGATACAAACACTATCTATAACCCTTTAAGATTGTTTAATTTGTATCCTTAGAGCTTCAAACTGAGGCGATATTTGAAGGTAACTATTTCTTGTCTATCGTTTACTGATATTGTTTCCTCCCAATCAGTGATCTGGTCAACCTAGACACTTTTACATGCCTGCCAATTTATTGGCGGGTAGTTGACCCATATGGATCTTTTGCACACATACCATCTGAGCTGAGAACGTACCAGCTTAACTCTTCCGCACTATATAATATTTGTGAGCCCCCGAGTTTCGCTTCCCGAGTTTCGCTTCCCGAGTTTCGCTTCCCGAGTTTCGCTTCGGGACCAGAAAAATCATGATCTTTCTTTTAGTTGCACTACGAGTGCAACAGCACGAGGTCCTGTTCGCTTCGCTCAAGAGGGCTAATTTAGGGCACTAACATTGGTTTTCTCTCAGGCGGACTAATTTACAAAGTTCAGCTTTTATGGATTTTCCGTGTTTTGCGTGGTTATAGAAACTGGAGTAATGAAGTAGGTCAATTAAGAATGCAGTGTTCCTTATCAAAAAGATGAGGCTACAGGTTATCTGTACAAATTTCCTGTTGTCTCAGGTTCCTATTTTAACCGGGTTCATGATTTTTTTCAGAGTGGAAATTGCAGAAAGGGCTGCAAGGTAGCTGGTTTTCGGGTTTTCCGGGGAAGGGAGATTTTCGACTCTTGTGAAAAATTTGCCGAATTCACCCTCTACAGTAATCTCATGCACGTTTCTGGAAAGAGCAGGGTCGGCAATTACTCTTACCTTCGTCCGCTCAAAGCCTATACCTGCAAGGCTTATTGTAGCTGCTACATTTACATTTGCAGGAAAGGCTTTGACAGCTTCTGAGGCAGAGCCTTCAAA
>MDTP02000332.1 GCA_001714685.2 Methanosarcina sp. Ant1 | reverse complement strand
AAAGGTAAACGCTCTTCCGGTTATTTTGCTATAACAGATGTTATGGGAAACAAAATACACGATAGTGTAAAAGTTAAAAAGGGGTGTATACGATTGAGGGCAAGGACAACAACTCTATTGGAACAGAAAGTAGTTCTGTTGGGGTTGACGAATTCCTCCCATGTCTAAAGACACGGGTATCCTTCTTCGTTTTTTATGAAACTCCCAGAAGTCCCTGAATTTTCAAAAGAATCCCTCGAAAAAGCCGGAAAATTCCTACATGACGATCAAATTGCAGAGTTAGTCCATGGATACAATGAGAGGTATCTGCACTGGGAGGAATTAAAGCACAGAAAACTTCCTCTGGGCCCGGTTATTATATGGAATTTAATGAAAATTTCAAGGGCATTAAAGGCAAAATCCCTTGAGTTTGGAGACTGGGTTTTCAAGCACACTCTAATAGACGAATTTCAGGAAAAACTCCATGTCCTTGATAAATCCGCCGCAGGAAACCTTATAAGCAGTCTTGAAGCCTTACAAGACAATAAAAGAAAATACATAATCAGTTCCTTAATGGAAGAAGCAATAGCTTCAAGCCAGATTGAAGGGGCAGCAACTACAAGGGAAATTGCAAAAAGGATGCTGCAGGAAAACAGGAAGCCCAGAAGTAAAGACGAAAAAATGATTGCAAATAATTACATTACAATGAAGCACATTGTGGATTTAAAAAACGAAGCAATCACCCCTGATAAGATTCTTGAAATCCACAGGCTGATTACAAGCCGAACACTTGAAAAACCCGAATACGAAGGCAATTTCAGAGAAAATAACGAAATTGCGGTTTATTCCCACGACGGAACCCTGCTTCATAAACCTGTAGAATACCCAGACGTCCCGAAATTGATTAATGAACTGTGTGATTTTGCCAATAACAAGGATGAAAATTTCATTCATCCCATCATAAAGGGAATAATCATTCATTTCCTGGTCGGATACATCCACCCCTTCAACGACGGCAACGGCAGGACAGCAAGGGCTCTTTTCTACTGGTATCTTCTTAAAAATGACTACTGGCTTTTCGAGTACATGGCAGTATCAAGGATAATTAATAGTTCTAAAAAGCACTATAGAAATGCCTACCTCTACACCGAATCTGACAGAACCCCGAATGATTCCGGCGACCTCACGGGAAGAAGGAAGGAAGCCCAAATGCTTTAGCGTTGGGAGGAATTCCGTCAACCCTACACGTTTCAGTTAATT
>MDTP02000331.1 GCA_001714685.2 Methanosarcina sp. Ant1 | reverse complement strand
AATTACGGAATTCTCCTGTACAAGATAGGTCGGATGGAAGAGGCTGAAAACCAGTATAAGCTTGCTCTTGAAGCCGACCCAAATCATGCAGGCATTCACTCAAATTACGGAATTCTCCTGGACGATCTGGGTCGGATGGAAGAGGCTGAAAACCAGTATAAGCTTGCTCTTGAAGCCGACCCAAATCATGCAGGCACTCACTACAATTACGGAATTCTCCTAAAAAATATTGGTCGGATGGAAGAAGCTGAAAACCAGTATAAGCTTGCTCTTGAAGCCGACCCAAATGATGCAGCTACTCACTCAAATTACGGAATTCTCCTGGACGATCTGGGTCGGATGGAAGAAGCTGAAAACCAGTATAAGCTTGCTCTTGAAGCCGACCCAAATCATGCAGGCACTCACTACAATTACGGAATTCTCCTGTACAAGATAGGTCGGATGGAAGAAGCTGAAAACCAGTATAAGCTTGCTCTTGAAGCCGACCCAAATCATGCAGCTACTCACTCAAATTACGGAATTCTCCTAAAAAATATTGGTCGGATGGAAGAAGCTGAAAACCAGTATAAGCTTGCTCTTGAAGCCGACCCAAATCATGCAGCCACTCACTCAAATTACGGAATTCTCCTGGACGATCTGGGTCGGATGGAAGAGGCTGAAAACCAGTATAAGCTTGCTCTTGAAGCCGACCCAAATCATGCAGGCACTCACTACAATTACGGAATTCTCCTGTACAAGATAGGTCGGATGGAAGAAGCTGAAAACCAGTATAAGCTTGCTCTTGAAGCCGACCCAAATCATGCAGGCATTCACTCAAATTACGGAATTCTCCTGGACGATCTGGGTCGGATGGAAGAGGCTGAAAACCAGTATAAGCTTGCTCTTGAAGCCGACCCAAATCATGCAGGCACTCACTACAATTACGGAATTCTCCTGTACAAGATAGGTCGGATGGAAGAGGCTGAAAACCAGTATAAGCTTGCTCTTGAAGCCGACCCAAATCATGCAGGCATTCACTCAAATTACGGAATTCTCCTGGACGATCTGGGTCGGATGGAAGAGGCTGAAAACCAGTATAAGCTTGCTCTTGAAGCCGACCCAAATCATGCAGGCACTCACTACAATTACGGAATTCTCCTAAAAAATATTGGTCGGATGGAAGAAGCTGAAAACCAGTATAAGCTTGCTCTTGAAGCCGACCCAAATCATGCAGGCACTCACTACAATTACGGAATTCTCCT
>MDTP02000330.1 GCA_001714685.2 Methanosarcina sp. Ant1 | reverse complement strand
ACTAGTGCATCGATTCCTAATTAACGCCATTTTAGACTGTGATTCCACCAGGCATTTCATCCATTTCTTCCATTTTATATCTCCACGTAAATAGAACTGGCTTTTCGTTAATCTGGTTTATATATTGACTAATTCTTTCTTTTAATTCATTCATTGAGTCTACTCTTATTACTCTCAACATGCTCCTCACCATTTTACTAAAAAAACTTTCGATGATATTCAGCCACGAAGCATGTTTGGGTGTGAAAACAAATTCAAATTTATCAGGAACCGTCGCCAGGTATTCCCGAGTTTCTTCTGATGTATGAATTTTTAGATTATCCAGTATAATTATGATTTTTTCTTCTAAGTATGTTGATTCAAGTCCTTTGAGATATTCAACGAATTCGCAGCTTCTATGCTGCTCAAATACTTTATAATAAATTCTCCCAGATATCAAGTCAATTCCAGCTAATAGTGAAAGAGTCCCATGTCTTTTATACTCATAATCTCTTGCTATTGTAGAATAATGCCCTTCTACTGGCATAAGATCTGGATAAACATTTCCAATTGCCTGAATACCTGGTTTTTCATCGTAAGAAATAATCACTGTTTTAATTTCTTCGTTTTTCTTTTTTTTCACTTAGTCTTTTAGCCTCTCTATATGTACCCAGGAGATTGGCTGCTTTTTGATCAAAATCGGGATCAACTTTAGCAATGTAACAGCTAATCTTATGTGGTTTTATTTTGCTTGCATTGAGAATCTTTGAAATTGTCCCCTGATTTATCTTCGATAAATCAGGATGTTTCTCTGTGATACAATTCTCCCTGATATTTTCAACAAGGAGCCTCTGAGTCCATATTTCTTGAGGATAACCAAGATCTTTTGGTTTCATACAAGCAAGTGAGACTACCCAAGCTCGTGATTCAGCACTAATATCTTGAGGTCTTCCACTTCTTGATTTGTCTACCAAGCCTTCTTTAACTCCAAGATCCAAAACTCTTTTTATCCATTCTCTCACAGTTTTGTAATCTACTTTCAACTCTCTGGAGATCTCAGTATCGTTTTTTCCCTGATAGCTCAAAAGTACAATCTTGGATCTTTCAACAATGCTTGCAGTTTGATTTCTAGAACGACTTAACTTGGTCAGATAGTCTAACTCTTGTTGAGTAAATGATAATTTGGGACGAAGACTTATGCGAGGCATAAGTACATTTATAGTCTTACTAATATAATGATTTATGCATATAATTCAGAATCGAAGCACTAGTGC
>MDTP02000329.1 GCA_001714685.2 Methanosarcina sp. Ant1 | reverse complement strand
AGTGGAATATGTGCAAAAAAAGATCAGTGCACACCTGGGACATGAATGCCAGTGTCTCGGAAAGTGGCACGCTGTCATAGGCTGTGCTGAGATAGCAAAGGATGTTTTTGCCGGAAAGAAGGAGATTCTCGGAGTAGATGTTAATTATCCGTAAAAAATTGATAAGAAAATATCGCGAACTATCTGAACTAAAGAATAGATAAGCAGGATGCTTTGTGAAATATGCAGTGATCACATACTTTCCAGTTTACGGGTACAAAATTGGTTATAGCAGAAGGAGTTTTACTGCTGGTTTGACTTTTTTTATTTAATAACGATTCTAAAATCCTTACACTTTTTTCGAGTGAGACAAATTGGCGTAACCTTAACAAGGTTATTTGGATAGTTACATTACTTTTTTATTAATTGCGTTCCCCTTCTAATGACCGAATTAATTTGTTTGTTCATTTCATTCCGCATGGAAAAAATCTATTAATTATTAGCTGAAATGCCATCTATAGTTACGAGGCCAAATAATGCAACTACTCAATGAGGTCAAAGTGGATTCTATTGCAACAATTACAGGCGTGACTATAGGTGAAAGGTTTTTTTTCTTTTCCAAGTTCTAATATTTTAAGTGCATATTTTTCTCTTTCATTTTAAGTTATCTGAGGTTTTGCCAAATTTGAAAAAAATGCTTTAGAAGCCAAAAATAGATAATAAATGCTTTTTTTGCCAAAATATTACACTTAAACCCTTTATTAATAACATGAAAACGCGAAGGGTATCAATAACTCAATCAAGACTCTATTAACCACGGAAACACGGAAAGAACTGAAAAACTGTGCCATTTTTTCCTTTATTTCCGTGTTTTCCGTGCTTTCCGTGGTTTAAGTTTTCGTTTTTAAATGGTTAAAACTCTCTTCATTTAAAATTATTGACATAATGCTACATTAAATTGTTTTTAAGTTGTTTTAAGAAAAGATTTTCGTAAAATAATCTTTATAATCAATTATTATTGAAAAATAAGGAATATTGAGGTGAATGGCAAAACCTCATCTCAATTCATGCGCAAATGCGCTTAAGAACGAATCTATCTTTCAACTAAACATTTAAATACTTTCCGCGAAATACTTAATAAATTTATAATATAAGATATTATATAAATAAGTTGGAGATGGGTAAAATATGGTTTCAAAGCATTCTGGTTTTGAAGGAATAAAAAACAATAACTCTTTCGAAAAATTAGTTGATAATACAGATTCTAAAGCAGAAGATATAAGCTGGCTAATA
>MDTP02000328.1 GCA_001714685.2 Methanosarcina sp. Ant1 | reverse complement strand
CAAGCGCCGCTATTATTCTGAGAGTTGCAGCATTTATATTAAATTATAACTTTTTTCAGTAGGCTGAATAGTTACCAATTTTATTCTCTTCTTTGAGGTTTGAAAGCACCTCCATCTGTGATCGATCATAAAAACCGTAAGGGTCCAGAGTTGTAGTATTGAATATATGATCCCCCTCACGCACACGAAGTTCATTTAATTTAAAATCGAGGTTCGTTGAACCATTATTCTTTATTGAAAGCCCATATACTGCGTAATACCTTTCTGTGATATTATGTCCAAGTTTGCTTTCTGTGGGATCTCCCCCACCAGTGTATTCTTTAACTTTGTATATGCAAAACTTACTATCTTCCTCTTTTACTTTTAATTGAATGTTACCGGGGGTTATTAAAACCGTATTTTTATTATCTGCAAGCTTTAACTCCAGAGAATTGCTGGGCGTAAAAACACGGATAGTATTATTGTCATTGGTTTTAATGATCTGCGCATTACTTACCCAATCAATTTCCAGATCATTCCTGAGGTAATCACTGAGATTATTAGTTTCATTTCCTGGAACGTCATCCCAACTAAATAGGTAACTTAATACGTTTTCTGAATTATCATGCATATAAATACTTGAGAAAGATGTTACTTCAATTTCAGGGATATTTTCTTCTTCGGATGACAGGGTTGTTGAGGACAGATTTTCTGGTGTTGTATTTCCTGGCCCTTGATATGCTGACTTATTTGATTGAGTAACATTATTTTCTTCAACGCATCCACTAAAAATAATACAGATTGTCAAAATAAATATTAACATTCGCAATCCCAATCATCCCCGTTTAATTTCAATGTTACAATATTTTCGAGACACTTTTCTTCGTTTGTGACTCTAATACAGGCATATATGTCTTTACACGGTTTAAATTTTTGATTACATCCCTGAAAGACACAATTAGACAATTATTTAATCAACTGACATCTTAAAAGTACTTCAAAACTAATAAAAAGGTTCGGAGAAAAGTTGGGAGAAAACTGTGGGGAAAAGTTGGGAGAAAAGTTCGAATACAGAATTTTATGAGGCTCTGGCGGCGTGAAGATAATAGAAGAGTAGGATGGGCGTAAAGTTCGGGGAAAACTGTGGTGAAAACTGTGGAGAAATAGTTTTCAGGATGGCCATTCAGCTCTTCAGTTCTAACTTACATCCGACATTCCGCAGATATCCTCAAGAAAATAACATTTTTCTTGCTATCGTTTTTGGATATTTACTCAAAAGTTTGAAATTATTATCTCAACTG
>MDTP02000327.1 GCA_001714685.2 Methanosarcina sp. Ant1 | reverse complement strand
TTCGAAAGGTCCAGAAAATGATCAAACAAGGTAAATAAGTTCAACTTGAGGTGAGGTTTACATTTGTTTGAAAGGGGTTCATTTGTGTTCGGTTAAGATGCAAAACGTCTAAAAGTGTTATTTTTTATGCTAAATGTCTACATTCAAGTAGAAAAATCGCTACAAGTGGTATTCGAAGTTGTGCATAAAAATCTTTAACCGATGACAAATGGAGAAGAGTTCTAATTCTCGAACTCAAAGAACATGTCAAAAAAGTTAAACAGAAAATAAAGATTTTTATTACGAAAATAGGTTGAATGCTATATATTACTCAATGTAGAATTGATTAGGATCAGTCTTCAATTCCAGTTCTTGATGTGGGTATTTCCACGTATATACCTTTTTTGATTCTTTTTTCATATCTTTAGATTAGCTATTAGATGCCTGCAAAGACGTTAATAGTTTAATAAACGATTATTAATAATAATAATTTTTACTAAATGTGGGGAGTCTTC
Source organism: Methanosarcina sp. Ant1 (assembly GCA_001714685.2). Taxonomy (GTDB): domain Archaea; phylum Halobacteriota; class Methanosarcinia; order Methanosarcinales; family Methanosarcinaceae; genus Methanosarcina. Next base: position 808 of record MDTP02000327.1, on the reverse strand, counting down.
GATGAACAAGATCAATATAGGGAATGAAATTCAGGACTTCATTTTAAGAGACCAAAAAAAGAAAGACGTGCATCTCCGTGACTTCCGCGACAAGAAGGTGCTCCTATCATTCCATCCGCTAGCCTGGACCAAAGTATGCGCAGAACAGATGAACTCACTTGAGAAAAATCATGAGTTGTTCGACAAACTGAACACAGTGGCCTTTGGCATAAGTGTGGATCCTATACCATCAAAAAGAGCCTGGGCCAGAGAACTGGGGATTACGCACATCAGGTTACTTTCGGATTTCTGGCCGCATGGGGAAGTTGCCAGAGCATATGGAATATTCAGGGAAAAGGAAGGAGTCTCTGAAAGAGCAAACATAATTATTGACGAGGAACAGAAAGTGATATTCTTTAAAATATATTTAATTCATGAACCTCCCGATATAGCGGAGATTACAAAAATCCTGGAAAAATAAGGTCAACTTTAAAAAATGAGATGGCAGAATGAAAGAGTGCAGGCAAAAATTGAGTAAATAAGATCGGATAAGGGATTGGATCGACTGAAAAAAAGGAAAAAACCGTATCCTCTTCAAATTTGATGGTTTTTCGATCACAGGAAAAACATAATAGTTACTTATTTGCCCTTACTCACATTTCAGGTCGTGTCCACGAGCTACTGAAAACCGTGAGCACAAGACTCTCTCTGCATTTTCCTCAAATGCAGGAGTAGTACTCGTTTTTTCAGAATTAATCAACAACTCACGGACATGACCACTTATTGTTAGTGCCATCAATTAATTGATGGCACTAACAATAAGTGGTCA
>MDTP02000326.1 GCA_001714685.2 Methanosarcina sp. Ant1 | reverse complement strand
TTAGAGCCCAATTATTTGTTTGGCGACATAATATTGGTTTAATTAGGTATAATCCTTTCTATTTAACTTTAATTTGAGATTAAAGTGTTTTAACATAATTTTTTTAAAAAATAGGTCTTTTTAACATTCATTATTCCAAAATAAGGGACATTAACTAAAATGGCATAAGCTCAATTGGTAAAATGCCTGCAGTGTTACAGTATAAGTATGGCGATAAATCCTTATTTCTGGCCTTCTCTTGCTGCCTTCCAGAGAGCTATACCTTTCCAAACAATTCCCACAGTACCAGGATGAAAAGTAGGGACATAAGTTTCGGATTCGTTTGAAGCGATAAAAAAGAAATGTCTGTGATTTTCTCCTATAGAAAATATTGTTTTTAATAAAATTCAATGCTACTTTTCGTTATCATGAAATGTGATTTTTAAAATAGTTTATTTCTCTCTTCACATTTCTCGTTTATTATTCATTTCTTCCCTATATTCCCTTACAAATTCTACATACTCTGCAGCGTTTTCTTTTATGGCTTCAATCTCCGATTCCTCTATTTCCCTCTTTATCTTCCCCGGAACTCCAATAATCAGGCTGTTCTCAGGAAATTTCTTTCCCTCAGGAATTAGTGCATTTGCGCCGACGATGGAGTTTTTTCCTATCTCAGCCCCATTTAACACTGTGGAATTCATTCCTATAAGCACATTGCTTTCTATTCTGCACCCGTGAAGCACAGCCCCATGCCCAACACTCACATCATCCCCAATTTGGACCCCATTAACAGGGTCTACATGAATTACCACACTATCCTGGATGCTTGTCCGATTTCCGATCCGTATTTTGTTTCGGTCTCCTCGAAGCACGGCGTTAAACCATACACTTGAAAAATCCCCTACCTCAACATCCCCGATCACAGCTGCAGAATCTGCAATAAAAGCGGTATCTGAGATTTTCGGGCTTTTGCCTTTAAAATCCATCATCATCGATATTTTCTCCTTATTTCCCAGTTCTTTATCCATTGTTCAGACATGCACAACAACGCTTTTGAAAGAGCTGTACAATCCTTAACATTCATAGGCAGTGCTATTAGATACACCTTACTTCTCGAAAGCCTCTTTCTGTGAAAATACTATAAGCCAAGTAAAAAACTGAGTACCAAAAAAGAAAAAAATGGAATCGAAAAAGGAAATAAGTCTGCTTGAGCGAGCAAGTGAGCGAAACGGACCTCGTGCTGTTGCACTTGCAGTGCAACTGAGGTTTTGCCAAAATTGACGAAAATGCTTTAGAAGCTAAAAAATAGATAATAAATGCTAATTTTGCCAAAATATT
>MDTP02000325.1 GCA_001714685.2 Methanosarcina sp. Ant1 | reverse complement strand
GAGGCTCTCAAATTAGTTTCAAAAATTGGCATTCTAATTTGATATGCATTTCTCAGAGTAAGATCGATCTGTCCAAAATATAAGTTCTTACCAAAAAAGCATTACTTTTCAATAAATTTTTGTCGTTGAACTATAAATCCCTCTACATAAACCAAAAACTCATTATTTTTTAGATAGCTTCCGCTACCTTTTAACCGATTTTTTATCTGGAATGGCTTTTAGAAGCACTTTCCAAATGAGTTTCTTTTTTCAACCTTATTCTGTAGTTCTGCTAGCACCAATAGTTGATAAGCTACGAAGTTTATAAGTGAATAGAGCTTTTTACTTTCATTCCTTGTCCTTCTGATGTCGAATTTAACTACTTGCTTAATGTGTCCATGTATCTTTTCACATTCAGCTCTCTTTTTGTACAGATCTTGGAATAACTTATCTACAATATTTTGGTTCCTGAGATACATTCCGACTTGTTCTCTTCTTCCAATTTCATACAGAAATTTGAGTTTGTCTTCCATTGGTGAATGGACATCTCCTCCGATCTTCCAATTTTTGTTAACCCAGTGATCGATTCTCTCCTTTTCTCCTTCCTTGTTGATCACAGCATTTGATGCGTAAGAAATAATCGGTCTTGCATTCAAGTGATACCATATGTCTGCATGGGCATCGAAAGAATCATAACCTCCATCTGCAGAATATGATTCGATCTTAGCATCCATCTTTTTTAGGGCTTTAATATGCTTGATAAGTTCTGGAGAATCACCAGCTAATCCATTAGTATGAGTCATAAAAACAGGGTAGGTTCCAACCATTGTGATGTGTGCCTTATCCATTTTGCATCCATAGTGAACATTGTAATCAGCATACATGTCGTATCTTGAAGCTTCAAGTGGAGTGGAATCGATCTTAGCTTCCTTTTCTGAGGAGAGTTTTAAGATTTTTTCACCTATAAGCATCATTACATCATTGATTCCTTTTTCTCCAAGCCTATACTTTACAAAATGATGAAGGGTCCCACCTGATGGAAGTTTTATCTGGCCATTTTCATCGCAAAAAGATAACAAAATAGCTTCTTCCTCTGTTAAGGAAGAAATGGTTTTGTCATAAGAAAGTTTCCTGAAAAATTTTACAATGAAGAGCTTTATCAGTGAGGAAACGTTATACTTAAAATGCCAATATTTGTTGGTATAGTAAGTACGTTCAACGTACTCCGCAATGTCTTCTATGCAGAGAAAGTATAGAAACTGGCAAATTGAAATACTTTCTTTGTTAAAATAGTTTTCAAATGAGTCCTCATAGAGGACTCCTTTGTACACTATATTTGTTTTACTCATAAAACGAGATGTTTTCA
>MDTP02000324.1 GCA_001714685.2 Methanosarcina sp. Ant1 | reverse complement strand
AAAACTATTAGGTTTGCATTCAGAACCTGGATGATTACACAAATTGTAAACTGAGATAGAAGCTGAAAATCAAAATTATGTAGCTTATGCTATGGATTTTTGGATTGAAACGGTAGCAAAAAACGTGAGTTTTTAAATATTTGTAAAAATAATCGCCATCCACAAGGGCAAGAATTACCAAATCAACGAAATTCAATGAAAAAATTAAGGGGGGGTCGGAATGTAAATTTCATAGTAATAATCGCCTCTGTTAACGGAAAAATATTTGATAAAACTCCCGCGAATAAAAAGAGATAAATAGATATTTCCCCATAAGACGAGTTAAGACAGGGAAAAGAGTAGAGAGTTCTGGTCCTTATCGGACTTTTATTGCAAGCATTCGATCAAGGGCCTCTTTTGCTCTGATCCTCGTATCTTGTGAGACAGTTACTTTATGCTGCATTTTTTCAAGAGACACCAGAACTTTTTCAAGGTTGACCATTTTCATGCTCGGGCAGCAGGCAAACTCGGAGATACAATAAAATGTCTTTTCCGGAGCTGCTTTCAAAAGCCCGTGGATGAGTCCGCATTCCGTACCTATAATGAATTCCTGAACAGGAGAGTTTTTTGCGTACCTTATCATCCCTATTGTGCTTGCTATGTGATCTGCAAGTTCCAGGACTTCAGGGCGGCACTCGGGATGTGCGATGAACTTGGCTTCAGGATGTTTTTCCTTCATTTTCAGGACATCTTCTTTCAGGATCTGATGATGAGTGGGGCAGTGCCCTTCCCAAGGAATAACTTTTTTATCAGTTCGAGATGCAACATAGGCAGCCAGGTTTTTATCAGGCACAAAGATAATCTCGTCTGCATCCAGAGAATTTACTACCTCTACAGCATTAGCTGATGTACAGCAGATATAGGATTCTGCCTTGATAGCAGCCGGACTGTTCACATAGCAGACAACCAGGGCATCAGGATGCTTTTCTTTTTCTTTCTTAAGGCCTTCTACATTCACCATGTCAGCCATAGGGCAGATTGCATCGATTTCCGGCAAGAGGACAGTCTTGTCCTGGCAGAGGATTGCAGCGCTTTCTCCCATAAAATGGACACCGCAAAAAACAATAACATCCGCATTCTGACGGACAGCTTCCTGGCTGAGACCAAGGGAATCGCCCACAAAATCTGCAATATCCTGAACTTCAGGACGGGAATAGTAGTGAGCAAGAATAACTGCATTTCGTTTTAACTTCAATTCCTTGATCCTTTTTATAAGCTCTACTTGCTGCATGGGACCACCGTAAACGTGTTTAAGAGAAGATCTGGATTGAAAGTAAGGTCAAGGTTAAGGTAACCTGGTTTTAGCTTTC
>MDTP02000323.1 GCA_001714685.2 Methanosarcina sp. Ant1 | reverse complement strand
AAGTATATTCCTGAGCACGCTTTCACTTAGCCCTGGCGTGAGCACGAAAAGATCTGTAAGGAGCACAAGCCCCATAACGATCAAGAGATCTGAGGGAATTCTTTTTCCGGTCATTAAGTCATCCGACCTTACAAGAGTATTATTATATTTCTTCAGTTTCTTTTAAGAGAGTAGTTATCTTTTTCTCATCCATTTTATTCTTTCGCTCTATATTTTCCCTAACTGTATTTATTAGGAGAACTTTTTTCGGTTTCTTTTTCGAGTTATTCATCAATCTTCCTTATGTTTCCGTTCAATTCCTTTTAACTTCGTGTATTTAGGGATCCGCCTTTCTTGTTTCATGCCTTCTTCTTTTATATATTAGTAGGAACTGTTTATTCTAATTTGGCAGCATATTAATTAACCTGGATGAATATTTTTGATTCCATACTTGTTTCTTAACTATTATTCTTTTACCGTGACATGACACACGGCAACATTTATTTTCTAATAATCTCTTTTACTCTGCTTTTATCGCAGTTTCCCTCCACGAAGCAATGCGGCGAGTACTCACGAAGGAAAGTTCAGTTCGCAAGATTCAGTAATAATTGAAAAATTTTTTATTATGATTCCAAACCCGCGGGACTGAATAGAGAAAATTTTTAAGTTCCATTGGCAACGTTTTTCGAAATCAATTTCTATATCTTGTAAAAGTCATGATTATTATATCCTGATTTAAGAGGTCATTTTTTAGATTCCGTTATTTTAATGGTATAACTATATAATCATCTTACAAAAGGATCCCCCAATGATGGAATTTCTCAGTTACTATTATGTTGTTATGTTAGTTACAATAAATTTATATAATTGTCTTCCAAATGACATTTTAAAAAATAAATTTTGTAAGATTGTTAAACAGAAATAATATCATTCAGATTAATCGACTTTTAAGGTCTACATATGTTCACTCCAAAATATTTGCATAAGGGGGCCATCAAAAATGAGTAACGAACTACTTATGGGCAAATGCATAAGCCAGAAAGAAAATCAGAGAGTCAGAGGAGGAACCTCTCAAAAAATAGCCATGATACTTCCAGCTTGCAATGAAGAAGCATCCATCGGAAGTATCGTGTTGCTCAGCAAACTCTATGTTGATAATGTGATTGTTATTGACGACGGTAGTGTCGATCGGACAGCAGAGATTGCCAAAAAAGCCGGAGCCGAAGTGATTACCCAAGGTGTCAAAAACGGAAAAGGCGAAGCCCTTAAGACCGGCTTTACAGCTGCATCCGACCTAGGAGCTGATATCATTGTGACCATGGATTCAGACGGGCAGCACAACCCTATCGACATTCCAATACTTGTTACCCCGATTATTGAAGGTAATGCAGAAATGGTCAATGGCAGTCGCTATCTAAACGATCTTGGCAA
>MDTP02000322.1 GCA_001714685.2 Methanosarcina sp. Ant1 | reverse complement strand
TATAATTAACTATCTTAATTGGTTTTTATCGGCTTATTATTATAAAAAACATTGCTCAATTTACTTTTTCAATCGACCAGAAATAAGCGGTACATCCTCCTAAGAGAGATTTTTTATAGCACGGCGGAAATCTCTAATCATGGAAGAAACTTACAGGTTTTCAGCTGTCGTTCATAATGAAGGAAAATGGTATGTCTCCTGGTGTCCGGAGCTTGACATCGCAAGCCAGGGTGGAACAATCGAAGAAGCCATCGAGAACCTGAAGGAAGCAATTGAACTCTACCTCGAAGACGAGGACGTCAAAATCCCTGCAGCCAGACAGGTTTTTACCACAACGGTAGAGGTCTCTTCCCATGCCAAAACTTCCCACCCCATCAGCTCTTGAGGTCATCATCAACTTTTATTATTTAGGAAATCTCTCTTTTTGTAGTTTCTTGATTAAGAGAGAGCGTCGTAAAAGTCTATATGATTCTACACATAGGATAAATTTATCCTTAATAGGGTAGCGATTGCCTCAATTTAATGTAAAAATATTATATTCATATTTAAAGTCAACGTTCAGATTATCCAATTGTAGAATTTTTTGACTTTTGCGACGCTCTCTAAGAATTAATCTTACCTTCTCAAGAACGGCATCTGAGCATTTTTTCTTTTCAAACTGAATTAATTTTTCATCAGTAAGTTTCTTGCTCAAAATTTTGAGGCATAGTTCGTACAGGTTAATCTCAATTATTTTGATCGAGTGTTTGCTCTTGAAACTTGGGATCAGTTTACTTATAATGTCCCTAACAAGAAGCTCTTTTTCTGGTTCATAGTCAAATATCCATTATGGAATCTCATTTCCTAATCCCTTGCATCCCAGAAAATCATCTGTTTTTATTTTTTCTTTAAAGATTTCGAGACGCTCTTCAAGTTTCATAATTTTAGAATGCAGCACTATCTATAAATCTGTTATTATTTTAAACTGTGGAATATTATTTATTTTTAAACTTTCTGTTTCTAACAATCTCAATAAATTATCGTTTCATTTATGAGGCATATAGTGACACCTGCACCACCCTGCTAGACACCTTTATGCAAAGGAAACTACATGATCTGCACGGAGTAAGATCCTTTCTCATAACTTACTTAATTATACTATTATGTAGGAAGTTACAAATACATTCGAATTATCTTAGATCTACTATACAAAGATTGAATCACGTTTTATTTACATCAAGAATATGCAGAAGCATGTGCAGCAAGGATATGGTGTGATGATAGATACTGTAAATATGGTAAAAGAACCGGAAACATTCGATCCGCAGGCTAAGGAAACTGTGTTAGTATCTTTATGCGCCTTTGGGGTACATTGCAGGTACCATGGGAAATCTCATAAGATGGGGCATCTTCTTTACAAAGAAAAGCCAACCGAAAAG
>MDTP02000321.1 GCA_001714685.2 Methanosarcina sp. Ant1 | reverse complement strand
TGCAGAACCAATAGCATAGGCAGTCCAAAATCTTACATCACTGTTTTTATCATTTGTCAGTCTATGTAAGTCGTTCCATGCCTCTGGTTTGTAGGGTAAATAGGCAAAGGCAGAATCAATGGTATTAACAGCCCACCATCTCACATTGCTGTCTTCATCAGTGATCAGCCGGTGTAGATCATTCCATGCCTGTTGTGTTTCTGGGAGTAATGCAAAACTCGATTTTAATTGACTTAGACCTTCAATACGGTCTCTTGGATCGTCGCTAAGGCATAGATTATGAATCTTCTCTTGCTCTATCAACTGCCCGACACCAGAAATTCCTATGCTTGTCAACGCTTAAAATTGTTTCTTTTTGGTTATATGAATTCATGAGTAATATTCATTGAAAAAGAGTTTTTGTGAAAAAAGATTTAGTTTTTTCTACGAGAAACATCCAAAAGTCTTTAACATATATAAACGTTTTATTATGTGATATTTTTTACAGATACTCAAAATAGGGTTAATTCTTATTTGGTGGCTGTTATGCATCCATATAAAATAATATTTGATGGACTTCACTCTACTTTGAAAAAGAACAGCGGACTCTCTGAAGAAGAGTTTGATAAGAGACTTGATAAGTACAAAAAATTCGAAAATCGTGATTATTCGGACGATGAGTATTTTGATAAGTTGGTACAAGTCGTCTTTTATTCTGGTTTCAAGGAACAGATAGTGAATGCTAAATTAGATATTATTAAGAGCTACTTCTCTAATTATCAGAAAGTTTTGAATTACGGAGAGCACGAGATTAAAGAAATGATGCAAGATGAAAAAATGATTAAAAACAGAGACAAAATCGAAAGCTGTATCAAAAATGCGCGTACATTTAAGGAACTTATTGAAGAATATGGTTCATTTCAACGTTATGTTAATTCATTTAAAATTAAAGACTCATTTGGGAACTACTCGTTTGAGAATTTAATGTTATTCAAAGAAGAAATAGAATTCAACTTTAGCTATTTGGGTACAACTACTTCATATCATTTTATGACTGACATCGGATTACCGGTCTTAAAACCAGATAGAGTGGTTAAAAGAATATTTTGCAGACTTGGATTTATTGATACACAAGAGATGGATAAACAAATTTTAAAAACAATAATTCAAGGCAGAAAAATGAGCGAAGCAGTGGGGTGGCCTATAAGAGCTGTTGATATTATTCTTATAAGATATGGACAAGTGGGAAAAGATGAAGAATTTGATTTAGAGGGTGGAATATGTTTGGAAGCGAATCCGAAATGTCATATTTGTGGAGTAAAAAAGTTTTGTCATTTCGCTGGGAATATTTAACAGTGGATGGATATTTCTCTCATTTTGGGATTCAAAAGGTTACTTAGGAATGATGAAACTATAATTTCAAGTATTTCTGTTACCGATATTGTCTTTGATGTTTATTTGGGGAAATGGAA
>MDTP02000320.1 GCA_001714685.2 Methanosarcina sp. Ant1 | reverse complement strand
AGATTAATATTTACCATAAGATATAAAAAGAACTCAAAGTATAAAGCGACTCACAACTAAGTTGTCATGGTACTAGTGCTTCGATTCCAAAACAGATACATAATTTTGTGACTAATTTTAGTTTTGAGCTGAAATATCTACATTAAAATTACTCGAGGTTCTATAAGCACCTCAGAATGGGAGGATACGGGAAAACTCGCTTCATACTATAACCGCGGAAAATGCGCAAAGCGCGGAAGAACTGTGCCCTTATTTCCTTTCTTCAGTGTTTTCATATGGTTCCCAATCTCATTTTTGCAAATAGTCCGCTTGAGCGAAGCGAAAAGGACCTCGTGCTGTTGCACTTGCAGTGCAACTCTCAGAAAATCTCCTATTTTTTGTGATCCCGAAGCGAAATTCGGGAAGCGAAACTTGGGCGGAAGAACTGTGCCCACGCTTCCTTAATTCCACGTTTTCCGAGGTTTATATACTCTTTTGGATTAGCTTAGGGACGGATGTATACTAATCCTTCCTTGATCTAAACTCAAAGACTTAGTTTGTGACATGCTTTGGAATCGATGTGCTAGTCTAGCTCGAAGGATATATTCATGGCTTAAAGAATGCATAATCTAAATTCTATAACTTGCTGCGGTACGGAATTGTATTTTAATCCCGTTAATGCAATGTTATAACCGAAAATTTCTCTTGATTTAATTCACTGTTATACCGCAATTTCTCTTGATTTAATGCAATGTTATAACCGCAATTTCTCTTGATTTAATTCACTGTTATACCGCAATTTCTCTTGATTTAATGCAATGTTATAACCGCAATTTCTCTTGATTTAATTCACTGTTATACCGCAATTTCTCTTGATTTAATGCAATGTTATAACCGCAATTTCTCTTGATTTAATGCAATGTTATAACCGCAAATTTCTCTTGATTTAATGCAATGTTATAACCGTAAATTTCTCTTGATTTGATCTTTGTTGAGGGCACTTCTAAGAAAACTATATATACTAGCAATGCATCTTAAGGTTTCCCTGGGCAAGAATGATCAGGGGGCACTAAACATATAGATTTAGCAAAAATAAATTTTTGCACCGAAATCTCTAGCATAAACGTGCCAAATAAAAAGGTATATATACGAGAAACGTGTTGTACGAAACCCTCACACAAAGAATATGTGTGAGCATCCGACTTTCCAACGATCACAAAAGATCAAAATGTCAAGATCTCTATAGATTCAAACAAATATTATCTTTTGTTCTGAATTTCTGAGTGAAAAATTGCCAGTCGGGAAATCTTTATATATCAGAAATGTCTTGTATGTATCCCTCACACAAAGCAATTTTGTGAGTTGAATTACGAATCTCTTTCATCTTTTAATGGAGACAGGAGTTTTTTCCTGTCTGACGAGGATTTTGTCGGTTCGGTTAATTCTGGTTGGTAGTTGTTTTACAAAAAACATC
>MDTP02000319.1 GCA_001714685.2 Methanosarcina sp. Ant1 | reverse complement strand
AAATAAGCAACATAATAAGGATTACAAAGGATCTGAGTATAATGATTGATACCATTGACTCTCGCACCTGTATCATCGATCTGCTAATAAGGCGTAGACTTTAGACCTTCCTGAAAAATCTCAGCTTTTTCCTGGTGGAAGACATCGATACCTTTTGTCAAAACTCGAGAAATAGTGGCTTTGGATATATGAACTCCAATATTTTCCAGAAATTCATGTATTTTGGGCTCTGAAACATTAGCAACATGATTAAGATTGATTACAAGAGACCTTATTCCAGGACCAAATTCACCTTTGATACCATCTGGAAGTTCACCTGAATATGTTTTGTGCTCAGAAGGAGAATAGAAAATCTCTATCTTGTAGTTAGTGTTCATAGGCTTTATGGATATGTCCTGAATTACCACATCCCTATAACCTTTAGAGTAGGCGTCACTGGGTAAAATGGATCTATCAACTTTACATTTTTCAATTCGATGAATCTCTATTTTATCCAGTTTTGATTTAGATTCCTTGTCCCATAGAAGCCTTCTTTTTCGTCTCTCCTTTTCAGAAGAAATATCTTCACTCTTTTTAGAACCACGAATTTTGGGTTTGGTTTGTTCACCTTTAAGTAAATTGATCTCATCTCGAAGCTTTTGGTTTTCTGGTTTAAGGAATTCGATCTCTTCGTTCTGTTTTTCAATGATAGCAAATAGAATGCGAAAAGCTGTGGCATATCTTTCATCTTCAATTTCATCAGGATTGATATTCAACGATGCCAGCAATTCTTTAAGGGTTTTAAGATCCATTTTTTTCTCCGAGATGTGAGTAAGGGTGAATGGAGAAACAATTATATTTTTCCTGCGATTGAAAACCCATCAAATTTGAATAGGATACGTAATAATCATGAATTAGACAGTTTTAAAGAAGAGTATAGGTCATTGAATTTTCAATATCAGAAGGCTTAATTTTATCGCGTTTGTTTCATTTATAAACTTCTTAAAAATTATTTAGCCAAAAATTGCTATTATTAAGGAGAGCGTCGTAAAAGTCAAAGCAATTCTACAATTGGATAATCTGAACGTTGACTTTAAATATGGATATAAAATTTTTACATTAAATTCAGGCAATTGCTACCTTATTAAGGATCAATTTATCCTATTTGTAGAATCAAATAGACTTTTACGACGCTCTCATTAAGGAGAGCGTCGCAAAAGTCAAAGAAATTCTACAATTGGATAATCTGAACGTTGACTTTAAATATGGATATAAAATTTTTACATAAAATTCAGGCAATTGCTACCTTATTAAGGATAAATTTATCCTTTTTGTAGAATCAAATAGACTTTTACGACGCTCTCATTAAGTCAAAATACTAAGAACTTCTAAAATATGTTAGTGAAACAAAGCTAAAATTTGATTATTTTTGTTCCTGCTTTTTATTATATATGCTTATTTATATTTTGAAATCATTTCGTTTTA
>MDTP02000318.1 GCA_001714685.2 Methanosarcina sp. Ant1 | reverse complement strand
AATTTTTCGCAAAATAAGCATTATTATCAAGTATTATTGAAAAATAAGGAATATTGTGGAGATTGGCAAAACCTCAATTCCCTTCTTCTGAAATTAGGATTCAGTTATTTACGGGAAAAATGACCAAACAAATGAAGGGAAATAATAAAATTTAACTGAGGTTTTGCCAAAATTGACAAAAATGCGATAGAAGCTAAAAAATAGATAATACAGTTTTTAAACGCGGACTGTAGGAAATATATATAACTGTTAAAGGATAATGAAAAGTTAAGTATTTAATTAAAATGGGGGTCACATAATGAGTGATGTAATATCTACAAGAGATAAAGTAACCTTTGGCGAGGTTGCTAATCATTACCACAGTAATAAACTCCTTTTTGGAATTAAATATTTTAAGAACTATATTTTGGAACGACTCGCCTCAAGTTTTCCTGTTACTTCATGGAGAGTAAAAATGCATCGAATGAGGGGTGTAAATATTGGGGAGAATGTGTATATTGGTTACAATGTGCTTTTAGATAGGTTACATCCCGAATTAATTACAATCGGAGATTATGCAAAAATCGGGGATTGGTGCATATTCTCTGCACATACTAGAGGTAGCTTAACTACAAGACAGGCGTATCCAAGAACTGAGAAACCCATAAAAATAGGACGTGGAGTTTGCATAAACAGTAGATGTACAGTTACTCAGGGAGTTGAAATCGGAGAAAACTCCATGATAGAAGTAGGATCTGTAGTTACCCGTAATATCCCTCCAAATAGCTTAGCAATGGGATACCCGGCTAAAGTTGTTAACAAGCTTGATGGCGTAGGGAGCTTCAAACTTAATTTCATATTTTTTTAACTATTTTATATCTTAAAATGATTTCGCGTATTCAATCCGACATTCCGCAGATGTCCTCAAGAAAATAACATTTTTCTTGCTATCGTTTTTGGATATTTACTCAAAAGTTTGAAATTATTATCTCAACTGAAGCTTCCGGAAATAGGGGTTAAAAGCTTTCATTAAAGGTACATGACCAAAAAGTGTGAGATATTTCTAAAAAATATGCTTGAATAGGAAAAGCAATTTTCAGAAAAAACGATAGCGTGAAAAATTGTTGAATTTTAGCAAACATCTGCGGAATGTCAGATAAATGATTTCAGACACTTTTTAATTTATTCTGGGGCAACCAAAATTTAGACTAACTTTATAAAATTACATTAAAAGGTTCTTCATATTATAGTTGAACTTATTCCTCTTTATAGAACTTTATAAATTCTTCCGTGAGTTTTATGAATTTCGTCAGAATTTCTTGATAGCTATCGCTGTCAGAATTTAGTTTTTGATTGCAAGTTTCCTTTACTTCATCCAGAACCATATAGGAATTCTGGAGACTTTTTATTATTTTCTGGGTTTTTGATTGATTGAAGTCAATTGCCAGTGGAATTAATGGTAAATTTTGGGGATACCAGAAGATATTAAAAA
>MDTP02000317.1 GCA_001714685.2 Methanosarcina sp. Ant1 | reverse complement strand
GTAAGTGCACTTTTTCTCACTTCCAACTTCTCACTTCTCACTTCTCAACTGCCATAGCTTCGGTGGCAAGTTTGAGCCCCGTTTATCTTCGGCGCACAATCACTCGACTAGTGAGCTATTACGCACTCTTTAAATGAGTGGCTGCTTCTAAGCCAACATCCTAGTTGTCTTAGCAATTGCACATCCTTTCCCACTTAACTTGCACTTTGGGACCTTAGCTGATGATCTGGGCTGTTTCCCTTTCGACTACGAAACTTATCTCACGCAGTCTGACTGCCAAGCTAAAATATATGGCATTCGGAGTTTGATATGGTTCGGTAGGATATACTCCCCCTAGCCAATTCAGTGCTCTACCTCCACTATTCATCACTTAACGCTAGCCCTAAAGCTATTTCGGGGAGAACCAGCTATCTCCGTGTTCGATTGGAATTTCTCCGCTACCCACACCTCATCCGAGCCTTTTTCAACAGACACCGGTTCGGGCCTCCACGTGATTTTACTCACGCTTCACCCTGGACATGGGTAGGTCACACGGTTTCGGGTCTACAGTATGCAACTATCGCCCTATTAAGACTCGGTTTCCCTACGGCTCCTATCCTTAAAATATTAACCTTGCTACATACCATAACTCGCTGGTCCGTTCTACAAAAAGCACGCGGTCACTTGCGCTCCCACTGCTTGTAAGCATAGGGTTTCAGGTTCTATTTCACTCCCCTTCCGGGGTTCTTTTCACCTTTCCCTCACGGTACTATGCGCTATCGGTCACTGAGTAGTATTTAGCCTTGGGGGGTGGTCCCCCCTTGTTCCCACAGGGTTTCACGTGTCCCGTGGTACTCTGGATATATACTTGATATCTTCTCATTTCGTCTACGAGACTTTTACTCTCTACGGTTGAACTTCCCAGCTCATTCGACTATGATTTAATACCTTTTTGTGTATATTCCGAACCCCTAGTAAACTAGGTTTGGGCTGTTTCCCTTTCGCTCGCCGCTACTCGGGAAATCGAGTTTTCTTTCTCTTCCTCCAGGTACTTAGATGTTTCAGTTCCCCGGGTTCCTTCCTCATAGACTATTTTATTCATCTATGGGTGACAGGGCTTCTCCCTGCCGGGTTTCCCCATTCGGATATCTGCGTATCAAACGGTCATTTGCACCTACACGCAGCTTTTCGCAGCTTGTCGCGTCCTTCTTCAGCTCTCAGTGCCTAGGCATTCTCCCTATGCCCTTATTAACTTGACCTTTTTGGCTGTGATAAATGTCTAATAACTTCGTTACTTCCTTCGCTTCCTTCAGTTACGTATAGAAAATATGCGCCTTCTGTCAGCTCCAGTCGTGCCTTGTTATTAACCATTTCTCTTTGCCAAAATCACTTCGTTAACTCAGGATTAGTTTAAACTAACCTTTGCTTATTTCTTGATTTTGATGATCTACGATTATTCTTTCTTATGCAGTTTTCAAATATCACTTTGTAAGTGTA
>MDTP02000316.1 GCA_001714685.2 Methanosarcina sp. Ant1 | reverse complement strand
GATACATATTATGATTAGACGACTGGGTCGGATCAAATCTTTAAGAAATGAGAAAAATGAATTTTAAGACAGCCTCTAAGATTATTTCTGCTTTTTTAATTTTGTTTTATCTTTGTGTTTTTCCTTCTGTTGTTTGAAAACAGAGGGCAGATGCAGGGCATAAGAACCTTCTTCTCTAATTGCCATAACTAGCTCTTTTCTCTCTAAGAGGGAATTAAGGTTAAGCTCGTAAGAACCGGGCCCAAGAATCCTCACGGATTCTACTCTTTCCTCATCTGTTTTCCTCTCAGTTTCAGGCTCTTGTTTTTTACCTTCCTGCTCAGAAGCGAGAGCCTCATCAATACTTCTGACAACTTCATCCAGAGAGGATTCCAGATCCAGTTTCTCTTCTTCCAGAGCAAGACTTCCCTGGTCTTCCGAACCTTCTGGTCCCTTTGTCACATAAAGGAATTTATTCCAGCCGCAGTTCGGGCAGCCGCTTAAGATGACAGAATCTCCGTCTTCAAAAATGGTTCCGCATCTGGTGCATCTGTGGGGCATGAATTCACCGGCAATAGATAAGTATGAACTAACTTGTTGAAAATAATGTAACCATACAATTGCTACCTTAAAAGATACATTAAATGAATATCTTAAGTGACATATCTATAATGATATCTCGCTGGGTACTTTAAATAGATGCCCTGAATAGATATGTATATTTGTATTTACTGCTTAACATCTACTTTTAAGCGAAGGAGCTATTTCCAGCTGGTAGGGGCAAGAAGAACCCTCTAGGGTTGCAAATATTTTATGGTTTTCCAGTAGAAAGCATAGGTTATTAATCTGCTGATGAATATAAATTTGCAATATAAATTTTTTATAAGAGCTTCCAGTACTTTTTCCCGTTAATGATTTCGGAGCTGATTCTGCACACTCTTTCCATCTCTTCCAAGACTTCCGGAATCCGCCCTGGCTGGGTGATTTCAAAAACAACTGGATCAACGGCATGGTTTATGTAAAGGCTATGTTTGAGATCTTCAAGGCTCCAGCGTTTTTTAGGATCTTTTCGCATGCACTTGACCAGGATGCTTATCATATCTTCCATAAAATTCCAGGGATAGACAATCCATGCCCAGTCCTCGAGTCGCTCTCCGACATAATCAGGATCAATTTTTGAACTTCCTAGATACTGTAGAGAAGCAGTCCGGACTTCTATGGGTTTCCGGCCTTCCACGTAAGCCTTAGCACTTAACATGCTTTCTCCAGTATCAACGATGTCATCTACGATAAGTACTTTTTTGCCTTCTATCACGTTGTCTGAAAGGGGATATTTAATGTAAGGTTCACCGCTGTCGATAGCCGTGGTTCCGATATAATGCTCGACTTTCAGACTGGACAGGTCATCTAGCCCCAGAAAATCGCAGAGCACACGCCCGGCAAACCAGCCTCCTCTGGCAAGCGCAATAATTATGTCCGGTTCGTATCCCGAATGTTTTATTTCCGTTGATATATTTCGG
>MDTP02000315.1 GCA_001714685.2 Methanosarcina sp. Ant1 | reverse complement strand
TACAGCAGGTCAGAGAACCCTATTATTGAGTTAAGTGGAGTTCTAAGTTCATGGCTCATGTTTGCCAGAAATTCACTCTTGGTACGGTTTGCGACTTCAGCTATTTGTTTTTCCTGAAGAAGTTTTTCTGCTGCTTTCCGCTCCGTAATCTCCCTGCAGGTTTCCAGAATCCCTATAATCGTTCCATCCGTGTCAGTTACCGGGATTGCCTGGACAAACCAGACTCTACCGTCCTTTGCAGTAAATTCCCATGATTTTTTATTGCCTGTTACAAATATCTGTTCAAGCTGCATGTACTCAGATAAAGGACCGCTGATGTCCGGGGCGAATTTGAGGCATACGCCCACTGCCTCTTTAAGACTCATTTTCATATACTCAAGGGCAGCCTTGTTTGCCCAGATGATGTTAAGGTTAGGATTTACGAAAACAACCAGTTCAATGAGTGAGTCAAGAAGAACTTTCTTTTCTCTTTCCTGTGCCATTAATTCCTGCTCTGCCAGGTTGATTTCATTCAACATCCCGTTTATTTCCCTTGACAAGCGATAAAGTTCATCATTGTCTTTGAGAGTTAACCTTTTGGAAAGATCTTTTTCCGACCTGACTTTTGTAACGAAATTATCAATTCCGACTAATCTTGAAATGAATAGCCTGTCAAGAGCAAATTTAACCCCGATACCTGTCATAAGTCCGGTTAGCAAAAGGAAAAAGTACATCTGATTCAGGGTTCTCTCACCATGTAAATATAGATCCCTTGGAAAATCTGCCCTCATAATAAGGGCTGGCTGGCCTGAAATGTCCCTATATTCAGAATAACCTGCTATTTTATCTTCACTAAGAGGTTCGATAACGGGCCTGCCCGGAAATTCTGAAAAATTATTAAGTTTTTCTTGAAAATCGGGAGGCATTTCTCTATCGACTCTGTACATCAAAAGGGAGGAACGGGTAGCATTTGCGAAATTATCAAGAAGAGACCTGTCAAAGTATCTCCCAAAAATCAAAGTGCCCCTTGAAGGTCCTTGATACTTTGTCGTAAGGATAGGATGGCAGGAAATGAACATGGGGTCTTCATCGAGCAAAACAAAACCGCTTACTTTGTCGTCTTCATCTTTTGTGAGGAGAGTACCTTTTTTTATCAGTTTAAGAAGCTCTTTCGGAACCGGTTTTTCCTCTCCTGTATTAGTATCTACCGATTTTGCGTAGATTATGGATCCGTTATTATTCACATAAATCATCACGTTAATTCTGAGTGATGCAAGAGTTTCATTTTGAATGTCTACATCTATGTATTCTTGGTTCCTGTCTTCAATAAACTTGTAAGTATCATCCCAGCAGGCCCAATCCTGATTAACGTAATCAAGATACCCCTGTTGAGTCAAAACGGCATTCTGTACCTTTTCTACATTATTCGATGTTTCTGTATGTTCAAGCTCCAAAAAGTTCGAAAGCTGCATATTATGGGTTAAAGTAAATGCAGCAGTAAGCACGGCAAAAATAAAAAGAGTTATTATAAGAACCTT
>MDTP02000314.1 GCA_001714685.2 Methanosarcina sp. Ant1 | reverse complement strand
CAATCCACGTTATAATTATAACGTGGATTGGGGGCAATTTCAATCAAAAGATTGAAGAAACAAGCTTGTTCCAACGTTCTCAGCATTCCACGTTATAATTGTTACGGGAATTCAGGCTTTAGCCTGACGTATGACCACTTTAATTCATGGCTAAATTCGTACTTACAATATTCCGATAAAAAATGCTGCCCGGCAACCCCCAAGTGCCGGACCATAATCTCAATATCCCAGGGGTCTAATAGGATAGTAATGTTATTACAGCACCTACCCATACATTCGTCCTTACAATTAAATGTGAATTGGTGGTCCAGTTGAATATCAGGCAGTGAGCCCTCATCAAGCCTTTTTAGTAAGTCTTGTTTATAATTATAGGTCATAATAAAACTCCCTTCATTTCAAAAAGCATAGAATTAAATTAAAATGTAAATCGCAGTGAACAAGCATTCCCCATTTATACCTTCTTAACGAACTCAGATTTTAAACTCATAGCTCCGAAGCCCTCAATCTTGCAATCAATATTATGGTCTCCATCAACTAAACGTATATTTCTTACCTTTGTCCCTATTTTTACGCCCGATGAACTTCCTTTTACCTTAAGGTCTTTGATAACTGTTACAGTATCACCATCGTTTAAGACATTTCCGTTGGCATCTTTAACAATCTTGGCAAATTCACTGCTTTCGGTTTTTGATTCTAAAGTCCACTCATGAGCACATTCTGGGCAAATGAAATGATTTTCATCCTCGTAGGTGTATTCTGAATTACATTTTGGGCAATTTGGAAAATCAGCCATTAATTCATTTCCTCCATCTCGTTGTTACTGTCAAATTCGAGTAAAAGGTTGTTCTCCATTTAGAATCCACTTAACTACTATTGGTGACGGTCCGAACAGGAATTTCCTTCGAAAAAGCAAAAAAGCCTGAGGCGTACAACTTCATGTACCTCAAGGCTTTGGTTATGTATTCTCCGCCTAATTCGAGGGTTTGATTGGCGGAGGCGAGGTGACACTGCTGGAGCACCTAACAATGAATATCCTTTATAGATAAAGTTATAGAATAAATGGCTATGAATATTCCAGTTCGATAGACCCGACAATTCTGGATACAAATCAAAGCACCCTTAATATGGTGCAACCACCTCCCTGATGTACCAATGCTCACCTAAATGATACGCAACCACCTAAGTTCAAATATATGCTCCGTGAGAGCAATCAAATCGGGGGCTCTGTCACACCGAAATATTCACCTAAGGGACTATTTTCGATTTACGCTCACTTCATGCCCTCCGGAACGCTAGCTATTCATGCTACTTCTCAGCTAAAAGTATGCGGATTTTAGACTATATTTAAGAGCGACTAACCTATGCCTATGCCAAATATACGGGTATCATTATAGATATTATGTAAAGTAGCTTATTTATTACCCTGGGGGAGTACCTATATCCTAGATTCCCGATAATTTATAACGTGGTTGGCGGCTTAATTCCGAGACTCTTATAAAGTCTTTCCTGTTTCTTTGT
>MDTP02000313.1 GCA_001714685.2 Methanosarcina sp. Ant1 | reverse complement strand
TCCGGTTAAAGTTGACGCATTCCTCCCCCACCTGTCGCTTCGCTCCGAGGAAGGGGTATCCTGCTTATGAGGATGAATTGATGTACGAAGAAGAAACTTTCGCCATACGTGGGGCTGTTTTTGAGGTTTATAGAGAAATGGGTAGCGGGTTTCTTGAAGCTGTTTATCAGGAGTGTCTTGAAAAAGAACTGCGCAAGCAAAATATTCCGTTCGTCGCTCATAAGGAATTAAACCTGGTGTATAAGGGCGATATGCTTCAGCAGATTTACAAACCAGACTTTATTTGTTATGATAAAATTATTGTTGAACTGAAATCTGTTAAACAAATAGCTCCAGAGCATAAAGCACAGCTTTTGAATTATTTAAAAGCAACTGGCCTGGAGCTTGGGTTGCTAATAAACTTTGGAAGCTACCCGAGAGCACAAATTGAAAGAATGATTTTGTAAAGAACAGTAATTCAACTACAAAAAGTGAACATTCCATAAACCGAAAACTCTTACAGTCTCTGCCCGTATTTCCTTTCTTCCATGCTCTCCGTGGTTCTGACTAACTTCATAGTTCTATATCATAGTGGGCAGGGAAAACTCAATCAAGAAGAGATAACCACGGAAGACACGGAAAGCACGGAAAGAACTGTGCCCACATTTCCTTTCTTCCGTGTTTTCCGTGCTTTCAATGGTTCTAACTAACTTCAATTCTATGTCCTGGCGGGTGTGAATAATTAACTCTATATTTTAGAACCACGGAAGATGCGGAAAGCCGGAAAGGTTGTGCACGTGCCTCCTTTCTTCCGTGTTTTCCGTGCTTTCAGTGGTTCTAACTAACTAATGCTCTGTATCATAGCAGGCACGGAAAAACCCAATCAAGAAACGATAACCACGGAAAACACGGAAAGCACGGAAAAACTGTGCCTGTG
The DNA here is from genome assembly GCA_001714685.2 of Methanosarcina sp. Ant1. Classification (GTDB taxonomy): domain Archaea; phylum Halobacteriota; class Methanosarcinia; order Methanosarcinales; family Methanosarcinaceae; genus Methanosarcina. The sequence continues at coordinate 639 of MDTP02000313.1, read as the reverse complement.
CTTCCTTTATTCCGTGTTTTTATGTGGCTCTCAACATAACTGTCATAAATTAGTCCGCTTGGGAGAGCGAAGCGAGTGAAACGGACAGCGTACTCCTGAGGCTTCCATGCTTTCAGTGATTTATTATTATATTTAGTTGTTATAGTGGGCAATTTTGAAAAACAATTATGATTATTCAATATTTTCAACTCAATCAAGACTCTATAACACGGGAATCACAGAAAGGTTGTGCACGTGCCTCCTTTCTTCCGTGTTTTTATGTGGTTCGCAACATGATTTTTGTAAATTAGTCAGCTTGAGCGAGAGAAGCGAGTGAAGCAGATCGCGTACTCCCGAGGCTTCCATGCTTTCAGTGATTTATTATTATATTTTAGTTGTTATAATAGGCAGTTTTGAAAATTTCATAGCAGGCACGGAAGAACTCAATCAAGACGCGTTAACCACTGAAAGCACGGAAAGAAGTGTGCCTGTGCTTCCTTTATTCCGTGTTTTCCGTGCTTTCAGTGGTTCACAAACCAGACTTCCGAAAATCAATTTTGAATTTTGGGACCGCTTTTCAATAAAATTTAGTTCCCGGATAGATTCGATGGATATTTATATTTTGAAATCTCTTACTCGCAAAAAATTAGTCAAATTATA
>MDTP02000312.1 GCA_001714685.2 Methanosarcina sp. Ant1 | reverse complement strand
TGCACACTCATCGTGCATAGAACACGTCTTACATTGATTCCTATCGAAATAATATTTGTATCCCTCTCTTACTCCGGATAGTGTCTCTTTAGATTTCGCCTTGTAATACTTTTTTCTTGTTGTTGTATTCCCTTGTCTACAATGCCACTGATCAGCATCTTTATTATATGAATACTGACTCTCATCAATTTTATACACGGACGCACTTACTGGTATGTATGCTTTTGCATTAATCTCTGCAATATTATCTAGGATTGGTCTTCTGAAATACGCTTTGTCTCCATAAAATTCTTCGATTTTTATGCCACTTTCTAGTGTTTCTTGAATCATTTCTTTTGCATAAGTTCCATCTACATATGCACCATCAACTGTTCTAACAGATGTAATAATTCTTTCATCTGTTGTCATGACAAATTCTGTTTTGTATCCAAAAAAGTCTTGTGTCTTGCTCTTACGACCAACTCTTGCATCTTCATCAATTATTGAACGTATTCCTTTTTGATTTATAAATTTAGGATCGCCTAATATATCTTTTGCTTTATTAATAGCCTCTTCTGTTTCTACAGTGCCATCTATAGTGTTATTTTGCACTTGGTCAATAACAGTTTCTAAGTATTCCTTCATTACAGCTTTTGCTTCTTTATGATCTTTAATCTCTTTATATTTAGGTACTTCAGGCAGTCCTTCTATGGTTTGACCTGTCTCTTTTTCATACGCACCAATAATTTTTCTGGCTAGATGCTTCATTAATCGTTCAGGTGTTTTCTTGATAGTATTTGCCTCTATATGGGTAGCGTCAATACTTACGCTCGTTCCTTTAATAATGCCTTTTTCTACGCATTGAGATACAATTTCTATTATGATTTCATCAAGCGTTGATTCTTGAAGACGTTGAGTCCTAAACTTTGACAACAGACTTTTATCAGGAAGAGAATCTTCTGGATTAATGCCTAAAAAATACATATACGCAAGATTTAAGTTCGCTTCTTCAATAATTCTTTCATCTGAATGATTATATAAATGCTGAAGAAAAAGTAGTTTACACATCAACTCAGGTTCTTTAGCAGGTCGTCCAAATTTTATACAATAACAATCTTCTAATAATTCGTTGATAAAACTAAAATCTACAACGGAATCTATCCGTTTAAGTATATGATTTTTTGGTATTTTATTATATAATAATGAATGAAAGCTTGATTGCTTTGGCATTAGTCGAAGCATGATAAAAACCCCCTTATTGGTTATGTTTGGTCGTACTTACATTATACCATATAATGGGGGTTTTTATTTATAAGACCTATAAGTTTCAAGGGTTTCAGATGTTCTTTTTATGTTTTTTGTATAAAAATAGCAACTTAGACGCTTTAGTACTTTGTTTGCATTATCGACTTAATAATGTTCTATTTATTGATACAAATATCTCGTATTTTAAAACAAGATTCTTCGACTGCTTATAGGATGATGACAAAGTAACACTTTCTTATTTTGAAATATAATAGTTACCTCTGTAAACTAATAATTAAGACTTTTTCACTGGTCCCGTCCCGTCCCTAGCGTTTTCCTAG
>MDTP02000311.1 GCA_001714685.2 Methanosarcina sp. Ant1 | reverse complement strand
GAATAGTTTAATGTATCTAACTTTTTTTACTTCTCAAGTTTCCTATAAATATGGAATGCGGATGGGAACGGATTTATAGGAAACTTGAGAAGTTGAAAAAGTTAGATACATTAAACTATTCGACGAAAGTACGTAATTATTGGAATCCTAATGAAGAAGCACCAGAAAGTAAATAATAAGAATTTAGAATTATCGACGACTATATTTTTTAGTTAAAGTTTATTATAATAAGGAGCGATTAAAAATGAAACTTACCGAATTATTCCAACGTGGGGAATTTGTAGTTACTGCAGAAGTAGGTCCCCCAAAAGGGACGAATATTGACCATTTAATTGACGAAGTGAACACTTATTTAAGAGATAAAGTAACAGCTGTTAATGTTACGGATAACCAATCATCAGTAGTACGTATTGGTTCCTTAGCAACATGTAAGGTTATGCAAGATCTAGGTGTAAACTCTATATTTCAATTAACTTGCCGAGATAGAAACCGTATAGCTTTACAGTCAGATCTTTTGAGTGCAGCTATGCTTGGCATCGAGAATTTGCTGTTATTAACTGGTGATCATACTACTCTAGGTGACAATCCACAAGCAAAACCTGTTTTTGATTTAGATTCCGTGTCGTTACTTCATGCGGTTAGAAAACTTGAACAAGGCGAAGATCTTGCAGGAAACAAGCTCGAAGGGACACCTCCAAGTTTTTGTAAGGGAGCTGTTGTATCACCATGTAGTGATTCAGTAGACGTCCAACTAGCAAAAATGGAACAAAAAGTAAAAGCTGGAGCGGAATATTTTCAAACTCAAGCAGTTTACGAACCTGAAAAATTCATTAAGTTTATGGAACAAGCGAAACAGTTTGGCGTGCCAGTTATGCTTGGAATAGTAATTCCAAAAAGTGTAGGAATGGCGAAGTTCATGAATGCAAATGTTGCCGGTATACATGTTCCGGACGAAATGATTGAAGAATTGAAAAAAGATAAAGAAAAAACCAAAGCTGGTATTACTGGTGTTGAAATATCTGCTCGTTTAATTAGAGAATGTAGGGAATACTGTCAGGGCGTACATATCATGGCATTAGGCTGGGAATCTAAAGTTCCAGATCTTCTTGCACAAGCCGGAATATAAACTTATTTCAAGTCCTATATTAAATGTAAAAGAATCAAAACATCTGAAGGCATAGAGTAGCTGTGCCCTAAGGAAAACAATACTCTCTACTGGTATATTTATGATATAAACCAGTAGGGAGTATTGTAATATCGATACACAGATAAAGGAATTGCCAGAAGTAAATGCTGATAAATATACTAACGGTATTTTAGTTTTCACAAAAACATATAATATAAATAAATCTGTATATTTTTTGTGTATTCATCCGTGTAAATTCCAAAAGTTCCAACAAAAGATCTGTTGGAATTTTTATTGCACTAAATTTAAGGGGGAAATGAAATTGGTTGATTATACCAAGTTTAAATTAAAAAGTAAAAAAGAGTTAGCCCCGTTATTGGAGGATAAGGATAACCTGTTTATCGTTGCCTGTAACAAATGTTTCAAGGAATTCGAAATTGGTGATGAACCAGAATGTAG
>MDTP02000310.1 GCA_001714685.2 Methanosarcina sp. Ant1 | reverse complement strand
ATTACTCTACAATAATTAAAGGCTTCATGATATTTAACAATTTTAGACGATTTTTATAATATACTAAGGATAGTAAAATTTAATATTGATCCCATTGCACTTGACAGTTATCAATCAAAAACCTAGAAATAGTGAAAAGCCTCAGATTAAATAAGGATAACCAAGCTCCTTTGGCTTCATAATGCAAGTGAGATTACACAAGCTTTAAATGAGCTTAAAAAATTAACAAAAAATTGTGGAAATCAGTTCCTGAAGATCATATGCATAAGGATAACTCTCAAATCTTGACAAAAAAGGCGATGTGTCCGTTTTGTCAGATTTGATGAGCAACTCCCCCATTATCCTGTAACTTTGACATTTTCATTGGTTTTCCAATTTAACACACTGTTTTTCTGAGATTTTGATATCTCCAGAATTAATTTTGCTGCATTTCTTTTGGCATTTTCAGGACTTTATAGTTTTTATATAACTGTTTTTAGTCATCATTCCAATTCCAGCTTTATTGCTTACTGTAAGCTTTACAGTGTAATTTCCTGCTACTGAATATGTATGCTTTGGACTTTTTACTGTTGAAGACGTTCCATCTCCAAAACTCCAATTCCATGCCGCGGGTGTTCCCGTACTTATGTCAGTAAAAGCTACAATTAGAGGTGCATTTCCTGATTTTGGAGATCCCCAGAAATTTGCAACTGGCTTCTGCAAAGCAGTTACTACATTTATGTAATTCGTTTTCGTTTGTGTGCTGGCTCCAGCTGTATTACTTGCTGTAAGCTTTACCGTGTAATTTCCTGCTGCTGAATATGTATGGTCGGGATTTTTAACAGTTGAATCTGTTCCATCTCCAAAACTCCAGTTCCATGCAGTCGGAACTCCTGTTGTATTGTCAATAAACGTTACATTCAATGGTGCTTTTCCCGAGGTAGGAGTTCCCCAGAAATGTGCAACTGGCTTCTGTGAAGCTGTTATGTTTATATAATTGGGTTTTGTCATTGCCCCAGCTCCAGCTGCATTGCTTACGGTAAGAGCAACTGCGTAAATTCCTGCTGCAGAATATGTATGTACAGGATTTTGTTGTGCTGAATATGTCCCGTCTCCAAAACTCCAGTTCCATGCGGTCGGTGATCCTGTACTTATATCAGTAAAGGTTACATTCAAAGACACATTTCCTGATTTTGGAGATCCCCAGAAATTTGCAACTGGCTTCTGCAAAGCAGTTACTACATTTATGTAATTCGTTTTTGTTTGTGTGTCGGCTCCAGCTGTATTGCTTGATGTAAGCTTTACCGTGTAATTTCCTGCTGCTGAATATGTATGCTTTGGATTCTGCTGGATTGAATATGTTCCGTCTCCAAAACTCCAGTCCCATGCAGTAGGTTCTCCTGTTGTATTGTCAGTAAAGGTCACATTCAGTGGTTCTTCTCCCGATTTAGGAGTTCCCCAGAAATCCGCAATCGGTTTTTGAGTCACATTTATGTAATTCGTTTTTGTTTGTGTGCTGGCTCCAGCTGCATTGCTTACGGTAAGAGCAATTGTATAAGTTCCTGCTGTAGAATATGTATGCACAGGACTTTGTTGTGTTGAATATGTCCCATCTCCAAAACTCCAGCTCCATGCAGT
>MDTP02000309.1 GCA_001714685.2 Methanosarcina sp. Ant1 | reverse complement strand
AGCTTTCAGTTTAGTAACTGCTATTGCGGCGCTTGCTCTTGTATTTCACAAATTCATTCATAAGTAAAAATTATGGCGATAAAACTTAATTTTTTAAAACTAATTTTTAACCAGATCAGCTCGAAGCAACTCTGAATAGAGTCGAGATTGATGGCAGAATTGGTGTTGCAAACGGCATCTGTGCAGTTACCAAAAATAAAGGTCCAGTGCTTGACGCCGACTTTGGGAGAGTCGACAGCGAACTGAAAAAGCTGGCAAATGATAATATTTATTCCGGTGAGGCAGGAGACCAGGTTTCAAAAAGGCTGGACAGGACAATGGCAGCTGTCCCTTGTGGGCTGCCTGTGCTGCCTCCGAATTGGATTTTCACAATAAATGTGTGGACGTATGATGTGAAAGGAGAATACGAAATGTTTACTGTTAACGACAATGATAATGAGGTGATTCCTGAACCTTATTTTGGCCACAAAGGTCAGAAATATATTAGAAAGTACGAGCGCATAAGTCACCCTTGTAAAAAGAATCCAGATGGAAGTAGTGTTTGGTTAGTAACTGTAACAAAATAGATTAGGCAGATTTTTCCTAAAGTCATTTTTCAATTGATGGTTATGATCTTGAAAATCAAGGCATCCACTAGAAACCTGTGCATAGCTTGTTCTGTGACGACTCCTTAGGTGAAAATACAAGAATACGCTTCCAAATAAATGGATACGCAGGTAGCATTGTTGGTAGTGGTCCCAAAGGAGTGGGGGATAAAGAGGGGGGCTATTTAGAAAAGTCAGTTGGATTTGATTAACTATCAATAGGATTTGGTGAATAAAATGAAGATAATAACTCTATTTTTAGGATTCCTTATATGTTTGATAATATTTCCAAACATTTCATTTGCAAGCAGTCCATATGGGGAAATGCAAATTTATTACAATGAAAGATTACTGCCTGGCTCCGAAACTGCGAAACCAACTTTAAAAATAGGTGAGCCATTCAATGTGAGCATAAATCTAACCGTTTATCAAAAATCAGAAGTATCAGTGATGTTAAGCGAAATTGGTGATGGAGATTTCGTAATTTTGGAAGGATTCACGAAAGAAATGAATAAATATGGATCAAAAGTCATGGAAAAGAATTCCTCTGAAATATTTGAATGGACAGTAATTCCTACTGAAAATTGGGCTGGTGGCTCAATACCAATTAACTTTGTTTATCAAATGAATGATTTCAAAACGGGAGATATTTTAATAAACAGTGGGTTCACAGTAGCATACCCTTACATTTCAAACGAACATTACGAAGGCGAAACTCCCACTTCTAAGAAGCAGCCAGTTTCAAAAACAGAGGCTTCATCAACATCCGCACACACAGCTGCGTCCACGCCAGCCTTCACACTTGCAGGCGCGATTTCAGTTTTTGCATTGGTTTTTGTCCTGTTACGCAGGTGAAAATCCTGCTTATAGGCTTATTTTGAAAAACCTGTTCAGGTTGCTTGATGGAATGTGCCCTCTGCAAAATTGGTAAGCCTTTACATTCTTTTTGATTCTACCTTGAGCCTCTCAAGAGCTCCTATAAAATGCCTGAAGAAATCTAAAGAAAGTCTCTTTTTTACTCAGATATTCCAGAGCTAAC
>MDTP02000308.1 GCA_001714685.2 Methanosarcina sp. Ant1 | reverse complement strand
GACCTCAAATAGCTCTTTTTCATCAGCCACGAGGTCGCAGGTAAAGTAAAAAATGCTCTGGGAATGCTCTATTTTTGCAAGCACCTCCCGGATTATGAGCTTAACCAATGTGGTCTTTCCAACCTGCCTCGGCCCCCTGAGAGTATAGATCCTGTCCCTGTCAAACTCCAGCTCTGAAAGAAGCCTCGGGCTCCATTTCAACAGCGAATCATCCCGTTTTTTCAGTTTGTCATCATCCCGAATAGCAGCGGGGTTCTTCCACCAGGGGTTCTGGGCAGAGAGGTGCATCAAATCCATATGAGATATTCTATATCCCTTAGGGTTTATATAGCTTGGTTAAATGCTTAACCACTTGATTATATATAACTGGTTAGGTGCTTAACCACATATGAATGCGGATACTGCAAAACTGCTTTCTAGAGCTAAAAAGTAAGCCCGCCCCTTTCAGGGAAAAAAATTCTGGCTTACTGGCAGTACAATTCTTCATTAATATATTTCTCCGGCCGCCCGCCAGGGGAAGGAGTTTCCTGCAATCTATCTTTCCGAACCTTTTTCTAAAATAAAATACCAGGACTCCTTTTTTAGAGAAACAGGATTGAATTAGAACCACGGAAAACACGGAAGAAAGGATACAGAGCACAGTTATTCAGTCCAGAATTGCAGCCTGGAAAATATAGGAACTGGCAATTTGGCAGGCTTTGTTTCAATCCTTGTTTTAGTGGAACCTACTTCTCGATCTGATGTAATTTAGTTCTGTACTCAGTTGTCTCAATCCTTGTTTTAGTGGAATCTACTTCTCGATATGGAGCAGTATCATACATAATACAAAATGGAAGGTCTCAATCCTTGTTTTAGTGAAATCTACTTCTCGATTCAAGTACGGTCATGGTGAGTGGCGGGTGGCCTCAAGTCTCAATCCTTGTTTTAGTGGATCTTGCTCGCGCATCTGTTTAAGGATGCAATATCCTATCTTTAAGGATGCAATATCCTATGTTTCAATCCTTGTTTTAGTGGATCTTGCTCGCGAATATGATGAAGTTGAAGAGTTCCTCTTTGAAAAGTGGTTTCAATCCTTGTTTTAGTGGATCTTGCTCGCGAATATACGCATGGAATGAGATTGCAGAACATGAGAGCAAGTTTCAATCCTTGTTTTAGTGGATCTTGCTCGCGAATTAGGCTCAAATTCGGATAATAATGTTTACATCCATGAGTTTCAATCCTTGTTTTAGTGGATCTTGCTCGCGAATCAATTGGGCAATTTTTTCCATTTTTTGGCCAGAAAAAGCATGAAATGCGCCCTTTTTCGGGGCTAAAATTCTTGTTGGAAAATTCTCAAACCCTTTATAAATGCAAGAAAATCAGGGTTTTTGGCGGTTTGGAAACATCTGGACATATGCTTTTCCTTCTATTAAACTTTTGTTTTTAAAACTGTTTTAGATGAATTCAAATCCGGGTACTTTCGTGCTCATCATATCTCAGATATCATTTTCATTCAGGAAAAAATTGGATAGCGGCAATTTGGCCAGAAACAAGAAATTCCTGGTCATTTTCTGATATCGTTCTTGATTCCGGGACAAAAACCTCCAAAACCTGAAATAGGAGATTCAGATATATTCATTTAGGTGAATAATGCATGAAAAAAACTTTCGAGA
>MDTP02000307.1 GCA_001714685.2 Methanosarcina sp. Ant1 | reverse complement strand
TACATTTATCGAATGTTCAAAAACGATATCATGAAAATTATTCTAATTTCTAATGTCGACCTGCCGAAAGCAGGTTAATAAGGTAGCAATTGCCTGAATTTAATGTAAAAATTTTATATCCATATTTAAAGTCAACGTTCAGATTATCCAATTGTAGAATTGCTTTGACTTTTACGACGCTCTCTATTTAAAGGCAAAGCAACATATAATTGATTATTCCACAGTTACATTATTCACATCTGCTAAAACCCACCATACTGCGACAGCAACCTTTATTGATAAAATGTTGCTATAATGCCCAGAGGTCCAGAAACACAAATATGACTTATTCGATAATGATTTTAACACATGCCATCCGGGTCTTCAAGGATCAATGCGAAATGAGAACTGTCAACAGTTTAGAAAAACGGTTGCGTTTTTCCTAAGATTATGTAAAAATATCACTGATTTCGAGTAAATTTTTATCAAAAAAGTGTCTTTTGATGCAGTTTTATATAAGAAAGTAGAAACTCCGTTGAGAATAATAAAAAAGCTCCAACTTGATTGAAAGCACATTGACAGCGAAATTATACTTTAAAGTTCAGCTCCGAAGGCCGGAAGCCCGTCCTTGACAATTCCGGCAAAACCGGAAATGGCAGGTGAGGGCTGTTCACTGAATTTCTCCTGTTTTTCCTGTTATCACTATTCAGTGCTTCAGGTAAATATGGTAAGTATTGTTATTTTCGGCCCAGAAGGTAATTGATTTATCCTTTTCCAGGGTGTAATTCAAAGATTCATTTGATGTACGGTCGTAGACCTGTGTATCGTTTCCAGCAGTTATATTCACATTTATTAAAGACTTGACACCGTTTGTGTGCACATCAAATGTGATAAGATTTCCATCGGAACTGATATTATCAAAGTACGCATCCTGTGTATTACGATTTACTTGACTATATTCGTAAAAAGACACTATGGATACGTTATTTGAATAATAATTATTTACCCAGGTCTTAAGTTTGGAGTAGCTGATGGAATATGGTATAGCTGGGTCTTTATCCAGTTGATGGGTAAATACCGGATGCGTCATTCCGGCACGGGAAGCTGGTTCCCACCATGGCCACGTGCCATCTTCCAGGTTTCCAACATCTCTTTCGGCATGAACTCCTGATTCTCCGTTTCTCCAGTACATCCCTAATTTATTATATGCGTAAATTGCATGGGTAATGTTATCTCTATTTCTCAGGCAGCACCAGCTTGTTGGTCTTTTCCCGATCTGCTCATAAACATATTCTGATTCCTCATCCATTGTTTTATAGGCCTCTTCAAGGGGAAGACTATTCAGTTCTTTAGAGAAATGTATACCTGTTTCCCATGAGTCATTATTAACCAGATTCCGTAAGTATTCAAGGTCTGTTTGGTTGCAGTTCTTAATAACTCCCACATCAAACCACAATGTACCGCTGTCACCTTTACTGTTCAGATAATTGATTCCCTGTTCAGTTAAATTTCTCGGATAAGGTCCATCAAGGCCGAATGCCACCATTTTGCTGTATCCGATCGGAGTTATGAATTTCCTGTCGGCTTTCTGGTCTATGCTGGAAATATTGACATCAAGATATGTGCCTTCTCCAAGGACAAAGGATGTGAACTTTATGTACCCATTTGAAAAGTCTA
>MDTP02000306.1 GCA_001714685.2 Methanosarcina sp. Ant1 | reverse complement strand
TTCGTAGAACCAAATAGAAGACAACCTTACTGTCCTAGAGAATGATGGAGTTAAATTACAAAAAAGGTAACGAAAAAAACTTTCATTTTTTGAGCATGTTATTCGAAGAATATCATGTGCGTTTTTTTTAGATTAGCTTCATCATTTATTATATCGAGTTCATTGAAGGACTCAAGAGCGATCTTAGCTGCAATTGAGGCAGCGTTCAGGTATCTGTCTCCTGCACTGCTCATGATGGTCTGGAGAGCAGATGCAGCCTGAAAAACAGCATTTTCCATTTTTTCATCCTCAGCGCTTTTTCCAATCTCTTCAATAGAATCCACAATACTTCCGACTGCGCTTTGAAGGTTTTCTTGCATGGCTGCTGTAGCCATTTCTTCGAGCATCAATTCTACTCCTACTGCAGCTTTTTCGAGACTTTTCTGAGCCGTAAGTTTTCCGATATCCCCCAGACAGGAGATACATATAGCAGTATTTCCCGAAAGATCGGGATATTCGACCTTAGTAACTGCTTTTCCGATTTCCCCAAGCCCGATTGCAACTGCAATGGTTTCTCTTTCTTTTTTAAGGAGAGCTGCCTTATTTCCATTTTCTCCAAGCACTGAAGCTGCAAGTTTGGCTACTATCTCCATCTGTTGTTCAGCAGCAGTTTTCCCTATGGTTCCAAAAGAGAGAAGCACTTTGATTGTCGTGCCCTCAGTATTCTGCTCAATGGAATACTGCAGTATTTTCTCAAGGGCCCTGATTGCATTGACTACTGCATTCTCCATTCCCTGAAGAGCAGCAGCTTTTCCGATCTCTCTTATAGAAATAACCATTTTTCCGGCTTCGAGCTCGTTTTTTTGACTGAGGTAGCCTGTGCCGATTTTTGTCAGGAAATCCAGGGCCTGGCTCACTCCCTCATCAAAATTCTCATCAATGGAAGTCCGCCCTAAATCTATCATTTTAGTTTCTTCTTTTGAAAACATGGTCAAAAGACCCCTTTCAGGAATTGTGCCTTTTATAAAAATTTTATTGCAAGAGCTTTGTTGATCTTTATTCAAATTGCTTATAAGATGTCTTTTAATCCTTTTAATAATATGCTATCATGTTCTTAATAATCTGCTTTCTTAACTCTATTCTTCATTTTTTTGGTTTTAATCTGCGATTCTGTCCAGAAAAACGATAGATACTGTCCAGAACAACGATAGATACTGTCCAGAACAACGATAGATACTGTCCAGAACAACGATAGATACTGTCCAGAAAAACGATATATAGTAAATGGTTAGAGAAATGAGAATTATGAGACTAGCTTTCAAACTTACCATCAAAAAGCTGTTATTATCCTCAATTCTGCATTTCGTACTATTCTCTAGGCTGATTTTTAATTTACAGTATCCCGAATTCAAATATTTTAGGTAATTAGGTGAACTTTTAGACGGATTAATAAGTCATTAGACTGATAAACTCATTAGAAAGAAAATCTTAGCTTTCTCCTGTTAAATGTAATATCTGAGCTTATGCCATTTTAGTTAATGTCCCTTATTTTGGAATAATGAATGTTAAAAAGATCTATTTTTTAAAAAAATTATGTTAAAACACTTTAATATCAAATTAAAGTTAAATAGAAAGGATTATACCTAATTAAACCAATATTATGTCGCCAAACAAATAATTGGGCTCTAA
>MDTP02000305.1 GCA_001714685.2 Methanosarcina sp. Ant1 | reverse complement strand
GTTTGAGTAAGTAAAAATAAGAGAAATGAAAAAACAGTAATGGACGACGCATAGGATTTCTTAACCGATGACCAATGTAAAAGATTTTAATGAGGCTTTGCAATCTTTACTTAAATCCCTTCTTTTTCTCAAATAATAATTAGAAAAGACTACTTTGTTAAACATTTATTTCATTACATTTAGAATCAATTTTTAAGTCAAAGAGGGAGGATTATGCCTAATTAGAGCCATTATATGTTTGCAATACAAAAATAAACCATAAATAGGTATAATCCATGATAAGAATTGTTGGCAAGGGATATAAATATTTGTTGAAACAGCTGAATGACTTTCTAGAAATTTCGAAAATAATAGTCATCAGTCTGAAAAGTGTTGACGGTAGGAACAGGTATGAAAAATTATTTGGAAGAAAACTAGTGCATCGATTCCAAATTAATTGCATATTTTTTTCATATCGTTATTCCACCAGGAATCTTATCTTTTTCTTCAACTTTATATTTCCACATAAATATCACAGGTTCCTCATTGAGTAAATTTATGTATTGAGCGATCCTGTCCTTCAATTCCTCTACTGATTCTACTCTTATTGCCCTTAAAAAGCTTCTAATCATTTTGCTGAAGAAACTTTCAATAATATTCAACCAGCTTCCATGTTTTGGTGTGAATACGAACTTTAACTTTCCCTTTTTCAAGGTACTTAGATATTTTTTAGTTTCTTCTGATATGTGTATTATGTAGTTATCAAGAATCACGACTATTTTTGTATCCTGGTAATCTGACACTATTTCTTTCAAAATCTCAATAAACTCACGACTTCTATTTCTTTCAAAAACTTTGTGATGAACTTTCCCAGTAATCAGATCAGTACAAGCAAATAATGAAAGAGTACCATATCTAATATACTCATGATCCCTTGCCATCGTAGGATATTTCCCTTCTACTGGCATCAGATCTGGATACTTATTTCCAATAGCTTGAATACCTGTTTTTTCATCACATGAAAAGATTGTTCTATCTAACGTTTTCTTTTTTTTAATTTTCTTTTTTAGTTTTTTAACCTTAACTACGCCACAATTAGGGACTAACTTTTTTCAATACCAATTCTCTTGATCACGTTTAACTCAATATCTTCAAAATACAGCCTAACTTTTTTTAGTAAATTCCCCTCGAAGCTAAAGATAACAAATTGATGTTTGAGCCTACAAGCATCGAATTAAAAAATAAGCAAAAAAGCAAAAAGTTACCCAAAATTATTCCCTATAGGGGATAAATTTCTCCCATATTTTTCAGTTTATTTCAGACAAAATTTTCGATATCTAAAGAACATATGATACTAAATGTATAAAAAAGTTCGGGTGAAATTGAAAGAAACCCAGAGGGGAAAAATGCACAACTCTGCTAGAAAAACGGCATCAAAAGACAAAATCATCGAGTTGGTTTATTCCCTAAGTGAGGGAGAGTTAAGGTTTTAACTTCTTTATATGTGCCCAAAACTTTCGTTGCCTTTTCATCAAAATCTGGGTCCACTTTGGCGGTGTAATACTTGATTTTATGTGGTTTTATGCTCTTGCATTCAAGATTTTTGAAATCGTTCCCTGACTTATCTTTGATAATTCAGGATGTCCTTCCTTGACACAGTTTTTCTGCACATATTTCAGTACTTCACCAACTGACTTAAACTCTCAGCAAGATTTCATCTACTTATTTCATTTTTACCGTAATTGGGTGTTAAATTTTGATTTTCTCTTTCACAATGT
>MDTP02000304.1 GCA_001714685.2 Methanosarcina sp. Ant1 | reverse complement strand
ATTAGATCAAAGGAAATGAAAAATCGTTTCCAGTTATTTTTTATATGTGACATATGTTCTATAACATGTAGTTCTAAATGCTAATTATTGAATGGGGTTCATGAGTAGCATTTAGCAAAAACGGCAGAGCAAGGAAAACGAGGTTCGCCATTCCTCAACCCTGCTCTCACAAAATCCGGAACCCCGCCCAGAGAGAAGATTGAGGTTTTTTGCCATTCCTCGTCTTTGTTTCGGGAGAGGTTTCAGAGAGAAAACCGGGAAAATGAGGTTCGCCATTCCTCATTCTCAGTTTTCTATAAAATAAGAACCAGAAAGAAGTGAGAGGCAAATCCCTCTCTAAAACTGTTTTTACCTCTCACTTCAACTTATTCTGATTACGGTTTTTATACGGTCTTTAAATAGTAGTCATCATTTCCCACAGGTGCTTAATTTAATCTTAATTTCTACCTGCTCTTATCTCTGAGTGAGGGTGATTTGTCTTTACCACATCCTCTTCCTGGCTGCTCCCGTTTTTGTCACTACATCTTTCATCTTATGAGAAAGCAACAAAACCCATTTTTTCTTGACTCTGCCATATTCCACAAAGGTTTGGTAAAATGAGCACCTTTGTCACTTTTTAGCGTTTTAAGGTTCAAATTTGCATTTAGCAGTTTCTTTGCCTAATTAATTGTTGCAGGAACGCGACTGATCCAGAATACTTCTCCGATTTTCTTGATATTATTTTGTCTGTGTAAAAGGAACTATCAGCAACACAGTACACTTTGTTTTCAGGTCTCAAAGCCGATTTTTTGATCTAAAAGTCTTGCTTGGAAAATTCGGCTTGTTTTTGCTCCCGCAACCATAACGAGTGGGCACAAGGAGCTCTCTCAGTATATCAGTCAAGCCTTGTGTATATGTTTAATCTAATCTGCAGGAATTGTAAAGACTGCGTCTACCATCGTATCTGACAAACATTTGTTGTAGAACTCATCACTGTAATTTGCTGATCCAGAAACACCAACGATATTATCATGAAAATGCTTCTTACAATTAGGACAAATCCAGTATGTAATATTACAAGTTATGGTGCCATAACTCGTGATAATTGAACGGGTACAGTTAGAATTTACATTTAATTTAGTGCCACAAAAATCACAATAAGTCGGAGATACTAAAGAGAACATCGAATGGTATCGGTTTTCAAATATACTTTCGGCAAAGGAATTATTGTATTGCCTTAGAATATCGTTTTTATCATTGACTTATCTATTTCTTTGTTTTCTTTTCTTATTAACAAATAAATTATTTCAATGAAATTAAAATTTTATTGTTCTACACGTTTCAGAGTAAAAATCTGAAGATCCGAAAATAATAAAAAGTCTCACAGTTCAGTCTGTATTATGGAAGGTAATATAAAATAAAAGTAGGATTGCCTATTTTAATAGGCTGTAGTTTTAATAAATAAAATAACACGTCAATGGCATATCAATATTAGTAGCGATATTTGTACTCAATTAGTAACACTTATTGTTATTTAGAAAGTGTATAATAATAACTCTGTTTATAATTATTTGAGTTTATGAATATTATGACACTTGCGCACTATTAAACTCCTACAATTTTCTGGGTGATATAGGGTCTTCTAAGATGACCCATTTATATGCCATACTGCTTTTCACCGTATATGCGGCCAATTTTTATAATATTTAAATCTATTGTCATCAAAAAAAACAATTAACGCCCAGAGTAGTGAAAAGAAGGGTAGATTTTTAAATCAAAATTATAATTTGAGAGCCTCATATA
>MDTP02000303.1 GCA_001714685.2 Methanosarcina sp. Ant1 | reverse complement strand
ATCAATTTACTTAAAGGTGAACAAACCAAACCCAAAATTCGTGGTTCTAAAAAGAGTGAAGATATTTCTTCTGAAAATGAGAGACGAAAAAGAAGGCTTCTATAGAACAAGGAATCTAAATCAAAACTGGATAAAATAGAGATTCATCGTATTGAGACTTGTAAGGTTGATAGATTCATTTTACCCAGTGATGCCTACTCTAAAGGTTATAGGGATGTGGTAATTCAGGAAATATCCATAAAGCCTATAAACACCAACTACAAGATAGAGATTTTCTATTCTCCTTCTGAGCACAAAACATATTCAGGTGAACTTCCAGGTGGTATCAAAGGTGAATTTGGTCCTGGAATAAGGTCTCTTGTAATCACTCTTAATCATATTGCTAATGTTTCAGAGCCCAAAATACATGAATTTTTGGGAAATATTGGAGTTAATATATCCAAAGCCACCATTTCGCGAATCCTAACAAAAGACACTGATGTCTTCCACCAGGAAAAATCTGAGATTTTTCAGGAAGGTCTAAAGTCCACGCCTTATCAGCAGATTGATGATACAGGTGCGAGAGTCAATGGTATCAATCATTATACTCAGATCCTTTGTAATCCTTATTATGTTGCTTATTTTACAGTTCCAAACAAGAATCGGGAAACCATTTTAGATATACTTCTATGTGGAAAAGAAAAAAAGTACTACTTTAATGATGAAGCATTTGATCTTATGAAAACGTTTAATGTTTCCCAAATCTGGATGGAAAAGCTCTCTTCTGTTAAAAACAAAATATTCAGTCACGAAGAAATGCGTCGAAAACTCGATTATATTTTCTCGCCTAATGGATATAAGGCTACCAAGAAGAAAGTTCTTGAAGCCTGTGCAATTGCTGCATATCATCAAAGTACAGACATACCTGTGGTTACCACACTTCTGAGTGATGATGCACCTCAATTCAAGCAAATTGCATATCATCATGCTCTTTGTTGGATTCATGATGGGAGAAACTACAAGAAATTGAGGCCAATAGTGCCTTATTACCAGGAAAAGCTGGAAGCTTTTCTGGATAATTACTGGGACTTTTATGGGGAACTCTGCGAGTTTCGAGAAAAGCCAGATTCAGAGGTAGCGAAGCAATTGTCCGCAAAGTTTGATCAATTTTTTTCGACTAAAACAGGATATGAGCAGCTGGATGAAAGAATCGGTAAGACGAAAAAGAATAAGGAACATCTGTTAAAGGTACTGGTTTTACCAGAGGTTCCGCTGCATAACAATGCAGCAGAGTTAGCGGCGAGAGCAAAGGTCAGAAAAAGAGATGTGAGCCTTCAAACAATAACAGATGAAGGGACAAAGGCAAACGACACATTCATGACGATTGTTCAAACAGCAAAGAAACTGAGTGTAAGTGCATATGATTACATATTTGATAGAGTAAGCAAAACATTTGAGATGCCATCTCTTGCTCAACTAATCAGACAAAAAGCGAATTGAGTTGAAAGTAAGAGCTTTCCACTCAATTTGAAGAGGATACGTATTTTTCATCCGTAATATCTTTAATTATCTTTAACATTTGCCCGACCTTATAGAGAGCTGAGGCAAGAGGATTTTTATACTCGGGTAACTTCCGGGCAAAGATTAATTCATAGCCTTCTTTAATATTAGGTCTTTGCTAGAAATCAACAGTGCCGCTGACGAAAAGAATTCCGGTGCTGTTCCTAGCGATATATACAACTCTGTAATTATTCAGCCTGTGAAAATCGGACTCAGTTCCAAAATCCAGTGATAAAAGTAAGTGTAACACCATTACATAAAATTTATAATTCTATATTTATGTAAT
>MDTP02000302.1 GCA_001714685.2 Methanosarcina sp. Ant1 | reverse complement strand
GGCGTCAGGTCTTGAGCTCCCATTAACACTCCAGATAAAATATTTTTTCGGGGAAGGTAAAAACGCCTATTCTTCAACTTTTTGAGTGACTACTCCCATCACTGAAGTGACGGGCATCTATCGGGAATCCGAAGAGATTGTAATCCCAATCTCAAAATGTTAATAGCGGCATTATGATCTCTATCAATAATTAGACCACATGAAGGACAATTATGTGTTCTTTCTGATAGATCTTTTTTAACAATTTCGCTACATCCAGAACACATTTGTGATGTATTATATGGATTGACAAGTTCTACACGTTTACCAGCCCATTCTGCCTTGTAAGTCGTGAGTGTTATCAATTGATTCCAAGCTACATCCGCTATATGTTTTGCTAGACAGTGGTTTTGAGTCATTCCTTTAATATTCAAATCTTCAAAGGTAATCAAATCATAAGCTTTAATAAGATTAAGACTTACTTTTTGAGCAAAATCTTCTCTCTTGTTTGCGATTCTTTCGTGAACATGTTGAACGACCTTTAATGCTTTCTTCCGTAATGTAGTTCCTTTTTCAGCTTTTGATAATTTCCTTTGAGCTTTTGCTAGATTTTTTTCTTCTGTAACAAAGAATCTAGGATTTGGTATATGTTGACCATCAGATAATGTTAAAAAACTACTGATACCAACATCAACACCAATAGACAATTCAGTTTTCTGTAATGTTAATGGTGATTCAGTTTCTACCAGAAATGAAGCAAACCATTTTCCGGTAGGAGTTTTTCGAATATTAAGTCTATGAATGTCGCCATCAAATAACCGATGGAGTTTAATTTTTATTTCACCGATTTTTGATACCTTTAATTGTTGAATGTATAACTCGAAACCCGATTGAGTATAAGTAATACTGTCATATCTTCCATATCCTTTAAATCTAGGATAACCTACTTTTTCTCCTGCTTTAACTCTTCTGAAAAAAGCTTGAAAAGCAAGATCGACTCTTTTGATAACTTCTTGTAACACTTGAGAATGAACAGTTTTAAGTTCTGGTTTATCTTTCTTCCAAACAGGAATCATTTTCTTTGAATCGTAATAATTAATGTTTCTTTGTTCAGATTCCCAAGCATTTTTTCTTAATGCAAGTGTTTCGTTATATGTCCAACGGCAAAGCTCAAGTGTCTTACTAAGTTCAGTTTTCTGAGCTTTTGTTGGATATAATCTATAACGAAACACTTTCAACAAATCATTTCACCTTTTGGGTTTCAATATACATTTGGACTACATCTTTTGTTGTATCTCCACAAGTACCAACATAGTAAGATGGATTCCAGAGATGATCATTCCATAGTTTATTTCTTATTTCTGGATGCATTTCGAAAAGTTTCTTTGCTGTTATTCCTTTGAATATCTTAACGATATTTGCAGGTGAAAACTTTGGGTGCATTGTTATAAAGAGATGAACGTGATCCGGCATAATTTCTTGAGTCACAATGATCACCCCTTTTTCTTTTGCAATTTTTTCATGGAGAAGTTTAAGGTCATCTGCAATTTTATCTACAAGAACATGTCTTCTATATTTTGTACACCATACGAAATGGTAATGGGCGCTGTATACACAACCTCGTGCTGTCACCCAATGCTCTTTTTTTGTCATATCAATATATACATATGGTTACCATTATATATTAAGATTAGCAGAATATTAAAAAGTAGAATGTTTAAAAGTTGACGGGCTGTATCCCGCCTTTGAAAAGACGGAGATTAGCCCTTCCACGTCCTAAAATCAATCCTAAGTTCCACTTTTTTAAGCGCATATGCTTCTCTTGATATTGAATCATGTGCCAAAAATTTAAGCACAGGAACTGCAGGCTCTAATCTCAAATTCAAA
>MDTP02000301.1 GCA_001714685.2 Methanosarcina sp. Ant1 | reverse complement strand
CTAATGCCTTTAAAATAACATCGTTAAATGGAGCTGAATACTGAATCAAGCGATAAGAACTTAAATAATGTTATATCCTGGATTCGGCAGGTTAACGTAATTAGAGATATATATTTTCATATTCCTCTCCCATTAGACTCAATATTTTCCAGTGAACCTCCTCCATGTTCAGTATTTCCGATTCCACTTTTCCTTCTTTTTGAGTAAAAAGTTCTGTAATTCCCTGGAAATTGAAAAATATCCAAGCCATAGTAGGTCTTTTTGTAGGTTTCCCTTTTTGATCTGGAACTGTTTCATTCTCTTGTTCCAATTTTGTCCTTAATCTCCACTCTGCAATTGAATAAAACATCAGGCATAGAACCATTATCATTGTCAATGCCTCAATTCTTGAGTTGTTTTTTAGGTAGACTTTAGATACGCTAAATGTGTCATCTTTCAAGAACCTGAATCCTTTTTCTACTTTATCTTGTCCTTTGTAGCACTTTAGCATCTCTTCAGGAGAAAGGCTGATATCATTACTTGCGATGATGAAAAGTCCCATTTTCTCCATTTTTTTCAAAACAAAGGCATCATTAATCTTTATGTTGCCATCAATCTTGAAATAAGTATTTAATTTCTCATCTTTTGAAGTTCTACCTCTTTTACCTGGTTCACGTTTGTTAATAGCTTTCAAATCTATTTTTTCAAACATAACATAAGGTAAATCTTGAATCCATTCTTCTGCACTTTTTAATGCGTCTTCTTCACAAAAGAAGTCTCTTCCCTTCAGCTTTTTAAGAGACTTTTCTGCTTTTTCAACCTCATTTTCAAGCTTTTTTCTGAGAGTTTCCTCTTTCTTCTCTTTCATCTTATGAGAAAGCAGCAAGACCCATTTTTGTTTGATTCCACCATATTCCACAAAGGTTTGATAAAACGAGTATCTCTCGTCGCCTTTTAACGTTTTCAGATTCAGATTTGCAGTTAGCAGTTCCTTCGCTTCACAAATTGTTGCAGGAACACGACTTATCCAGAATGACCTTCCTATATTCTTGATATTATCTTCTGTGTAAAATGAGCTATCTGCGACATAGTACACTTTGCTTTCAGGTCTTAAAACAGATTTAAGAGACGTAATTGCTTCAAGAATTGTTTTTTTGTCTGAAACATTTCCTGAATGTGTATTCATAAAAAGAGGTATCCCATGCTGATTAACAATCAAACTAAGAACAAATTGCTTTAGATCCCATCTTCCGTTCTTGGGAATTCCGAAAGTAATGTCAATAGAATCTGTTTCTTCATCATCATAATCTCCATACACACTAACACTCGTAGTATCAGCATGCAGACAGTGAACAGGAATAGGTAAACGACTCAGGATGTGAAGAACGATCTCAGTAAACAGTTTTGTAGTACCATATTTTACGATCCTATCAAGAGTCTCCCCAATTACATATTGATTGAGATCTTCTTTTGTAACACCTTCTCCAAAGAGCCTTTCTGTAGAAATGTTCTTGAAGAAGTCAGGAAACAGGTACAAACGCTGTCCTATAAAACCAAGACCATTAAGTATCATAGCTAGGATGCAGACTGAGTGAGGAATATTGTGATCCCTCTCTTTAGGAAGTTTTTCATCGATTAGTTTGTCAACTTCCAATTCTCTGTAAGCTCCGACAATGAGACCGAGGTGACCCAAGAAACTTGCACGTTTCAATGAGGATTCAACTCTTCTACTGCTGTTTTTACCTTTCATGATAATATCATGAAAGAAATATAAAATAAATTATATTAATCTATGCGTTAACCTGCCGAAGGCAAGTTATATGTTTTTAGAAAAATCACATTTGGTGTGATTTTTCTTTACAAATTGCATAATAGTATAAATGTTAATTAA
>MDTP02000300.1 GCA_001714685.2 Methanosarcina sp. Ant1 | reverse complement strand
GGAGCCGCAAGAGAATAAATCTTCATTGGTCGCCCTTTTCCAGGCTTTTTTTCCGAGCGCACACTAACCCAGGACTGATTGCGCATTAACCTCATCGCAAGACTGACTTCCGGTTGCCTTAATCCAGTACTGATCTCAATATCCTGGGATGAAGCTTCGTTTACATTCATAAGATAAGCCATCGTTGTAGCTACATTTCTTGACATCCCGAGGTTCTTTAACGTTTCAATAAATATGTGATCATTTTCGTCCAACACTTTTACTTCATAATTTTTCATGATAACCCCTTTGATAAATCTAGTTTAATGAATAGTTCGTCAGCTAAAAAATATCATAGCAACTATTATTTAGATATTTCAAATGATGCTTTTATAATTATCCTTTAAAGAGGACACAACTTATAAACGTTTCTATAAATGTTTATACAGTATATATATTCAACACGATAACATGTGACGTTTTGATATTTTGAAAATAATAAAAAGTGTTTTTTCGTAATAAACAGATTAATCCCGTTTGAGATTTAATAAGCAAATTTTTGGAAGTTAATTTCTGTAATTGTTGTCTATTGATTGTGTTTTCAGTTTAGGATGGATTGGAAATTGCACTTTTGTGACAATTCCAGATCAACATCAATAGACTTATTTTGCTACGCTGAATACTTACTCTATTTTTACTAAGATTGCATGGCAGAGTCACACCACTTCGTGCGAAGAATAATGGTCACCGATTTCAGCCTGCCTGTTCCGCGGGATCAGACTTCCGGACTGACTGGCTGCCGCAAAAAAGCTTATCTGGTATTTTAAATATTTCTCGATATTTTTCAACCTCTTTTTCTTGTACAAAACCTATTTATGCAATGCGCTGTATTAGTCATTGCTGCACATAAAAATACATCAGTGATAGTTTATGCACACTACAATCCTTCACATCCTCAACACAACAAAAACCCGCGTTCAGACTCTTGGGCTCCATACACGCCCTGAAGCCCTGCAGATGCAGTTTGAGAAAAGAGATTTTCTCTCTGCTGTTGCAGATGCAAAGGCCGATGGGAAGGTACCTGTAATTGCGGAAATCAAGCCCGCATCTCCGGGGAAGGCTTTCAGGGAGATCCCGCCTGCAGCAGCTGCAGAGCTTGCATGGGAAATGGAAGAGGCTGGAGCTGTTGCAATTTCCGTTCTGACCGAGCCGGGGGTTTTTAGGGGTTCACTTGAAAACCTGGACGCGGTCAGGAAAAATGTATGTCTGCCTGTCCTCAGGAAAGATTTCATCATTGACAGAGTGCAGCTTGAGGAAACAGAAAGCGATCTCGTGCTTCTCATTGCGGGCATCCTGGAAAAAGAGCTTGGCGACTTTGTCGAGCTTGCTTTTCAAAAGGGATTTGAGCCGATCGTTGAAGTCCATAACAGAAAAGAGCTTGAGCTTGCGCTGGAAACTGCTGCAAGGGTTATCGGGATTAACAACCGGAACTTTGAGACACTCAATATCGACCTGGGTATTACGGAAGAGCTTGCACCTCTTGTCCGCGAGTACGACCTCGACCACGGGACCAGGCATCTCATTATAAGTGAGAGTGGGATGAACAGCGCAGAGGATGTCAGGCGAGTGATCCAAGCAGGAGCAGATGCTGTGCTGATAGGGTCTGCGCTTATGGAAAGTGACTCTGTTTTTGATAAAACTGAAGAATTCGTCCAGAGCTTTTGCTGGCGTTAATAACTGTTTTTGCGGACTTTTCGGAGTTTTCAGCCTGCTGAATAAAGGTTGAAAAATCCACCTCTACTTCAAAATTGAATTTTGCTTCATAAACATCACAAAATCATGAGATCAGAAATCATGAGATCAGAAATCACGGAATCAGAAATCGCGGAATCAGAAACCACGGAATCAGAAA
>MDTP02000299.1 GCA_001714685.2 Methanosarcina sp. Ant1 | reverse complement strand
ATATAATTGTCGGCATTGCTAGCCGTGATACCCCCACTTAGTATACTATTATAATAATGAGCTACTCGTCCTAAAACCTTCGCCTAAAAAATCCTTTATTGTACCATATCTGGATGAATCCAGACAAAAAGAAATTATTGAGAAAGCCCCTGATCTTGCACGCGGAATTCAATCCAATATCGAAGTGCTAAGGCTCTTTCCTCACTTGCTCCATATCTCGATGAGCCATGAAAATAAGAAATTATGGAAAAAAAAACCTTGGCACATGAACTGTCTTAAAACAGCTTTATAAATGAACATCAACGGGATCAAAATACATGGACAGGAAAAAAGGATCTGAAAATTTTATGCTTTTGTATGCCGGTTCAATATGTGAAATATAAACTAAAATATTATAGCGGCTATAGAATATTGTGACTGAAACCACAACCATCCAGATAAAAAAACAGACCAGGGATGAATAACGTGCTATCGGATCAATGGGTGATGATTATAACTCGGTCATCGAGAAGCTGATCAGAGAGCACAATTGAAACAAGCTCGTTGAATACAGCAGGCGAGCAGTAGAAGAAAACATCGATGAGTTTGAGCATAGATGAACTTTGATGTCCTTGTGATCCGAATATTTTTGATAAAAATTCCTGCTGAACTGAAGCAGAATATTAATATCTGTTAGAATAATAATCATACAAGATAATGGATAAAAATCCCTGTACCAGTGTTAAAAAGCCAACCAGGCAAATTATCCAAAACTCTACATCCATGAAAATCAGAACAAATATGATAATTGTACTCAGATAGAGCATATATTCATTTGTTTTGGACCCGGCTTTCTCTCTGATGAGGGTATTTCTTTCGTCGTTCATTTCAATTTTCTGTTGTTTTTTCGCTTCTATGGATTCCTTTATTACGAAAAGTTTCAAAATGTTGTTCGTTGAGAGTCCGAATGTAAGTAATGCTATTGCAAGTAAGATAATAACCCGAATATCCCTACCATATAAATTAGTAACAAAATAACACCCCGCAATAACCCCCGCACTTATCCCAACTAAAATATAATTCCTAACTTGACTATCATTTTTCCCCATTTTTTTCCTCCTCATAAATAAAAATTTCTTCGATTACAGTGTTAAAATATCTGGCAATTTTAAATGCTAAAATGATAGACGGGTTATATCGTCCATTTTCTAGAGAACCTATTGTTTGTCTGGACACTTCCAGTGCTTCAGCGAGTTCTTCCTGCTTGATTCCTTTCTGCTTTCGTAATATTTCCAGCCTATTTTTCAAACTGGTATCTCTCCTTAGAGCCTATCCGAAAAGTGTTCTGACCTACTATAGCTTTTACAATTGGCAACATACACACCCGGAAACGATACTTGATATTATAGA
The DNA here is from genome assembly GCA_001714685.2 of Methanosarcina sp. Ant1. Classification (GTDB taxonomy): domain Archaea; phylum Halobacteriota; class Methanosarcinia; order Methanosarcinales; family Methanosarcinaceae; genus Methanosarcina. The sequence goes on along the minus strand of MDTP02000299.1, from coordinate 519 downwards.
CCTATTGTAACTTTACAACATGCCATTATGACTTTTTACAACATGCCATTATGACTTTTAGGATAGGCTCTTAATGGAAAGTATACTTTCCGTCTATTTAATACTATTGTTGTTGAAATATCAAGTGTACTTTCCATAATACCATAAAAATAGAAAAATGTCAAACTTCAATAGCTACCCAGCCCAACCAGAAATCCTGCATACGCAGATGTACACAGATGTAGAATTCATTGGTCATCGGTTAAGAAATTCCTTGCACAAGACTATCGATGATATAGCAGAAATTGGCCCCAAATTTGGCCTTTTTACCTAAAATCGATACCTTCCCAGTTCAAGGTCTAGTTAAATTTTAGATATATGTCTTGGTAATGGATACACTTTATTATGATTCTTCACTTAACCTAAGACGCATGAATTAGTTTTGGGATGAGCTCGAGATCAGGAAAATTCTTGAACCAGCTTATAAATAGATGGTAGCATCTTTTTATAAAACAAAGATGCTACCCCTTTATGTAAGAA
>MDTP02000298.1 GCA_001714685.2 Methanosarcina sp. Ant1 | reverse complement strand
AAGGACGCCCTTGAAACCGATGCGGATATATTGTCCAGCGCTTGTCCATTCTGTAAGAGAAACCTGTCGGATGGCCGGGACTCGATCAAAGCTACTGACCTCGTTGTCGAGGATGTCATTGAGCTGGTCGCAGAGGCTTTAGGCCTTGAGACCACATAAGCGAAAGAAATGAAGGTTGGACTCCAGTCCTTACCTTTATTTTCATATTTTTGGCTTATTTTTCCTCATATTTTTCTCAAACTTTTTTCTAATACTTTTGGCTTATTTTTATTTATTAGTAAAACTTAAATATCGATACTCCCTTCCCTAGAATATGGATATCCCTTACGAATTTCTTGGAAAAATATTCGTATACCTGATGCTTTTTGCTCTTGCAGGTACAGGGATTGCCCTGCTCATTGGGGCTTACTCATTTAAAAATCACAAAATTATTTTTCCGGGATTCGTACTATTCATGCTTTATCTCTTTTATTCCCCTACAAAATTACTGTGCAGAGTTTTTAGGATCCGGGAAACTCTTGTCGATGATATCCTTATTGATGTACGGAACGCCATAACGTTAGACCGCTTCGTCCGCACAAAAGAGAATAGGGGTGTGTTCCTACCCCAGTGTATGAGACACCCGGAATGCAAGGCCAGGTGTGACCCTATTCATGGTTATGAATGCAAACGCTGCGGGAAATGTGACATCTCAAAGATCTACGAGGCTGCAGACAGGTACAACTTCAAGGTTTTTGTAATCCCCGGAAGCAGTTTTGTCAAAAAGATCTTCAAGGAATACAGACCTCAATCTTGCCTGGGTGTCGCCTGCTACAATGAGCTTGCAGAAGATATGCAGGAAGTATCTTTTATCCCCGTACAGGGGGTTCTTCTCCTTCGGGATGGTTGTTTCAATACCAAAGCTAATGTGGAAGAAATCATCAGAAAAATGGAGATGTGCGATGTATAGTTTTATAGGAAAAGCCCTGCTCTTTGCTACGCTCTTTTCAGTTTTGATCTCGGCAACCGCTCTTTTAGTGAGTCGAATCAGCCTGAAAAGAAACGTATGGCTTGCAGGTTTTTTCTCAAAAGTCCTTGATTTTTTCTATCTACCGATAAAATATTTTTTCTATAAGTTTTCAGATCCACGAATATTGGATAAATGGATAGTATCTTTAAAAAACATAGCTAACGCATCAGATTTCTCAAAAACTAAAAATCGTATAATTATTGTTCCACATTGCGTACGTGCACTGGATTGTCCCGCCCCGTCAACAATCTTAGGTATTCAATGTCAAAACTGTGGGAAATGTATTGTGACTCAATTGAGAAAAGATGCCGACCAGCAGGGATACCTTTTATATATAACCACCGGTTCCTCGGCCATCGTCAATATACTTAAACATAAACCTGCAGATGGTATACTTGGAATAGCATGTGATTACGAGATAAACAAAGGAATGTGCTCTTTAAATGGAAAAAAAATTGTGACTTATGGAGTTCCTTTGTTGAACGATGGTTGTTATAATACTAAAGTGGACTATAAGAAAGTAATTGAAACAATCGAACATTTTGATAAGAATAAGGTTTAATTTAAATATTTTCTTATATTCATACAAAAGATTAATCTTTTTTCATTTGTCATCGGTTAACGAATTTTATGCACAACTTCGAATACCACGTGTAGTGATTTTCCGACTTGAATGTTGAGATTTTAGCATAAAAAATAACACTTTCATGCATTTTATCTCTTAACCGAATACAAATGAATCTTTTTTAGTAACTATTCAGATAGCCTTTCAAAGGCTACAATTTTTTCTCGTTTCGAGGAAAAATTGCATATAAATTGAATCCTATTTGTTTCGTTATTATGCTTACACGTGAAGAGATTTTTGTTATCTATGAAGCTGGTCCTGAAGCTGTAATTTCTGTA
>MDTP02000297.1 GCA_001714685.2 Methanosarcina sp. Ant1 | reverse complement strand
CTGATGAAACTAATTTGAGGAAAGTCATGATCAAGTGAAAAGAAAATAGTGAAATCACTGGATTATGGAATTGAGTCATGAATAAATTAATTTTATACTATAAATAATATAAAATCGTATGCAAGAAAATCATTTATTCCTTAACCGATGACCAAAGAAATCTTTTATTCGATCTAAATCCCAACTTAGTTTTAATAAACCCTTCCTAGTTTTCTTTTTTATATATGTCATGTATGTTTCCCATAACATTTTTCGCATCGTGAAACTTATCACGGTAATTGTAACTGAAGTCTGCAAGATTAATTTATCATCTAGCAAGATTAATTTATCATCTATCACTTTACCACTCCTGTTTTAGATTGAAGAAACTTGCAAAATATGAATAAAGCAGTTCTAATGCTGTATAAGTTGTATATATTGCATGAGGTATGTATGTCAATCGAATCGCATAATCCCATTTAGTGGGATTTTGCACATATCTTAGTGTATATACACCATTGGCATATAAAAGCATAAATATAAACACTGACAGGTTTATGCTATTGTCTATGTAAACACCTTCAATCGACCATTTTAGCAAAAGAAGTTGGGATAGAAACACCAACCAGAATACTACATGATCAAATGTATCTAATATTGTCACTTTACTAACTCCATGTTCACGAATTGTGTCAATTCCTCCTCTATACCATCGTATTCGTTGTCTCCATAAACTTTTTATTGTTAGTGGAACTTCTGTCCATGCATACATTCCAAATCCGCAAGTAACTTGATAACCAAGTTCTCTCAAGGTTACAGTTAATTCAAAATCTTCAATTATATTCGTAACTCTATATACGCAATAACCTTCACCATTGATTTCTCTTCTCTTAATGACATCTTGAATTGATTTTACTTTAAAAAGAGAGCACATTCCATGTGCAACCCTGACTCTCTTATTCTGACCTATTCTATCCCTATCAAAATCCCCATACTCGAGATGTTGAACGTGATAAATATATTTTTCTAGAAATGAGTTCGTTTTTTGATCCATTACACCTGATCGAGAACATACTGAACCTAATTTGTCATTGAGATAAAACTCAGTTATTCCCTGCTCAATGACATTATCAGCCATTATAGTGTCTCCATCGATCGATAATACAAATCTGTATTCGTTCAATCGTTCACTGAGATACTTATATCCCTGATTAAGTGCACCAGCTTTCTTATGTGTATTGTTAACAGTTTCAATGAGGTTAACATTATTGTGAGTTTCCATTATTTTCTTTACAAGATCTACAGTGTTATCTGTACTATTATCGCTGATAACAAGAACATCTACATAAGAATGTGTTTGATTTATTAAAGAAAATATGGTTCTTTCTATACAATTAGCCTCATTATGTGCTGGGACAAGTGCAATTACTTTTTCAGTTGCATCTTTTCCCATAAATGAACCCCAACGTATTGTTTATAACGAATTTCAGTCTTAACATCTCCCCCAATTTCTTAAGAATTAAAATTAGGACTTACGCACTTCCAAGATAATGCACCCCATTTTATGTATCACCTTGTCAATAAATAATATAATCCTTTTATTTAAAATTATCTATAACTATTATCTATATATGTTGTTTATTTTTATTCTAGAGATTATTATTTAAATTTATCGTTTACTTTATTGTATAGATTATTCCGCTTAGGTGTTTAACGAAATAACCTAAGTAATACACAATTACTCGAGTAAAATAAATGAGCCTGTTTGCGAAAATACTTAAGAACAGTATAAAACACGCCTAAGTTATTTCGTTGCGGGTACTAAAACAAGGATTGAAACATGATATGGAACACTACTCAGAATTTTTCATTCATATTCGAGAACAAGATCCGCTAAAACAAGGATTTAACATAAGACTATCAACATGCTCGATTTCTCTTCCTGCCCATTCGAGAGCAAGATCCATAAAA
>MDTP02000296.1 GCA_001714685.2 Methanosarcina sp. Ant1 | reverse complement strand
AGCGCCGCTATTATTCTGAGAGTTGCAGCATTTATATTAAATTATAACTTTTTTCAGTAGGCTGAATAGTTACAAAATATATATGCTTTTTTCTTCTGGAAAAAGACTAAAATTATTAGACAGAATAATCAAATGGGCTACACATGCTAACTGAATGATCTTCTAATAAAGGATTAGGGTTAAAAGAATGAACGTTAGTGATATTGGATATGACTGCTGGATATGCTGATCTTGGGGACGGGAAGCTCTATTATGAAATTGAAGGAGAAGGTGAGACACTTGTGCTTTGCCATGCGGGTTTTGTTGACAGCCGCATGTGGGATGGGCAGTGGAAAGCTTTTACACAACATTACAGGGTACTTCGCTTTGATATGCGCGGATTCGGGAAATCTGATCCTGTGAGCGGGCCGGTTTCTCGCCGTCAGGATCTGTACTGCCTGCTGCGGAAACTTGGCATTGAGCGTGCAAATTTATTAGGTTGCTCTATGGGCGGGGAAATGGCCATAGACTTTGCGCTTGAGCATCCGGAGATAGTGTTGTCGCTGGTTGTCGTCAGCGGCACTCCGGGAGGCTTTGAAATGCAAGGCGAGACGCCATCACAGGTTCTGGATATGCTGCAGGCGATTGAGCAGGGTGACCTTGAGCGTGTGAGTGAACTGCAGATCAGTCTGTGGGTTGATGGGATCTATCGTCATCCGCTTCAGGTTGAACCCCACATCCGCCAGCGTGCAGCTGAGATGAATCGGACAGCAGTGGAAAATGGCACATGGGGCAAAGCTGACGCCCAGCCACTTAATCCGCTTAATCCGCCTGCTGTTGGGCGGCTGACAGAGATCAATATTCCCACACTGATCTTAGCTGGCTCTCTAGATCATCCTGAAGTCCTGAGAGCTGCTGATCTGCTGGCTAACAGGATACAGGGGGCAAAAAAGATTATTCTGTCTGATAGTGCTCATGTACCAAATATGGAAAAACCCGCTGAATTTAACAGGATTGTACTGGATTTCTTAAGCTACAAGGCAAAAAAACAGGTCTGAGACCTTCTTGACTTGAGAGCAGTTGCTCAATTCCAGGGCATTTCAAACCAGATGCTTGCAGCCTACTTTATATGGGCAGCTTTTTACCGGGATGCAGATTATCCTGGGAATTCGGGCATTATCTCCACGAAAAAACCCATTAAAACAGGAATAAGCCCTTCAAACTTCACGCCTTCTTCAATCAGTCCAGAGCCATCTTTTGAAGCCCGGAAGGTGTCGCAAAGAGTCTTATATTTTTTAAACATAAGGCAGATTTCAGAGAATTTTTTCAAAATATTCTATGATCGCAACTTTTTTTGAACAGCATCCCTCACAGTCAAAAGCATTGGGCTTCGAAGGGAAAAGTATAGTTATACCTATGGTATAAGATTATAGACGGGAGATTATAAAAATAATCACATCTAAGTAATCATGCTAATACTGATAAGTTTTTTGTTTTTTGATTGTGCAGTTCGAATGGACAAGGCACTTTTTAATAGGGGGAATGTGAATGTCAGTAAAAATCGAGTGGCAAATATTTACAGCTGAGACACGGAGCAACGGTACCTGGGGGTCGAACAGCCCGGCCCTTGAGGAACTGCTCAATGCCATAGCAGGCCCGGAAAAGATCAAGGAATACACCCATGACATTGAATACTCGATGGCTCATCTGGCGGTCAAGGCGTTGCCATATTTCAAAATAATCGAGATTACCTCAGAAATGCCGAGACATAAACCATCCAGGAGCCGGTATACTAAAACCACTAATTCGAAAGCAAGATGCGTTTAAAAAAGATCGACCTTTGAAGATGTCGAACTCAAGAAAAAGCCTTTGTCAGCATTAGCTATCAAGATCTATAAAAGATCTTGAATACTCTCTCACTCCTAATCTGCTCTTATCTGAGTTAAAATGAGACTTAAAGATTGAAGCAGTTATACAAATGCTATTTTAACTTGACTATGTCACATTACAAGGTGAAGCGTCATCATTAGATCTCGTATGCCAAAGATATCGTTCGTAGTGAAATCG
>MDTP02000295.1 GCA_001714685.2 Methanosarcina sp. Ant1 | reverse complement strand
AATATTTTTGCAAAATAAGTATTTATAACCTATTTTTTAGCTTCTAAAGCATTTTTGTCACTTTTGGCAAAACCTCATTTAATAACTATTTTATTAGAAACAAGCTTATAATTGTTATCAGTAGTATATACAGTCAAACTAACTTTATAAGTTCCTGCTTTTTTATAGATGTGACTAGGATTCTGTATAGCCGATCGGGAACTGTCACCGAAATTCCAGTTCCATTTTGTAAGTTTAGCGCCTGAAGTTGTATCTTTGAAGATGACTTTCTTTCCAGAAATTGTGGATTTAAAACTCGGAACGAGTCCGGTCGATACTTTTGCAGATGCTACCGTAAAAGCTGCCTTTTTAACCAAGCTTACACAACAGTTCCCAGAACCGTATGCAGTCACTTTTACGTCATAAGTTCCAGATTCTTTTATAACGCATGTACAGGTACATACCCCTCTTTTCGTGCATTGTGAACAAAAGGAACGGCTGGAACCAGCTACCTTTCCAGTTTTGGAATCAATTACTGTATACTCAACAAGTTTAACAGTGCCTGATATATAACTCGTAAATCCGACTTTCACTGGGACTGTTTTGCTTGTAGGATTTATTGTAAGCTTGGTGATTTTTAAATTACTGCATGTACCTTCTTTACAGGATACCTGTGGAGCGCTAGCCATTGCAGTAAACGGCGTCAAAACCAATATAGCTAATACAAAAAGAATTGCAGTTCGTTTCATCATTCTATATAATTCAACAAACTAGCTTATATTCTTTTAGAAGTTGACTAAAAAAATTTACATTGTTGACTTATAGCATCCGGAACACAAGACCCCGGCATAGTTGGCAGGTGACGGCTAGATAGAAGCTAACTTGGCGCTGCACTTAAAAAACAAGTATAGTAAGATTAGGTGCAGAATGAAGGAAGTAACAAACGCAATTTATGCTTATTTGGATTTTGGTATCTTATAGGTGAGCTGGCAGTGTAACCCTGCTTAGCCCTTTATCTTTTTTTGTTATGCATAACCAAACATAAAAAATAGACAAATTGTCCGAGCTACCTGAAAGATTGACAGAAAAAAGTTTTTTTGATCCTGAAGAAAGAAACGGATCTTTTTAAGAAATTACCTTAATTAATTATAAGTTCGAGTTTTCCCATTCCATCCGGATACAATGTTTAAGCTAGAGATCAGATGACCGCTTTCTACTACCTAATCTCCAGCAAAGCGTCTAATGACGTGTTTGATCCTGCGCGAATTCAGGCAGGAGCTTCTTTGGTCAGGATATAAGCTACCATCTCAGGGTTGAGCTTGCTCTCCCTTGAGATCTTTGCTTCAATATCCTCGGTGGATTTGCCTTCAAGTTTCATTTCTTTTATTTTTTCTAACACTGAAGACGGAACGGTATAATATTCATTTATATCCTTTCTGTGACCCCAGACATCTCCCTCGATAAGCTGGATTCTCTGCATCTCAAGGAACATCTCGATTGACTTTGAGACCGTGGCCAGGTAAGATTTAGGTAACTGAATTACCTCAATTTTCGGGCAGGTTTCAACCAGTCCAAAGATATCTTTGTTCGACGGCCTGAATGTCAGGTGTACAATGCGTTCATTAGGGTTTAGTGTAAAGATTTCCTCTCTGGAACTAACCACTCGAATTTTCATGTTTTTTCTTTTCCCCACTGTAAAGTTACTTTCTGTTTTTTTACGTTTTTACCTTGATATATAATACGTTATACTTACTATAAATATTTATCTCATTTAACTAACATTATTTTATTAGTATACTGGTTTTTTCTATCCTTTTTATATCCCAAAAATCAATGTTTAAAAAGCTAAAATAAGGAATATAAACTTGTTTTTACACAATATTCTATTATTTTTACTTCGAATTTATTCTAATTTCTGTTATAATTTTCTTAAAAAAACTGATTTAATTATTTTGAATTTTGGTTTTTGGGGCTCTTGCTTTGTCTTGGAGAAGCATTTGCTTTCACTTTTGTTCCATCGATTGAAATGCTTGAACCAATCAAACCCATTTCTTTGCAAAACGTGACAATTTGTGAAAAAATTTC
>MDTP02000294.1 GCA_001714685.2 Methanosarcina sp. Ant1 | reverse complement strand
ATTACTCTACAATAATTAAAGGCTTCATGATATTTAACAATTTTAGACGATTTTTATAATATACTAAGGATAGTAAATTTTAATATTGATCCCATTGCACTTGACAGTCATCAATCCAAAACCTAGAAATAGTGAAAAGTCTCAGATTTCATAAGGATAACCAAGCTCCTTTGGCTTCATAGATGCAAGTGAGATTACACAAGCTTTCAATGAGCTTAAAAAATTAACAAAAAATTGTGGAAATCAGTTCCTGAAAATAATAAGCAGAAGGATAACTCTCAAATCTTGACAAAAAAGGCGATGTGTCCGCTTTGTCAGATTTGATGAGCAACTCCCCATTATCCTGTAACTTTGACCTTTTTCATTGTTCTTCAATTTAACACGCTATTTTTCGGAGATTTTGAGATCTCCAGACTTAATTTTGCTGCATTTCTTTTGGAATTTTCAGGACTTCCCAGCTTTTATATAACTGTTTTTTGTCATCATTCCAATTCCAGCTTTATTGCTTACTGTAAGCTTTACAGTGTAATTTCCTGCTACTGAATATATATGCTTTGGACTTTTTACTGAAGACGTTCCATCTCCAAAACTCCAATTCCATGCGGTGGGTGTTCCCGTACTTATGTCAGTAAAAGCTACATTTAGAGGTGCATTTCCTGATTTTGGAGATCCCCAGAAATTTGCAACTGGCTTCTGCAAAGCAGTTACTACAATGTAATTCGTTTTCGTTTGTGTGCTGGCTCCAGCTGTATTACTTGCTGTAAGTTTTACTGTATAATTTCCTGCTGCTGAATATGTATGGCTGGGATTTTTAACAGTTGAATATGTTCCATCTCCAAAACTCCAGTTCAATGCAGTCGGTGCTCCTGTCGTATTGTCAATAAACGTTACATTCAATGATGCGTTTCCTGAAGTAGGAGTTCCCCAGAAATTTGCAACTGGCTTCTGTGAAGCTGTTATGTTTATATAATTGGGTTTTTTCATTGCCCCAGCTCCAGCTGCATTGCTTACGGTAAGAGCAACTGTATAAATTCCTGCTGCAGAATATGTATGTACAGGATTTTTTTGTGCTGAATATGTCCCGTCTCCAAAACTCCAGTTCCATGCGGTCGGTGATCCTGTACTTATATCAGTAAAGGTTACATTCAAAGACACATTTCCTGATTTTGGAGATCCCCAGAAATTTGCAACTGGCTTCTGCAAAGCTGTTACTACAATGTAATTCGTTTTTGTTTGTGTGTCGGCTCCAGCTGTATTGCTTGATGTAAGCGTTACCGTGTAATTTCCTGCTGCTGAATATGTATGCTTTGGATTCTGCTGGATTGAATATGTTCCGTCTCCGAAACTCCAGTCCCATGCAGTAGGTTCTCCTGTTGTATTGTCAGTAAAGGTCACATTCAGTGGTTCTTCTCCCGATTTAGGAGTTCCCCAGAAATCCGCAATCGGTTTTTGAGTCACATTTATGTAATTCGTTTTTGTTTGTGTGCTGGCTCCAGCTGTATTGCTTGATGTAAGCGTTACCGTGTAATTTCCTGCTGCGGAGTATGTATGTACAGGATTCTGCTGGGTTGAATATGTCCTGTCTCCAAAACTCCAGCTCCATGCGGTCGGTGATCCTGTACTTATATCAGTAAAGGTTACATTCAAAGACACATTTCCTGATTTTGGAGATCCCCAGAAATTTGCAACTGGCTTCTGCAAAGCTGTTACTACAATGTAATTCGTTTTTGTTTGTGTGTCGGCTCCAGCTGTATTGCTTGATGTAAGCGTTACCGTGTAATTTCCTGCTGCTGAATATGTATGCTTTGGATTCTGCTGGGTTGAATATATCTTATCTCCAAAACTCCAGTCCCATGCAGTCGGTTCTCCTGTTGTGTTATCATAAAAGCTTACATTCAATGGTGCATCTCCCGAGGTTGGAATTCCCCAGAAATTTGCAACCGGTTTTTGTGAAGCTGTTACATTTATATAATTGGGTTTTGTCATTGCCCCAGCTCCAGCTGCATTGCTTACGGTAAGAGCAATTGTGTAAGTACCTGCTGTAGAATATGTATGCACAGGACTTTGTTGTGTTGAATATGTCCCATCTCCAAAACTCCAGCTCCATGCAGT
>MDTP02000293.1 GCA_001714685.2 Methanosarcina sp. Ant1 | reverse complement strand
AAGTTTGGCACTTAAGGTGAAGCTGGAATAAGAATTTAACATACTGATGAAACTAATTTGAGGAAAGTCATGATCAATTGAAAAGAAAATAGTGAAATCACTGGATTATGGAATTGAGTCTCTTAATGCTAGTATAGATAAAAACCCAAGAAAGAATATCACAACCGGTTGGCCTTAGCGCACATGAACGCAGAAATCGTGGTAAAACCCTAATAACAGGAAATACAAAATCTTGTCGTGTTTGAGACTGTTTTATCCTAAAATTTTTTCATTTTGAAATCTTAGTAATTTCCATATGGACTAATTTTATAAAATTCAAAACTACGGTTTTTTTTCCGCAATCAGTAGACATTAATTAAAGTACCTATGTGTTTTTCACTATTTTTTTGCATTTGATGGTGATGTAATCGGTCCTAAGTCCTATATTCCTATATATTTTGGAACATTTGAGGTTAGAGGAGAATAGGAATTACGGGGTTGAACTAAGAAATCAATAAAATTAAACCTTCTACCGTCTAAAAAGCGAATTTAACCACAACATCTATTGCGCTCGATTTTGTGCATCAAGTGCGTAAGTCCCAATCCTAGAAGATAAGCACACGCTCGTAGCGGACTTCAAAGCCAGATTCAGGATAAATATCTCGGACAGCTTTTTTTAAAGGGACGATGACTTATTTGAACATCTCAATCTCATCGATCTTGCGGGTTGATTCGCTTTGCTAGAGGGAAGAGCTAAAATTCTGGATATGGGATGAAGCAAGCTTGATGTTTTCCATTTATTTCAGAATCTATGAGATCGTACTCAACCTCAAGCCCATCATATCTCACATTAATATTCACATTTTCATACTTTCTTTCGTACATCCTATCAATCATTTCAAGAAACTCGATTCGATTCTTCGGTTTATACTTATCAATCATAAGAACACTTATACTTTGATTCCGTAATTCCCAAGTGGAGATTTCTGCGGCTTCGGTGTATACCCCTCTAAAGCTTTTACCCAATTTTCCCCGTCCCATTTTTTCCCGTGCATCATTATCATTGCACGGTTTAACAAAAGTTCTTCTCCCGAGTCAATGAAACCATTTCCATTTTTGAGTCCATGTTCGAAAGTATATCTAAGGCGTCTAGAGTACCATTCCAAAAATCGTAAGAATGCTTCGAATTTCGAGATCCTTAGATTCTGCATAAAGAATGCGATACAGACTTCTTGAAGTTGATCTTGTCTCGGTAACCAGACATAATTAATAGAATTATTTCCGGGATAGAGTAAAACCTCAACTTCTTCTAAAGAAGGATTATAAACAAAATCGCCGGATTGGAATACCCATTTCCGCTGAATTTCCTTCGCGAGAGAGCACATTCTGATATATTTTTCTGATATATCCATTTTAACCATCCTCGGAATTAATTACCAAGTAATGGTTAAAAGGAAACTCCGTGCTATGTGAAAGTATTCAAGATACTGTTTTAAAATCGAAAAGGAAGAGCTTTTTCCATTTATGTCGAGTAATAAATATTAGCCTGCATTCGGCAGGTCGACATAAGGAATTTGAATATTTTTCTGATATCGTTTTTTGAAAATTCGATAAATATTTATTGAATTCAAAAGCGGTTGACGTATGGCTCAACTCCCACGACATATATAAGCAATGAAACATTTTTGTGATAAGGTTTGGTTTGGGGGACTAATATACTGCTATATGTAAACCCAACAACCACATGCAATTATGATTCATTATTTCAAAAACACCATCATTAAAAACTCTCTAAATTGTATGTCGACTTGCCGAGAGTAGGCAGTAAGTTAGGACAGAAGAACTGTAATAGCCATCCCAAAGATTAAAGGCAAAAGAGTAGGGGTTTTTCACATCCAAGACGATAAGCACACGCTCGTAGCGGGCTTCAAAGCCAGATCAGGATAAATATTATTGGCGTGTCTTCTTCGGAATAGGCGCGAAGGTAAATTAAGTTTCCTTAGCTGCAGGCTGATTTGGGGAATAAAGATTGCTGGCGCATCACATATATCCTGTGAAACTTTCTTGGGTAATATGCATAATATTACATGGTCCAGGTTCAAACGTTGATTAATCAAAAGGTCATTGAAGCACCTGGAGAAAAGAAAAAGAGATGATATAAATTTTGATAATTGAGGCTTTGCCATTTTCCACAATACGCCTTATTTTCAAATAATATTTGATAATAAAGTTTATTTTGTGAAAAAATT
>MDTP02000292.1 GCA_001714685.2 Methanosarcina sp. Ant1 | reverse complement strand
CTAGATGAAACAGACGACTATATACTTCAGAAAACAATGACCGAATATCCAATATTATTCTATTTCCCTTTTCAGGTAATGCCAGAAAACCCATACACAGATAAGTTCCCACCCATCTGCACCATACCTATTAAGATCCTTTGTAGTACCTTTTCCTAGCTTAAGGATAGGGACGCATTTATATTCAAATTTTTTCATAAATATCTCCTTTTGGCTTCAGAGATTCTTCCTTTTGAGCTGTGCTGGTAGGAGAGTCTTTTCATATATGTAATCCAATTCATTTGTATTCGGTTAAGAGATAAAATGCATGAAAGTGTTATTTTTTATGCTAAAATCTCAACATTCAAGTCGGAAAATCACTACACGTGGTATTCGAAGTTGTGCATAAAATTCGTTAACCGATGACAAATGTAATCCAATTTAATTGCTCGCAATCTGGGACAAACTTTGCGGTAAACTTGGAGAATACTGAAATCCGAGCAGATAACCCGTAGAATAGAAGAAGCTGAAGAGATGAGAGGCAAAAAATCGACGGACAGAAAGAATCTGGGAAAGAGGAATAGAGGTTTAACCGAAAGCTGGTTAAAACCGGAGTATTGTCGAGGACAATAGAATTTTTAGTTAGACTTTATTTCAGTTATTCATTTAAGGTAACCTTTGCGTTCAAGCCATTCAACCTGAGGTCTTGTGTATTTCCAGATCACATCAGCTTTAGAATCTTGAATTTCCCAGGGAGCGACGATTACCACATCTCCCTCGTGGATCCACATTTTCTTATTTTTGGAACCCGGAATTCGACCCATACGGATAATACCGTCCATGCACTGTAAACTTACCCTTTTAGAGCCTAATAGGGTCCCTACCGTTGCAAGGACTTCATGATTTTCCTTACGTGGAGTACGCACCCTTGTTACTTCCTGGGTAGTAGGTGGGGTATTTCCAGTTCCTGCCTTTCTTTTTCTTATATTGCTTCTAAAGTTTGCCAGGTTAATTCCTCGTGATTTTATTACTTTTTAACTATTTAGATTCATTTACTTTTGTTCAATGTATTTTTAGAATTTTCTATGTTCAATAATTCCTTTAGGTACTTTGATGTGAAGGTTCATAAATAGATAGGAATTAGAAAAACTACACAATATCTAAAATCTCTGAAAAACCCGAAATATCAGGAATTTTTCTCGTTTGGAAGATTTTTTTTCAGTCATTCAAAGCTTATGAACTGAAAACGTGCTTCAAAATTTCTCAGAGAAATTATATATTCTATTTAATAAATATTATCTGAAATCTAATTAATTAATTAATTAATATTTATATTTAACCCCGTAAATAAATACATACAAATTTGAGAGTTCCGACGTCCTTCACCTGTACATAAGGTAAGAAACACAGAATAAAAGTGAATTAAAGGTTGATGTAATAAGTTACAGAGCAACACTTTATATTAAGAAATTTGAATTTAGAATTTCCTGTGGTTAGGAAGACACTCTCTACAGTAAACTGGCCGTCCTTCAGTTGGTTTGAACGGAACTTCGGTCTCAACACCGCAGTCAGAACAGGTTACTTTAGTCATTTCCCTGGGGCCGCTGTTGCCGCCTCTGAAACCACCACCACCGCCACGGTTGCTGTCTCTGTTGCCACCACGGTGAGAATTTCCTCTGTCATTAAAACCCATTTTGTTTCACCTCCGCTTATAGCGGGTATTTATATAGTAAAAACAAGATTGTATAAAATTGATTGATTAAAAACAAAAAATTGGTTTTTAATAACAGATTATACATCTCTTTATTTTCAACTGCACAAAATAGTCTTTTTATCGATATAAATTTTTCCGTGAAAAACCGACTAAAATAAGTAAAATTTCTCGAAAGATAAATAACTTAGATTTGGCCATTAAGTAGAAAAATTTGAGTGTAATTACTATCAGTCCATTAGACTGCCAGAGATACCAATCTGCTAGGAAAGCAGATGATCTTCTAGATTAGATACGATTACAAAAAACGGTTAGAAAGAAAACTCAAATGACGATTCAGTAAAAGTGTAACAGTATTATATCATTCATTAAAAGAATACTATAAAAAGAAGTAGTCCGTTTGACTTGTTCAAGAAAGCAAAACGGACATAATCAGATAAGTGAAATTTCCCGAATGAATTCGGTATTAATAGCGGTTTTCTCTGGGTTTCCTGTGGTTTGGTAGACACTCTCTGCAATAAACTGGTCTGTCAGGGTC
>MDTP02000291.1 GCA_001714685.2 Methanosarcina sp. Ant1 | reverse complement strand
AATTTTTCACGAAAATATAGAATTAAGTGCTTTTATTTGGAATTTAAAGCATTTTAAATGATTTTGGCATAAGCTCAATTACCATTAATTTTTGCTATAGGGCAATTCAAAAAATAGTTCAAATAATCTGCGACTACTAAAATAGGAAGTTGATTTATCCTTATCAAATAACCAGCGAAAATAGCAGTTTTTTCACCATTATATATGGCTGTTTTACCAACTAGTTCAGGACTATTAGTACGGTTAAAAAGAACATCATCCTTTCTTAACAAATATTTTTCAATTTCTGCCTTGTCACTTGTGTAAACCAGATCATTCCAGTCAAACTGTCCGTTTTGAATATTTCCCATGCGTAATACAACAACATCGCCTGATTCTTTTGATTTTGCGGATGTGCCGTATTCTACGCCAAGTGTAATATCTCCAATTTTGACCCAATGCCACTCACTTGGCAGCCTGTTCAAATTCGCCAATTCCTCTTCGGTGAGAAGCTTTACAGGTTTCACCTTCTTTCCAGAGGCTTTTGCAGCTTTTTCTCGTTCCCTGCAAATTTGTTCCAGCAAATCCCCTGCATCCGGCAAACCAGTCTGCTGCTTCCGCCATTTCCTTGTAAGTTCACCTTCAAATGCTTTCTTCAGCACCGCCTGCCTATAAACTTTGAGCTGTTCCTGTGCCAGTTTGAGGTTAGCAATGCCGTTATCCAGTTCACTGAAGAGAAGCTCGATTTTTGAGATTATGGCGCGTTGTTCGGGAAGTGGGGCAAGATTAATTTTTGTAATTCTTATATCCTCTAAATGGAAATTTTTGAGTAATCCACCTTTAATATCTTGACTTATATTAATCGAGTTTAAATAATTTTCAAGTGAATAAAGAAGGAATTTTGAATAGATAGTCGATTTATAGTTTTTTAAAAGAGCAACGCTAACAAATAAACTAAATTCAGGCTTATTTGGAACGATTGCCATCCTTCCAATTGTTCCACTTTTTGTAATTAAAAGGTCATTTGGTTCAGGACAACATCTCTTAATTAATTCGCGATGTGTTTCATAACTTACATGCCTACAGTTACGAAAACTAACTTTTTCGTTATAAATATCTTTGACCGAAATAAATGGAATTCCTGTTTCTGTATATTCAGGTGTATGATGAGTGCCATCAACTATTTTTGAACAAACTTGACCTAATTCAGTTTCGATCCATCCAACTTTTTCTTTCACAATAGCACCATTTTTTTAGATTGACTTTGAAGTACTTTTAAGATGTCAGTTGATTAAATAACTGTCTACTTGTGTCTTTCAGGGATGTAATCAAAATTTAAACTATATACAGCATATATGTCTATAACAAATAAAAACGAAAGAAAGACATCTCGAAGATATAGTAAAATGGTATTCATTGTGAGATAATAGAAAATTTTGGGAAAAAAATCAATTACAGTGATAGAATGTTGGTTTTTGTTTCCGTTCAGAAGTTTATAAGTAGTGCAATAGTGGGCTCTGTAGAAAACCCATCTAAAACAGCTTCAGGAGGCTGGAGAATAAACAAGCAAAAACACATCATGTCGCTCATTTTAAGTTAATGCTGACATCTTATCTCAGAGGATTTCTACAAAGCCAATGAAATTAACCGGGGATGATTGGGATTGCGAATGTTAATATTTATTCAGACAACCTGTATTATTTTTTATGGATGCGTTGAAGAAAATAATGGCACTCGATAAAATAAGTCAGTATATCAGTGACCAGTATTCTGTTCACTTTGTCTCAAAACAGTATCATGATCTTGCTTGTTAAAATCAGGAACGAAAAGCTGAGGAAAGCAGTAAAAGAAGAGAAAACGAGATTTGTACGCTTTAGCGTTGATTAAAAGAGTTTGTAAGGTGCTCACAAGGTTTGACCTGCAACAATGAAGTTTATTACGGGATCAGGTTTTAATCTGTCCTGAATTTCCTTCATTTTACAGATTACGCGTTAATGAAGTTTGTTACGGGATCAGGTTTCAATCTGTCCCAAATTTCCTTCATTTTACAGATTACGCGTTAATGAAGTTTGTTACGGGATCAGGTTTCAATCTGTCCCAAATTTCCTTCATTTTACAGATTACGCGTTAATGAAGTTTGTTACGGGATCAGGTTTCAATCTGTCCTGAATTTCCTTCATTTTACAGATTACGCGTTAATGAAGTTTATTACGGGATCAGGTTTTAATCTGCCCTGAATTTCCTTCATTTTACAGATTACGCGTTAATGAAGTTTATTACGGGATCAGGTTTTAATCTGTCCTGAATTT
>MDTP02000290.1 GCA_001714685.2 Methanosarcina sp. Ant1 | reverse complement strand
CTTAAAAACGGTATATTTCTTCGATACCTTTATATATTGTATTTGCGACTTTGATTCAAATAATCATAAATTTAAACCGGCGATCAGTTTAAATCTAGATTAACTATTTATATTAATATAAATGATGACTTAATTTGTAATGTTTTAAGGGGACTGTAAGGATGGCAAACCGACCTCTGGATATTTTGAACAACGCACTGGACACACCTGTAATCGTTAGATTGAAAGGCGCACGCGAGTTTAGAGGCGAGCTGAAAGGATACGATATTCACATGAACCTCGTGCTTGACAATGCTGAAGAGCTAAGAGAAGGAGAAGTTGTAAGCAAGTTCAGCAGTGTCGTTATTCGCGGTGACAACGTGGTATACGTATCTCCGTAATCTATATCAAGCACTTCATCTATTATCGTTAAACCTCGGTGAGCAACAGGACTTATTGTGACTGGCCGCAGAGAGTAAACTCAGAAAAATAAATCGCTTCGAATTATAGAATATTGCTCTAATAGATTGGTTTTTATCAGGAGATTTAAGAATGAGTAAAGGCACGGCATCAATGGGAAAAAGGCAGAAGCGCACTCACGCCAAATGTAGGCGATGTGGTAGTGTTTCTTTAAACATTCATACAAAAGAATGTACATCTTGTGGATTTGGAAAAACATCCCGCATGAGATCTTACAAGTGGCAGGCAAAGTGCAAGTATTAAACTTGTTTGTCCCACTTTCTCTATTTTTTACCTGCACCGGAGGTCAAAATTGAAAGAAGAATGCGGTGTTGCAGGCATTATTCTTCCTGGCGACAGGCCACAATCCAATACTGTCGCGTTCAAGCTTTATTACGCCCTGTATGCCCTTCAGCATAGGGGACAGGAATCTACTGGCATAACGGTACATGATGGTAAATCCCCGAAGTCCATCAAAGGCATGGGGCTTGTACCAGACGTGTACAATAAGGATTCGCTGGGACGCCTAATCGGAAATATAGGGGTCGGTCACGTCCGCTACTCGACTACTGGAGGATCAAAGCTAGAAAACTGCCAGCCCTTTATTCTGAAATTCAAGGGAGGAACAGTTGCAATTGCTCATAACGGAAATCTGATTAATGCCAAAGCACTCAAGGATGAACTGGAGTGCGAAGGTCGTATTTTTGTCAGCGATTCCGATACTGAGGTTATTGGTCACCTACTTGTTAAAGAGCTGATAAAACACGAGCCTGTAGAATCAATCAGGAATGTAATGCGCAAGCTTGTCGGCTCTTATTCCCTGGCTATCTATATAAACAGTGCTCTGTATGCTGTTAGGGATCCTTTTGGTTTCAAGCCACTCTGTTTTGGGGAAGTCGATGGTGGGCATGCCGTTGTTTCGGAAAGTGTAGCCCTTGATACCCTGAACGGCACTCTTACCAGGGACGTCCGACCCGGAGAGGTAATTGTCTTCAATGGTAGCAGCTTCGAAAGTCATCAGATAGGAAATGAGCCTCACCCTGCACATTGTGTTTTTGAATTTATTTACTTTGCAAGGCCTGATTCTGTTATTGATGGAAAACTGGTCTATAAGGTGCGGGAAAGTATAGGAAGGGAACTCGCCAGGGAGCACCAGGTTGAGGCTGATATCATTTCTCCTGTTCCTGACTCGGGAATTACCTCAGCAATCGGCTATGCCCGGGAATCAGGCACCAAATATCTAGAAGGCCTCATGAAGAACCGTTACATAGGGCGCACCTTTATTCTGCCTGGTCAGGAACTGCGTGAAACAGCAGTCAGGCTCAAGATGAATACCATCCAGGATAATATCAAAGGTAAACGGGTAGTTCTGGTTGATGACAGCATTGTCCGAGGTACAACCTCCAGACGGATTATAGATATGATCCGAAAGGCGGGCGCGTCAGAGATTCATGCAAGAGTCGGAAGTCCTGCAATTATTGCCCCCTGTTACCTCGGGATCGATATGGCTACCCGGCAGGAACTCATCGCCTCTTATAAGAGCATAAAAGAGGTCGAAAGCCTTATAAATGCTGATTCTCTCGGATACCTCAGTATTGAGGGACTCATGAGGGCCTTAGAGTGCAATAAAAACGATATGTGTGTAGGCTGTCTCACAGGTGAGTATCCTGTGGAAATCCCAGGAGAAAACTGCAGAAAGAAGCAGACACATCTGGATGACTTTAATAAGCCAAAAATTTCCTGAATGGTGCTTTATTGAGTCAACCTGCAAGGGACTATTAACTTATTTTTTTGTTTTTCTCTGCCCTTTTGAGTGATTTAGTCTCTTTCTAAAAGTGAAATTTTATAGAGAAAACTCTGGTTATAT
>MDTP02000289.1 GCA_001714685.2 Methanosarcina sp. Ant1 | reverse complement strand
TTACTTTCAGATATTGGGCGCATCGAAGAGTCAAAACAAAGGTACGAAAAAGCCCTCGAAATGAGGCAAAAACTCCTTAAAACAGATGTAGAAAACGCCACATACCAATTAGATATAGCAACGACCCTCAACAACCTCGGAACCCTGTTTTCTGAAAAAGGGCAAAAAGAAGAAGCAAAAGAGAACTTCAAAAAAGCTCTTGAAATCCTGGAACCTCTGAGCAAAAAACACCCTGATAACAAAAAGCTCAAGGAAGAACTCAGCTTCACGCAGGAAAATCTCGAAATGCTCTGAAATCTAACCCAAGACAACCATAATCAGCTTCATGAGCCCGAATTTGTACACGCGCCTTAGGCGCGGCCTTTTCTTGAGTACAAAGAAAAAGAAGCGAATAATTTCTTGTTCTTGAATTTTTTGTTACAATTCCAGCATAAAAAAACACAACCTTTAAGCTACCCTGAATTCATTCTTTTACTATGTCCGGGAGTTTGAGAGATTCAGCAGTAAATCACTTAAATAAAGCCTTAGAACTGATTCAAAGAGACAAACCCAATGAAGCCTTAGAAGTATTTGAAAAAGCAATAGAAATCGAACCGGAAAACGCAAATGCATGGTTCAATAAAGGAAAAACTCTAATTAATCTTGATCGTTACGAAGATGCTCTGGAAGCATTTGAAAAAGTAATAGAGATTGAGCCGGGAAATGCAAATGCGTGGTTCGATAAAGGTTTAGCCCTAATTAATCTTGATCGTTACGAAGATGCTCTAGAAGCATTTGAAAAAGCATCGGAAATGATAGAAACTCTTCTTAAAACAGATTCAGAAAATATCGAGTACCAATCGAATTTAGCAATTGTGCTCAACAATTTAGGATACTCGCTTTCAAATATGGGGAGCGTCAAAGAGGCAAAAGAAAGGCACGAAAAGGCTCTTGATATTCAGCAAGAGCTACTTAAAATAGACCCAGAAAATGTCCAATATCAATCAGATGTAGCAATGACGCTCAACAATTTAGGAAATTTACTTTATAAGGATATGGGGCGCGTCAAAGAAGAAGCGAAAGAAAGGTATGAAAAGGCGCTTGATATTCGGCAAAAGCTACTTAAAATGGAACCAGAAAACGTCGAGTACCAATTCGATGCAGGAGCGACACTCCTTAATTTAGGTTTCTTGCTCTCTGATATGGGACGTATGGAAGATGCGAAGGACATGGAGGAAAAGGCTCTCGAAATTTACGAAAAACTCCTCCAAGTAGATCCAGAAAATGCACATTATCAAACATATGAAGCAGGTGCACTAAATAATTCAGGATACGTTATTGGAAATATGGGGTGTGTAGAAGAAGCAAAAAAAAGGTACGAAAAGGCACTTGATATTTTTGAAAGACTCCTCGAAAAAAATCCTGATAACGTCAATTATCAATTTAACATAGGATCGACACTCAATAATCTCGGTCTCTTGCTTTCAGATATGGGACGTATAGAAGAAGCAAAAAAAAAGTACGAAAAGGCGCTCAAAATTTACGAAAAACTCCTCCAAGTAAATCCAGAAAATGTACTGTACCAATCATATTCTGCAGAAACACTTAATGGCTTCGGAAATTTACTCAGGAATAAAGGGGAAATTGTGGAAGCAGAAAAGAGACTTGAACAGGCATTGAAGATTCGAGAAAAACTGCTAGAATCGGACCTTGAAAATGTAGAATATCTATCTGACGTTGGGGAAACTCTCAAAGATCTTGGTACCTCCCTCTACAAAATGAATCAATTTAAGGAAGCAAAAGAAAAGTATGAAAAAGCACTTGAAATTTATGAAAAACTCCTCAATAAAGACCCCGAAAATGTAAAGTACCAATCAAATGTAGGAGGAACACTCAACAATCTCGGTACCTTGCTTTCTGATATGGGGTGCATCGAAGAGGCGAAAGGGAGGTACGAAAAGGAGCTTGGAATTTTTACAGAACCCATGCAGTATTTGACAATTGGGAAGAAATCACAGGCGATAATAAGAATTATACAACTTAATTTAGACCTTGCAGAAGAGGAAACAAACTATCGTAAGCAGATGGACTATCTGGAAGAGTCATATCAGCTCTGCAAAGAAAATCAGGAGTTCTTTATCACATATGGACTCAGGCATGAAAGAGAACTGGTAATGGAAGCCGGTTTTAGTGCATATGTGGACTACGTGATGAAAGACATCCTATGGGAAAAAGACTCGAAAAAACGGGCAATTGGATACAAAAAAGCGATTAAAGCTATTGAAAAATTGGGGAAAATCGGAGATGATGAAGAAGTTGAAAAAATTGCTTCTTCTACTGTTTGTTATCTTGAAGGGAGAAAACTGGTCAATGAAGC
>MDTP02000288.1 GCA_001714685.2 Methanosarcina sp. Ant1 | reverse complement strand
ATGAAAGTGTTAACCGTATATAAGTGATTTGATTTGGGATAGAAAAGAAACGAAAAGTGCAACATTCTATTATAAATCTAACAGTTCTGTACTTTTACGACGCTCTCTAAAATAAACGTTGCTCATTATCCAATTGTAGAAATGATTTGAATTTTAAGACAGCCTCTTAGATTTATATCCCTGCGAACGACCTCTATGTAAACTATCTGGCTAAAGACCCAGAGGGTTTACACTTCGTCCTATAAAAAAGGCAAAACGGCTTTTTAGCTCTTCAGTGTGTAGATTACTACAGCTATTCAGGTAATAGGTCGTATACTGTCTGGAATTCTATCACGCAGGATTACCTATTATTTCCAGTTCTCGAACTTGCTCTTCCAAAGCCCGTACACCAGAACTTACCCTTTCAAAACCCTGTAAACCAGATGTACATATTTTTTTTCCACAATTTCATCTCTTAAAAGTTCAAGTTGAACTCCACTTTTCTCCAGGTTTCTGAAAAGATTTGTCCCATTTTTTCCTGCAATCTCAGGGTTTAAGATCAGGCTGATCTCCTCAACAAGCCCATGTTCGAGTAAGATACTGTTCAGCAATCCGCCACTGTCTGAAACTACAAGTTCGAAACCATACCGCTCATTCGCAATTTCAAGTGCCTGCCTGATATCCACACGGTCTGCGCCTGCCAGGATAAAATCATAATTCCTTTCTTTGAGATAGTTGATGTAAGGTTTCGGAGTCCTTTCGGACACCAGGACAATCACGTTCTTGCAGTATTCGGAACGCCTGAATACATGCAACAGCCCTTCAAGAACCCCCTTAGAGTCGGCAATCAGCCAGTGAGCCCTGGTATCATCGGGTTGAATCTCAGGCTTGAGGAAATCCGACTCTTCTTCAGGCGGAATTTTATCGCAGAAGAATTGGGTCCCGGTTTTTGCGGTATTCGAGCCAACTATCATGGCATCGGGCTGAAAACTGCTCAGGATTTTGTAATGGATAATAACGTTTGCTTCGAAACCTGTAGTTGAACCGTCGATACTTATGCTGTTATGAATAATTAATTTTGGTAGCATATTATCCCCTGAAATAACATTATTTCTTCTATTTTATCCCCTGAAATAGACTTATTCCTTCTATTGAGTTTTGGTCGTGTCCGTGAGTCATTGATCAAATCTGAAAAACAAGTATACCTTCTATTTTTTGGAAAATGTCTAAAGAGCCTTGTGTCTACGATTTTCAACAACTCACGGACACTACCTGAGTTTTTATAGCTCCTTTAACGCCGAATATTTCTTATCTTCAATGAAATGTTGAATTAGCTTTTGCTTTTATTATATCGAATAAACTAATTATATATTGGAATGTATTTAATCTGGATACATACTGTGAAATTTGAAAGCGTATCAAAATTCTTTGCAGAAAATAATGTAATCATAGATATCTCATTTTTAGTAAAGCAGGGGAAATCTTCGGGCTTCTCGGGCCAAACGGAGAAGGAAAGACCACGGTCAGCGGGATTAGCTACAGTTCCACCTAATGGTAATCTTGTATAGCACAATCAATTTATTGTCATTCCCACTCTATGCCTTTTTCTGTATCATATTCAACAAGACCAGATATCAACATGCTCTCAAATAAGCCTGATCTTTGCCATTCCTGAAATCGATTATAAAGATACTTGTAGCTCCATAAAATCTTGGCAACGATTTTCATTGGCAGCCATTATGAAGAAGATAAAAAATACCGCTCATTATTATCTTATCAACTTTTCTAGGTCTTCAGCCTTCTTTTTAGGCTTAGGCAATGGTAGTAGGTTCTATTTTTTTCCAGGATTCATCATGATCTAGGTGTCGTGCGAGATTTTACGTTTTGTCATTAAACAGGCTCTTCGTTGTTTTGTGTGGATATCCTCATAAAAACCAACTCGGTCTTGAATTGAAAATCATCTTATCCATAGAGAATGACGAAGAGCCATAAAACATCACCTTGCAACGTAATTCATATACTTTTGGATAGGCTCTTAGATAAGTTTTGAGTACAAATAATTATTTTATAGATGTAGGATTTTAATAAGGGATTGAAATACAATCAAAATTTTGTAAGATGATCGTATTTTGTAACTATTCAGCCTACTGAAAAAAGTTATAATCTCATCTAAATGCTGCAACTCTCAGAATAATAGCGGCGCTTGATTGAGCGCCGCCAGAATAGCATCCATAGCATTCAAGTCATTCTTTCTAATTGTGGAAATATAGCCTCTAATTCTGCAGAAAGCTACCGCTCCTTGTATGCTTCTGAAAGTTCCGGATATTTTCTGCTGTAGTTTCATCATCCTGATATCTCTTTCTGCCTGATTATTATCAAACGGAACTCTCAGGTCATTGAG
>MDTP02000287.1 GCA_001714685.2 Methanosarcina sp. Ant1 | reverse complement strand
TCCCCCACCTGCCAAATCTGAGGATTTGTCGAGGAAGGGGACTTCCCGCTGTGCCTCCGCACTCCCAAAGTTAAAAGATCATCGATCAGAAAAGGCTCAAATTCCTCTAGCTGACGCTTTTATGTCTGCTTTTGCGATGTTTTCGCTCAAAGACCCTTCTTTGCTCGTTTTTGAGGCGAGGCGATCAGATACAAACTTGAAGACAATCTACAAGGTAAATAAAGTACCTTGCGACACTCAAATGCGCAAGATCTTAGATGAACAAGACCCTGCTAGCATAGAGCCTTTATTCAGTGATATTTTCCATCAGTTACAACGAGGAAAGTGCCTGGAAAAAATGGTTTATATAGATGATTATTATCTGTTTTCCATAGATGGTACAGGCTATTTCTCTTCGAATAAGATTCATTGTAAATCTTGTTGTACAAAAACGAACTCGAAAACGTGTGAAGTTACCTACTATCACCAAATGTTGAGTGGAGCAATCGTTCATCCTGATTTCAAGGAGGTAATACCTTTTGCACCAGAGCCGATCGTCAAACAGGATGGAGAGAAAAAGAATGACATCGAACGCAATGCAAGCAAACGTTATTTAGAGAAATTAAGGAAAACGCATCCTCATTTACGCCTCATTGTAGTGGAGGACTCTTTATATTCAAATGCTCCACACATTCGTGAATTAGAGAAGCATAATCTGAAATATATTATAGGAGCAAAAGAAGGTGATCATGCTTTTTTGTTCAATTATATTGAGTCCGCTATGAAAGATAAATTAACAACTGAAATTAAGTTTGAAAAAGATGGTGTTGCTCATCAGTTCCGTTTCATGAATAATGTCCCTTTAAATGAGTCAAATCAAGATCAGTTAGTTAATTTTGTAGAATATTGGGAAACTACGCCTAAAAAAGCGCTACATTTCAGTTGGGTGACAAATCTTGAAGTGACGGAGGAAAATATTTTCGATGTCATGCGTGGTGGAAGAGCACGTTGGCGGATTGAGAATGAGACGTTCAATACACTCAAGAACCAGGGA
The DNA here is from genome assembly GCA_001714685.2 of Methanosarcina sp. Ant1. Classification (GTDB taxonomy): domain Archaea; phylum Halobacteriota; class Methanosarcinia; order Methanosarcinales; family Methanosarcinaceae; genus Methanosarcina. The sequence goes on along the minus strand of MDTP02000287.1, from coordinate 1,356 downwards.
TATCATTTCGAACATAACTTTGGACATGGGTATAAAAACCTGTCAGTTGTTTTTGCAATGTTGATGATGCTAGCATTTCTTGTGGACCAGGTACAGCAAATAGCATCTCGGTTATTTAATGCAGTTTGGAAGAAGCTGGGAACCAAAAGAAGCATTTGGGAAAATATCAGGAGTTTATTTATTGGATATAGCGTTGATTCAATGGAAGAGATATTAATAGCACTTTATTATGGATTCGAAAAGGAGAAACTGCTTATTTCGGGTGATCCGCCTCCATCTTGACGAATAATTTGTCGATTTTCGTTGAAAAAATGAGAAACGAGGATAAATTTGATTTTGACCCTCTTTACCGGATGGTATGGTCTTTACGGTGAACTATTGAAAGATAGTTTAAATATATTTATCAAGTAAGTTACATTTTTCACATATTTTGTGTTATATGTGCATAAATCGAAGACAAAATCAAAAAAAGTAAGTTAAATGAAGATCGTGTTAACTAAAACGGGAATAGCTGATTATTATCTATTTTTTAGCTTCTAAAGCATTTTTGTCAATTTTGGCAAAACCTCAACTCTTACTTTTCCTTTTTTTCAACTCTTATTTTTTCCTTTTAATTTGGACCTCTGCTTAGGAATTGTCAAAAAATAACTCCAAGTTTTCACTTTGGGAATGGCTCTTAATTCCATTTCCCTAATTAATCATCAAAGACAATATCGGTAACAGAAATACTTGAAATTATAGTTTCATCATTCCTTAATGACTGATTGTGGCAAGAGACATTATTTTCCATATCAGATCAATTAAATATTTTCTTATTGTGGAAAACTCTCATTTAATAAGGAGTTCAGACCTTGTCACGCCAGTAAAAAAATTCTATTTCTTAATATGTATAAATCCCGCTTGATAATTTAGTTCCCATGTCTTAATTTATTCAAAGTCCACAAATGTCACCCATATATTTTACTGGACGATTATTATAATAATATCCACTCTAATTAATAGAACCCATTAAATGTAAAAGCAGATCATTTTTTTGACGACCTTAAAATTCATGTAAACCCAGGTGAAAAATCAGGAAAAATAGGTAAATATATTTACATGTGTGTATATCTGTGGGATGTAGATGTTAGGATATCTCATAACAATATCAAGAGCTTTAGTTTAAATGATTTTTATGACAGTGATTCTGCAATATAATCTTGATTCAATCCATTTATATTGTGCATAGTTCCAGGTTCAGTTAATAAATAAACGATTATATCTGCTTGAAATCATATTCAATTGACTGATTTAGGGTGTTGGCGTGGCTACTAAAGTCATAAAAAATGGTTTAACTGAGAATAATTTGAGGTGCTT
>MDTP02000286.1 GCA_001714685.2 Methanosarcina sp. Ant1 | reverse complement strand
CCCTACACTATACATTATAACACAGTGCGACAAAGTGCGATATTAAAAAACCTTAAATAAACAAAAAAATATAGGCTTTTCAAGGCCTATCGCGATCTTTATTTTATACAACTGTCAAATACCCGAGGTCACGCGGGTACGGGGGAATATATTGAGCCAGATCATATTATTGATCTGGCCCTGTTTGTTCTTTCCTAGAATATTCATGGGGTGACTGAAGGAGTTTGAGGAAATAAGTGGAATCCTATAAGGAGAAGTCGTATCTACGAATATTCCACATCACTCCACTACCCTCAGATAACTCGACGAATTAAGTACAGTCCAAACTGAAGTATGGATAGTAGTGGAAAAGGATATTCCTACAAATGTTAAAAACTATAATTTGTTGGATAAACTGTATAAGACCTTATAAAAAGTAATAAACAATTTTTTGTCACAGTAAAAGTGTATAACCCACGTTTGACAGTTGAGAAAGAGTAAAAAGCTTGGAGGCCCTTATTAATAGGGGATTCCAAGCTTTTGTTATTCAGAAAAAAGTGCGTACTTTTTTCTATTTTTTTGTAGCTTTAAATATTTTTTTCATTTGTGTTGTACTAACGATCTGATAGTCGGTACGAAAGCCAAAAGCCTCGTGAAATGCATCGGTTAAATCTGTTCTTGTATAAGTTGGAATATATCCTTCTGTCTGTGTCACATAGAAGTTCATGTTTCGCAAAGTGTTTATTATGTTGCTGCTTGTATACTTGTTATCTAACCGCTTTTCTAAATATCGATGTAAAACCAGTGCTAAAAAGCATGTGGTGAAATGCGCTTTGATTCTATCATCCCTGCTTAAGTAAACAGGTCTTGCTTTAAAGTCTGTTTTCATAATACGGAAGCATTCTTCAATTTCCCACCGATTATGATTTATTTTGGCAATAGAAGGAGCATCGTCCTCAAGATTTGTGCACACGGCATAAAATCCATCATAGATTGCTTCGTTCGTAATAGCTATCTCATTAAGATTGTATATTTCTTTATCTGCAACTTCACCATCGGGGGTTACCCCTGTTTTAGAAATGAAACGCTTGTAATCGTTCTGGCGATGTTTTTTTAAAGAAGCGGGGTTATTTTTAATCGTCTTAACGGCTCGTTCCACTTGCCTGTCACGTATCTGTTTCTGATAAAACTTGTACTTTAAAGAGAAGGTGACAACTAATTTTTGCTCCAATCCATCTTCTATTATCCATCGTTCTTTGTAGAAGGTGGAATTTCTATAGGCATCAATGGCCTCTTCCGATTCTTCAAGTTTCCTAATATCATATTTTTTATTACTTCCGTCCAACAACCATCCATCGCTGGAAAGCGCCCATTCTTTTAGGTGCTTCTTTAGTTTTTTTACGGATTGCGTTGTAATAAAGGCGCGTTCATTAATGTTGTTAAATTTACGATTTTTAGTAGAAGAAAGCCCTGCATCCGTACAGACAATAAACTTCGACAAAGAAAAGTCCTTAATAATCTGTTCTTCTAAAGGCTTCAGTGTAAGCTGCTCATTTACGTTACCAGCATGAATAGAAAATGCGAGAGGAATTCCATCTCCATCCATAAACAATCCCATTTCCACAATTGGATTTGGTCTGTGTTCTTTAGAAGGACCGTATTGTTTTAGACCATCCTCTTGTTCGATTTCAAAAAAATAATTCGTGCAGTCATAATAAAGTATCTTATCATTTCGTTTTGAAATAGACAGACTATTTTTATAAAGTTCCGACTGAATAAAATCATTTTCCTTTGAAATAAATTCAAGGGCGCGGTAAACGTGATGCAGTTCAAAATCCGGCTGTTCTAGAAAAGAATCTGAAAGCTGAAATGTACTGAGTTTTGAAGCTGGGAATATAATACGGCCATAAATCAATCGAGAAAGAATAGAATCTAGATTGAAAGTAAATTTGTATTTTTCCGAAATATCTTTACAGATGTGGTTAATACCCAATTCGTGATACAGTTTCTGCAGAAAAAGATAACCACCATTGAAAAAATGTTGCTGATCTTTTGTGATCAAAGTTGTTTGCTTAAATGGAACAAGGACTTTTCTGCTTTGTTCTTTTTCTTTTCGATTTAACGTTTGTATGTATTCTTTTGCCCATTTATAAGGATCCGCTCCGTTAAGCTTTTCTCTTAGTTCTGCTTCGGTTCCGAGTTTTTCAACAATCTTTGAAGAGTTAGATTGAGTTTTTGGATTATAAACAGATTTAATAACATAAAGAGAAGCTGCATTTTTAGATTTTGTAACTTTCAATCTCATACACAATTGCCCCCTACACTATACATTATAACACAGTGCGACAAAGTGCGATATTAAAAAACCTTAAATAAACAAAAAAATATAGGCAAACGTTAAATCGAAAAGAAAAAG
>MDTP02000285.1 GCA_001714685.2 Methanosarcina sp. Ant1 | reverse complement strand
CAACATTCAAGTCGGAAAATCACTACACGTGGTATTCGAAGTTGTGCATAAAATTCGTTAACCGATGACAAATGAAGTATGATTATATTATGATTATATTATGATTATATTATGATTGTTATTATCGCGTGATCATATTATTATTGCTTCTAATAGTGGTATATCCATTTACAGAAACATCCATTTACAGAAACATCCATTACAGAAACATCCATTACAGAAACATCCATTTACAGAAGCATCCATTTACAGAAGCCGGAAATTTCTGTTTTTTAGAGGCTATTCTAATCTTTAAGCAGTACCCCTTTATTATACATTACAATCGAAAAATTAAATGTATATGTTGTAAAGAAAAGTGAAGCCATATTTAAGATAATTTAAGAATCTTTTGAAAAATATTCAAATATTAATAATCAGTGTTAAATATGAGCAGAACTGAAATATTAGAAACCACACTCTGAAATAGCTGACCTTTTCTCTTATTTAATCCGAATGTGCCGGAGTCAGGAGGAAGGTCCTAAGCAAATCGATTCTAAGCAAACTTTATCTTAGATAGAAATCTCTTATAAGAGGATATCAATGCAACTGTATAAATTGAAACGCGGCTTTAAGCCTGAAATTGACAGGATATACTCAGTAATGCAGGAATGTTTCCCCGGAGAAATCTCCCGAAATGGAGAATTCCTTGAGACAGCATACGGAGCTATGTCAAAGATAAAGGTCTCGATAGAGAATAAAATGCTCCGTGTGGAAACGGTTTCCGACAAAACCGTAACAAATGACGAAATTGTCCTGCAGACCAATAAGGCTTTCCGGGATTTCCTTTACAAAGCTACCGGATACACGGCAAAAGAACGCTTAAAAAATGCCAAAAAAGAAGTCGGAGAGGAATAAAAGCTCTGACGGCTCATTCTTATTTTTATATCGTCATCATCTAAAAGCCCTTACCCGGGGAGGTATCTTTTTGAGCACAGATTTTCTGGAAAAACTTAAGAGTCTTGAAATTCCCACCTGCCTCCGGGTCTGCTGTGGGACTGACGGATCAGTGACCTTTCTACTGGAGATTATGACCCGAAATCCAGTAAGTGTAACAACCGAGTCACAGTACACAGTTAAAGCCGACAGGGAGACGGCTGCCCTTCTGGGAATAGAAGAAGGCAGTGAGGTAAATAACAGGGTAGTCCGGCTCTCTGCAGGAGATACGGTTTTTGTCTATGCAAGGTCCCTCTCACCCCTCGAACGCATGCCTGAAACCATGCGAGAACAGCTCATGCGTGCGGATATCCCGATAGGCCGGATTCTGCGCAGTCACAACCTCGAGACCAGGCGCGACATGGGCGAACTCGAAGTTCTGGAAGGAGAACCTACTTTCGATGGTATACCTGTCCTTTCCCGTTCCTACAAGATAGTCCACAACAACTATACTCTCATGTGGATCAATGAGCGCTTCCCGATAGATAAACGCTGGAGTTTATAATGGAAAAGAGAACTGAGTAATAACTTCAAATATACAGGTTTTATACAGGCATTTATTGAAACCAATATCTCTATTTTTTTTGAACTTTATTAGCAGATTTTTAAACAGTAGGGGTATTTTCCCCCTGTTTTTCGTGTCAGTCGAAACCTTTATATCTCTGCTGTGATATTTTGGAGATGCTCTTTGAGCAACAGTGCCTTGGTGGCTTAGGGGTATAGCGCGTCCTTGGTAAGGACGAGGTCGCGGGTTCAAATCCCGCCCGAGGCTTAATTTGTTTTTTGTTCAGTTCCTTATCTCTTTTATTTACTGTAATTAATAGTAAACAATTGGATTATATAATTGCATCTTTCATTTCGTAATCTAAGAACGTAATTTCGTTTTTCTGTAATTGCTACTTTTATGACGCCTCTTAATTTGCATTGCATAGGAATACTACGTTCATATATGGAATTTTACTACAAAAATAAAAGATGAAAAATTTAATCCTTCCGCAATTAAACAAGATTGGTATAAAGAGGGAATTATAGAAAGCAATGATCCTGATAGGGAAGGGACATATAGGTTTAAAAGAGAAGGAAAGACGATTCCAGGTGTTAGGATTAAGGCTCTTCGTCATTCTCTATGGATAAGATGATTTTCAATTCAAGACCACGTTGGTTTTTATGAGGATATCCACACAAAACAAAGAAGAGCCAGAAAAAGTATGTCAAACACTTTTGATCTTACAACAAAATGCATATCTTACAAATGATAGAAATAAAAGTGAGAATAACAATTCATAAAATATTCCAATAAAGTAATTATACAGCACTTTGTTTGTGTATCAATTATGAAAACAATTGAAATAGATTCCATTGGTCATCGGTTAAGAAATCCTATGCGTCGTCCATTACTGTTTTTTCATTTCTCTTATTTTTACTTACTCAA
>MDTP02000284.1 GCA_001714685.2 Methanosarcina sp. Ant1 | reverse complement strand
TTACTTTCAGATATTGGGCGCATCGAAGAGTCAAAACAAAGGTACGAAAAAGCCCTCGAAATGAGGCAAAAACTCCTCAAAACGGATGTAGAAAACGTGATATACCAATTAGATGTAGGAACAACACTCAACAACCTCGGAACCATGTTTTCTGAAAAAGGGCAAAAAGAAGAGGCAAAAGAGAACTTCAAAAAAGCTCTTGAAATCCTGGAACCCCTGAGCAAAAAAGACCCTGTAAACAAAAAGCTCAAGGAAGAACTCAGCTTCACGCAGGAAAAACTCGAATCCCTCTGAAATCTAACACCGTAAACAGTAATCAGCTTTTTGAGCCCGAATTTGTACACGCGCCTCTGGCGCGGCTTTTTCCTGAATTAAAAGAAAAAGAAGCAAATAATTTCTCATTCTCGAATTTTTTGTTACATTTGCAGCGTAAAAAAACACAACCTTTAAGCTACCTTGAATTCATTCTTTTACTATGTCCAAGAGGTTAAGAGATTCAGCAGAAAGGCATTTTAAAAAGACCATATCCCTAATGCAAGAAGGCAAAAACAAGGAAGCCTTAAAAGAGCTCGAAAAAGCCGAAGAAGCATCACTGAAAGCGAAAGCATATGATCTTTTGCTCTCTGTCCAGACAATAAAGGGACATCTAATGCAGATCTCAGGTGCATACGAAGAAGCTCTCAAGATCCATACCCTTTCCTTAAAAGCTACTGAGGATCTCCTCTCGAAAGATCCTGATAACGAATTTTACCAGTCAAATCTTAAAATGAATCTCAAAGACATCTTCGCTCTTGGAAACATTTTCTCTAACATGGGACGCTTTCTTCAAGCAAAAAGTTGCTATGAGCTGAACCTCTCAATCTTCCAAAAACTTCTCGAAACCGACCCAGAAAACGTCTCGTACCAATCATATGTAGGAGGGACACTCAACAATTTAGGGACTTTGCTTTCTGATATGGGGCGCATCGATGAGGCGAAAGGGATATACGAAAAAGCCCTCGAAATGTATGAAAAACTCCTTAAAACAGACCCCGGAAACGTCGTGTACCAATCACATGTAGCAATGACACTCAACAATTCAGGGATCTTGCTTAACAATATGGGGCGCATCGATGAGGCGAAAGGGAGATACGAAAAAGCGCTCAAAATGTATGAAACACTCCTTAAAACAGACCCCGGAAACGTCGTGTACCAATCACATGTAGCAATGACACTCAACAATTTAGGGACCTTGCTTAAAGATATGGGGCGCATCGATGAGGCAAAAGATAGGTGCGAAAAAGCCCTCGAAATGAGGCAAAAACTCCTCAATAACGACCCCGAAAACGTCTCGTACCAATCAGATGTAGGAATGACACTCAACAATTTAGGGACCTTGCTTTCTGATATGGGGCGCATCGATGAGGCGAAAGGGAGATACGAAAAAGCCCTCGAAATGAGGCAAAAACTCCTCAATAACGACCCCGAAAACGTCGTGTACCAATCATATGTAGGTGGGACACTCAACAATTTAGGTGCATTGCTTAACAATATAGGGCGCATCGAAGAGACGAAAGAAAGGTACGAAAAAGCGCTCGAAATGAGGCAAAAACTCCTTAAAACAAACCCTGGAAACGTCGTGTACCAATCAGATGTAGGAATGACACTCAACAATTTAGGGACCTTGCTTTCTGATATGGGGCGCATCGATGAGGCGAAAGAAAGGTACGAAAAAGCGCTCGAAATGTATGAAAAACTCCTTAAAACAGACCCTGGAAACGTCGTGTACCAATCAGATGTAGCAATGATACTCAACAATTTAGGTGCCTTGCTTAAAAATATGGGGCGCATCGATGAGGCGAAAGAAAGGTACGAAAAAGCGCTCGAAATGTATGAAAAACTCCTTAAAACAGACCCTGGAAACGTCGTGTACCAATCAGATGTAGCAATGATACTCAACAATTTAGGTGCCTTGCTTAAAAATATGGGGCGCATCGAAGAGGCGAAAGAAAGGTACGAAGAAACTCTTGAAATTTTTACTGAGCCTATGCAGTATTTGACAATTGGAAGGAAATCCCAGGCGATAATAAGAATTATACAACTTAATTTAGACCTTGCAGAAGAAGAAACAAACTACCGTAAGCAGATGAAATATCTGGAAGAGTCATATCAGCTCTGCAAAGAAAATCAGGAGTTCTTTATCACATATGGACTCAGGCATGAAAGAAAACTGGTAATGGAAGCCGGTTTTAGTGCTTATGTGGACTACGTGATGAAAGATATCCGGTGGGAAAAAGACTCGAAAAAACGGGCAATTGGATACGAAAAAGCGATTAAAGCTATTGAAAAATTAGGGAAAATTGGAGATGATGAAGAAGTTGAAAAAATTGCTTCTTCTACTGTTTGTTATCTTGAAGGGAGAAAACTGGTCAATGAAGC
>MDTP02000283.1 GCA_001714685.2 Methanosarcina sp. Ant1 | reverse complement strand
TTAGAGCCCAATTATTTGTTTGGCGACATAATATTGGTTTAATTAGGTATAATCCTTTCTATTTAACTTTAATTTGAGATTAAAGTGTTTTAACATAATTTTTTTAAAAAATAGATCTTTTTAACATTCATTATTCCAAAATAAGGGACATTAACTAAAATGGCATAAGCTCAATTCCGTAAAAACTGATGGTGTTAATCAATCAAATATAAACGGTGAAAAGCTTAGGAATTATCCATTCCCCTTTTGTTCCATACCCGAACAACAAGCCATCGTTCAGGAAATCGAAACACGCCTTTCAATCTGTGATAAGGTGGAGCAGGACATTGAAGATAATCTGGTAATAGCCGAAGCACTGAGGCAGAGTATTTTGAAAAAGGCATTTGAGGGGAAGTTGCTTAATGAAAGGGAGCTGGCAGAGGTTCGAAGGGCAGAGGATTGGGAGCCGGCTGAGGTTTTGGTGGAGAGAATAAAGGCTGAGAAAGTAAGGGATGGGAAGAAGATCCATTGATACTGTAAATGATACCTTTACTGATACTGTATTACCCCGCAAGCTACCCCGCAAGCTACCCCGCAAGCTACCCCGCAAGCTACCCCGCAAGCTACCCCGCAAGCTACCCCGCAAGCTACCCCGCAAGCTACTCTGGAAGATGAAACAAATAAAATAGCTGCATTGCTGGAGTATTGCATCGAACCAAGAAGCAGAGTTGAAATTCAAGAGTTTATGGGATTGAAAGACAGAGAATACTTCAGGCTGGAAATCCTCAATCCGCTAATTCAGGAAGGAAAACTCTTGCTTACAATCCCTGAAAAACCAACCAGCCCTAACCAAAAATACTACTCTCATCTAAAGGATCCAAATCATGTCTGAAAATAATACATCATCCATCGTTTCCAAAGTCTGGAGCTTCTGCAACGTCCTGAGGGACGGAGGCGTGAGCTATGGCGATTATCTGGAACAGTTGACCTATCTCATATTCCTGAAAATGGCTGAAGAGTACAGGAAGCCGCCGTACAATAGGGATGTCGGTATCCCGGAGGAATACACCTGGGATAGACTGAAACAACAGCGAGGGGCAGAACTCGATATTCACTACAAGAAGCTGTTGGAAGAGCTGGGGAAAAAGACGGGGATGCTTGGGCAGATATTCCTCAAAGCTCAGAACAAGGTCAGCGATCCGGCCATGCTGTATAAGGTCATTGATATGGTCGACAAAGAAAGCTGGGTCATGATGGGTGTGGATACAAAGGGAGAGATCTACGAAGGGCTCTTGCAGAAGAATGCAGAGGACACAAAAAGCGGAGCCGGCCAGTACTTTACCCCAAGGCCGCTCATCAAGGCAATGGTTCAGTGCTTGCAACCTCAACCCACGAAGACAATCGGAGATCCTTGCTGTGGAACAGGCGGGTTCTTTTTAGCAGCCTACGACTTCATGACATCACGTCACCAGCTGGACCGTGAACAGAACCGCTTCCTGAAAAACAAAACCTTTGGGGGTAACGAGATAGTCGCAGGAACCAGAAGGCTTGCATTGATGAACATGTTCCTGCACAACATCGGGGAAATAGACGGGGAGCCTATGATCTCCAATTCCGATGCTCTCATAGCTGATCCGGGTTTCCGTTACGATTACATCCTCACCAACCCGCCTTTTGGAAAAAAGAGCAGCATGACCTTCACCAACGAAGAAGGAGAGCAGGAAAAAGAAGATCTTACTTACAACCGTCAGGACTTCTGGACCACCACAAGCAACAAGCAGCTAAACTTTGTACAGCATATTCATACAATCCTCAAAACCGGTGGTCAGGCAGCAGTGGTATTGCCGGATAATGTCCTGTTTGAAGGCGGAGCTGGAGAAACCATCCGCAGAAAACTTCTTGAGACCACCGACCTGCATACAATACTACGCCTCCCGACAGGTATCTTTTATGCGAATGGCGTAAAGGCAAATGTGCTTTTCTTTGAAGCAAAACCAGCAGCAAAAGATCCCTGGACAAAAGAAGTGTGGATCTATGACTACCGCACCAACGTGCATCACACCTTGAAAAAGAATCCAATGAAGTTTTCAGATCTGGAAGACTTCATCAAATGCTACAATCCTGAAAATCGCCACAGTCGTAAAGAGACCTGGAATGAAGAATCTCTCGAGGACAGGTTCCGTAAATTCAGCTATGATGAAATTGTAGCAAGGGATAAAACGAATCTGGATATATTCTGGCTCAAAGACAAAAGCCTTGCTGATCTGGACAATCTCCCGGACCCCGATATTCTTGCAAATGAAATAAGTAACTATTCAGATAGCCTTTCAAAGGCTACAATTTTTTCTCGTTTCGAGGAAAAATTGCATATAAATTGAATCCTATTTGTTTCGTTATTATGCTTACACGTGAAGAGATTTTTGTTATCTATGAAGCTGGTCCTGAAGCTGTAATTTCTGTA
>MDTP02000282.1 GCA_001714685.2 Methanosarcina sp. Ant1 | reverse complement strand
GATTTTATCGATGTAGAAAGTAAGGTTATTCCCAAACTGAATCTGGAAAAAAGGAAGCAGGGAATTAATCAGGTATATGAATTGGGATTAATATGTAAGGACGGGTCATCCTTATGGGCGCTTGTAAATGCTAAAGCCTCATTTAATAACGACGGCAAGTTTACAGGCTCCCTGGCAATGCTTACCGATATTACTGAGCGCAAGCGGGCTGAGAAGTCATTGCAGGAGAGTGAAATACGTTTTCGTGCATTGGCTGAAAATTCCCCTGACATAGTTACCCGCTTTGATAGACAACATCGCCATATATATGCGAATCCTGCTGCTGTGGAATCTTACGATATTTCCTTAGAAAAAATAATTGGAAAAACTCAAGTTGAACTAGGAAGGGATCCTAAAAAAGCGAAATTCTGGGACGAACATCTAGAAAATACTTTTATCAAAGGAAAAACCGAAACATTGGAGTACGAATATATATCGCTTCAAGAAAAAAAATATTATTTTAACACAATAATAGTACCAGAGTTTGCTGATGGCAAAATAATCTCTGTTCTTGCTATTTCTCGTGATATTACCGATATTAAGGAAGCAGAAGCTAAGTTGAAAGAAACGCTCGACAATTTGGAAAATTTAGTTGAAGAACGTACATCAGAGCTTAATATAGCGTACAATTCATTGAAAGAAAATGAAAAAGGTCTTGCTGAAGCCCAAAGAATGGCTCACATTGGAAATTGGGAATGGGACATTGCGACCGATAAAGCAAACTGGTCTGATGAAATGTATCGTATTTTTGGATGTAGTCCTCAATGTCTGACTCCAAGTTACGAAGAATTTTTAAATTATATACACTCTGAAGATCGAGATTATGTCAGGAATGCCGCCAAGATAGGTAAAAAAGAAAAGCCTGTTAGTATTGATTTCAAGATTGTCTTAGCTGATGGGGAAGAACGCACAGTCCACATGCAATCCGAAGTTATTTTTAACGAGAAAAATAGCCCCGTTAAAATGAGAGGAATAGTTCAGGATATTACTGAACGTAAAAAATATGAAGAAAAAATTAGGAACTTAGCAAATATAGTGGAATCATCAAACGATGCTATCATAACTAAGTCCCTGGAATGTACTATTACCAGCTGGAATAAAGGCGCAGAGCAAGTTTACGGTTATTCCGCTGAAGAAGTTTTAGGGAAGCCTATATCCATCCTGACTCCATCCCATTCAGATAAAGAACCAAAAAAATTTACCGAGATGATTAAACAGGGGGAAAAGATCCACCATTACGAGACTTCTCGGTTAAGAAAGGACGAGAAGCTAATAGATGTTTCATTAAACCTTTCTCCTGTTTTTGACGCCTCTGGAAAGCTAACTGCTGTCTCGATCATTGCCAGAGATATAACCGAAAGAAAAAGAGTAGAAGAAAAACTTCGTGAAAGTGAAGAAAAATACCGTAACATTGTAGAAACAGCCAATGAGGGTATACTCATAATTAACAATGAAGCATTAATCACTTATGCTAATAAGAAACTGGCAGATATGCTCGGGTACACTTTGCAAGAGAGTATTGGTAGACCTGTATGGGATTTTCTAAAAGAAGAAGCTAAAGCTATCGTCAAATTGAATCTGAAAAGTAGGTACCTGGGTATCGATGATAGCTATGAATTGAAATTAATACGCAAAGATGGCTCACTCCTTTGGATGTTTATAAATGCTAAACCCCTTTTTGATAAAGATGGCGAGTTTGTGGGTTCGATGAGCATGCTTACTGACATTACCAGGCGAAAAGAAGCCGAACAAACCCTTGCAAATTTCGAGATTGCACGAGAAAAGGAAATTCACCATAGAATTAAAAATAACCTTCAGGTGGTCTCCTCCTTGCTTGACCTTCAGGCTAATAAGTTTAAAGACAGAAATGATATTAAGGACTCAGAAGTGATAGATGCATTCACGGAAAGCCAGAACAGAGTTATATCTATGGCCCTCATCCATGAGGAACTGTACAAGGGCGGTGGATTCGAAACTATAAACTTTTCAGAGTATATCAAGAAACTCGCTGATAATCTTTTATCGACTTACAGGCTCGGAAATACCGATATCAGTTTAAATAAGGATCTCGAAGAAGATTTTTTCCTTGATATGGATACTGCAATTCCATTAGGAACAATCATCAACGAACTTATATCAAACTCTTTCAAACACGCATTTCCTGATAGAGACAAAGGAGAAATCCGAATCAAACTCTATAGAGAAGAAAAAGAAGATTTCATAGATGTCGGGGAAGAAAGTAAATGCGAAGGCTGTAAGAGTATAAGTCTTATTCTATCCGTTTCGGACAATGGCGTGGGCATTCATAAAAATTTTGATATTGAAAATCTTGATAGTCTTGGGCTTCATCTGGTAACTTCCCTTGTAGAACAGTTAGATGGCGAACTTGAAATAAAAAGGAACAATG
>MDTP02000281.1 GCA_001714685.2 Methanosarcina sp. Ant1 | reverse complement strand
TGGAAGTTTACAAAGAAGACTGCAGATGAGAAGCTGTCCAAATATTATGTTTCATAATTAAATTGTCAAGGTACTAGATTCAAAAAGCGAATTCTGACTTGGAACTAGCTTATAAGAAGGAGCGTAGAAGAAGTCATAGATGTCAGGAAAAATAGAAAATTAAGAATAAAGAACTGTAAACGCTAAACGTTTTCAGCTCTTAATCTAAGCTGATCTTAAATTGGAACGCCTATTTAAAGTATCAATATTCATTCATACTTCTTCAAGACTGCTTCCTAATCCATATCTTGTTAAGAGTACTTTTCCGCTGATCCCTTTCCAGTTATACTGCCGGTAATTTAACAGCCCTTATTTCCAGTACCCATCGTATCCTCATCTTTTCAGTCTGGCTTTCTCCGGTAATTCAAGTCTGGGTTCCGGTCATATTTTCATCTTTATACCCGACTGCTCCGGCCTTATATCCGGCCATACCGGCTCCATCCATACCTGCTTTGTATCCGGCCATCTCACCCATTTCCCCGATTACAACCATGTTGATTCCGGTTATTTTACATTTAACGACTCCAGTCATGATTAAAGTAATATCTTCGTCTTTATATCCGGCCGCTCCTGCTTTGTATCCGGCCACGCCGGCCATATTTTCATCCTGATATCCGACTGCTCCTGCTTTAGCTCCAGCAATTCCGGTTTTATCTTCATCCTGATATCCGACTGCTCCGGCTTTAGCTCCAGCAATTCCGGTCATATCTTCTTTTTCATATCCAGTCATTGCTTTAATGTCACTCATTCTTCCAATAATAACCATTTTTCCTGTCATGTTACATCTCATAGTTGCAGTCGCGATTACATTTTTATCCATTTCTCCAACCATATTCTCCTTATCATCCATCTTTCCTGTCATATTTTTATCTTTAGACAAGATTGCTCCGGCTTTAGCTCCAGCAACTCCGGCCATATCTTCACTCTTATATCCGACTGCTCCGGCCTTGTATCCGGCCATTCCGGCCATATCTTCATTTTCACCGACCACTTCTTTCATGTCACTCATTTTTCCGATAATAGCCATTTTTCCGGCCATGTCGCACTTGATGTCTCCAGTCACAACTACAGTCTTTTTATCCATTTTTTCGGCCATGCCCCTATTATCCATTTTTCCGGCCATATCCATATTATCCATTTTTCCGGCCATACCCATATTATCCATTTTTCCGGCCATACCCATATTATCCATTTTTCCGTGAATTACCACTTTTTTGGTCATACCATCCATTTTTCCGATAATGATTATGTTTTCGGTCTTGTTGCTTATGTCCTTAACTACAATCATGTCTCCGGTCATTTTACGTGTAATGGTTCTATTCGTTTTACCCGTTTTCCCGGCCATTCCATCCAGGTTATATGTAATGGTTCCATTCGTTTTTCCGATCATAATTACGGTCATTTTATCCATGCTCTCGGACATCTTATCCGCTTTCATGGCTTTATCCATACCATTTGCATCAGTTTGTGCTTGCACAGGTACAAGAGACAAGGCTAAGCACAGTACTAGCAGAGAAGTTATAAATTTCATTTTCATTCTTTACCCCCCGTGTGTGAAATCGGCTTTTGAACCGATTCATAATATTTTTAATTTAATAAAAACATTTTAATATAAACCGATTAAATAAATAACTCGTGCTATATAAATAATTAATCTCTATTAACTACATGGATTAGTCTCGTTTTCAAGATCGAGGGTGTTTTGAAAGTTACCACATATTACAATTTAATACAGATGTATAGTAAACTTCATTAAATAACCTTAAAAGCCGTAATGTAAAACAATAATGAACACTCACCTTAAATTGCCTGTATTAATTTTAGTTTCAACCATATCCGTTGGATATCTCAATATTACCCTCTTCTGTAGCTTCTGACTCTCTTTATATTTGTAATGACTGCATCAAAGTCTCTCAATGCAGGCGATCATTCCTTTCTCTTCTGCATGCCGTTTTTTCTTCACCAGGTCCTCACCAAATAAACGGCACAAGCCGATACCTTACCTTCCTGGTATATTCCTCATATCCTGAGAGCTCCTCGTAGAGCATCCTGTCTTCAAAATATGTGCGGAAAACAAAAGCAACCGCAAGTACTAGTGCAGGGATCAGCCCGTAAAGAGAGCCAATGATGAACGGCGCACAACCATAATACAGAATCATGCCGACATATCCAGGATACCTGACGATGGTGTAAGGCCCTGTAGAAACAACGCTGTGCTCCCGCTCCTTTTGAACTCGGACCGCCGCTTCGAAAAACTTATTTTCGACCATTGCCCACACTACAAACACCCATCCCACAACGAAAATTATCACACCTACAGCTAGAAACTCTGTCCTAGTACCATGACAACTTAGTTGTGAGTCATTTATATACTTTGAGTTCTTTTTATATCTCATGTTAAATATTAATCT
>MDTP02000280.1 GCA_001714685.2 Methanosarcina sp. Ant1 | reverse complement strand
ATATTATTCTTAGGCGGAGCACCTGTAGCCATCGTCCTTTCCTTTAAATATCCTTTAAACCTAAATTCGAAGCGCAGCTACAATGTAAATATCTGACTCGATTATATGTAAGTTAGAACTGAAGAGCTGAATGGCCATCCTGAAAACTATTTCCCCACAGTTTTCACCACAGTTTTCCCCGAACTTTACGCCCATCCTACTCTTTCTTTTATCTTCACGCCGCCAGTGCCTCATTCAATTCACTGATAACCATATTCATCTCATCACCAAAAAGCTGGTACATTCTGCCGCGCCCACCAAGAGCATCAAAAGGAGTGTAATCAAGGTCGTCTATTTCCAGGTGGAAGCTGGTTGCAACATAATCTTTTATCATGCGGAGCCAGTTCATCTGGTCATCGTTGAATTTCAGGGTTCCAGCCTGTTTTTTAAATACCCAGTCCTGGAAGTTCCGGTTCACGGTCTGGTCGTAGGCCGTTAGCACAGGATCGATTTCGGTTATTCTGCGGATCAGGGAAACTAGGGCTGTGAGTTCATTTTTCGGAGAATTTCCGTTCACCTTTTCCAGTTGTTCATAAGCCTGCCATACCCTGAAGGGAGCAAAATAGGGCTTTTCCAGTTTCAGTTTATTCAGGACTTCTTTTATCATCGTAAAGGTAACTTCCCTGCGCTGGTATGGCTGGTTGTAGAAGATTCTCAGGGCTGTTATTTCGTCTTTGTTAGCTTCCATATATGCCTTAAAATCATTGACCAGCTCATCCGCCTTTACTACAGCGTCCTTGTCCCATTCTGCTCTGAGAACAGTGTCGGTGTTCACGGTATCAATTATCTGCTCATGGACTCTGCGAACATTTTCGATATACTCATTCAGCTCTCCGCTAAAGGTGGACCTGGCAACATCAATCAGACTCTCCTGTGCCTTTTTCTTTGAATCAGCTTCCGATATTTCCGGTTGATGCTGTTTAATCTCAGAAGCTCTGGAATCAATGATATCAGGGTTATATGCATTGAGCAGGTCCTTAACAGTCTGATTGAGGGCCTTTCCGTTAGCCTTTTCAGCAAAAGTAGCTCTTTCGTCATCACTTATCTGTCTATTCAGCCTTGCAAGCCGGGAAGCCAGTGAAACATAGAGGTCTTCATCCTGAGCACCAAAGGTTACTGCTGCCAGCAGGTCTTTCAGCGACGTGTTTTTCTTGCGTTCAAGAGGCCGGCTGTCGGTTTTCATCGTCTTTGTAACGCCAACTGCATCCACAATTACAAAATGTGTCTTAGCCGAAATAGCCGATGTTGTCACCTTTTTCAGGTCATCGAAGCCCAGGGTTCGTGTACCTCGTCCCTTCATTTGCTCAAAATAATTGAGACTTTTGACATCCCTCATAAACAGCAGGCATTCCAGAGGCTTAACATCCGTACCCGTAGCAATCATGTCCACTGTAACTGCTATTCTTGGATTGTAAAGATTCCGGAAATCCGACAATACCGATTTTGGGTCTTCTTCCGTCTTGTAAGTCACTTTCTTGCAAAAGGCATTGCCTTCTCCAAATTCTTCCCTCAGTATATTGATAATATCATCGGCATGGATGTCATTCTTAGCAAAGATCAGGGTTTTTGGAACTTCCTTTCTGCCAGGGAAGATCTCAGGTAACTTCTCCTTGAATGTCCGTATCACACGCCGTATCTGGTTGAGATTGACCACGTCTCTGTCCAGCTTCTTGGAAGTATAGGTGAAATCCTCGTCCAGTTGTTCCCAGCGTTTTTTACGGGTAAGCTTCTCCCTTCTGTCCACAAACTCTCTGGCATTTATTTTTGCCCCGTTTTTGCTAATCTCAGTCTCGATGGTGTACACATCATAACCAACATTCACGCCATCTGCAACAGCTTCTTCATGGCTGTACTCACTCACAACATTCTCATTGAAAAATCCGAAAGTGCGTTTATCCGGCGTGGCTGTCAAGCCTATCAAAAAAGCATCGAAATAATCAAGCACCTGCTGCCACAGGTTGTATATGGAGCGGTGGCACTCGTCTATGACCACAAAATCAAATTCTTCGATGGGGATCTTCTCATTATACACTACAGGAAGCGGCTCCTTTGGCTGCCACCCTCTCTCGGCAGGATTTTCTTCTTCAATTTTTTCATCCAGCTCTTCACCCTTCAAAATAGAGTAAAGCCGCTGGATTGTGGAAATGCACACCTGACTGTCCGATGAGATATAACTGGAACGTAAGCGCTGCACGTTGTACAGCTCTGTAAATTTGCGGTTATCATCATTGGGCACATAAGCCATGAATTCCTGCTCTGCCTGCTCGCCAAGGTTTTTGGTATCAACAAGGAACAGCACCTTTTTGGCATCCGCAAATTTTAGTAATCTGTAGATGAAGGTTATAGCAGTATAGGTTTTTCCGGAACCCGTTGCCATCTGGACCAGAGCCCTTGGGCGATTGTCCTTAAAGGATTTTT
>MDTP02000279.1 GCA_001714685.2 Methanosarcina sp. Ant1 | reverse complement strand
AATGCTACAGTTCTGCGGTTCAAGTAAATGAATCCTATCCCAATTGTGTGATCAAGTTTAATTTTAAGACACGCTCTTAGAGGAATCCATAGAGGATTGAAGTCATCTGAGAGCTTAAAATCAAGTTGTAATTTCAAGCAAAAATTCTTCACTCATTTTTCACATCTCAATTTATCTATTCCTTTATTCGCTAATATATCAGCCCGTTCATTTCCAGGGTTGTCATTATGACCACGAACCCATTTCCATGATGTGTTATGCATACTACAAAGTTCATCCAAATGTTTCCAGAGATCTAGATTCTTTACTGGTTCTCCTTTAGCGTTTTTCCATCCTTTTTTCTTCCATCCTTTGATCCATTCTGTGATCCCTTTCATTACATATTGAGAATCCGTATAGACAAGAACAGTTGAAGGTTGCTCTTTACAAGCTTCTATAGCTTTAATCGCAGCTGTTAATTCCATACGATTATTTGTGGTATTGTGTTCGCCTCCATAGAACTCGCTACTGCCATTTTTATATGCAAGATTAACACCCCAACCACCTATACCTGGATTGCCCTTACACGCTCCATCAGTATACGCAATCATATCAAAATCTGCCATAGTAACACCCCCACAACACCACACTATATAACACCATTTGCAATTAGTTAAAATACAAAATGTCAAAAAATGCTATTTTTTATGCAAAGGAATGACAAAAATATAATTTCATGTATTTGGTTACCGATATTGTCTTTGATGATTATTTAGGGAAATGGAATTATAGAGCTATTCCCAAAGTGAAAACTCGAAGTTATTTTCTAGCTATTCCTAAGTATTTCCATTCAGGTTACAAAATCAATATCCATGATATTGAATTTATTTATAAAATTCATTATGACAAATGGATGTATTGTTCAACCTATTCTTTTTAGAACTTTTCTGGGAAGATTTTCAGCATCATAAACCAATCGAGTCGGAACAGCTGCCCCAGGCTATACAAAAAATACTTTCACTCTGCAAGGTTAAGATTGATAAGTATGTGAGACATAATTGTTAACTGGTAACCTGAGAATGGATTAATTGAAATCATAATAACTAATAAAAGCTGCAAAATCTCGAAAAATTGGAATACTTGAAATTGAATTTTGAATATTTGGTCAGAATTCAAAAAATGTAACAAATAAAGGCGGAAAGAAAAGTTAGAGACTTTTTGTTATTTCCTGAGTTTTTGATAAATGCATTCAATTGCAAAGGAATTAATGGTAAATTTTAGCGATACCATAAAATATAAAAAAGTCTCATACGTTATTGATTTGGATACCACATAGCATTAGCATCTTAGTTGAGATAATTGAACCCCCTGAGTTTTTGCTTCTAACTTTTTTGGGTGGTTGCATGGAAGCGACATATTGTATAATGGAATTTAGAGGTAATCAACATGAAAATGGAAAAAAATCGCTTTCTAAGAGCATTAGGATTTAGGCGAGAAGTTGCTATGGTTGAAAACTGTAGATGTCCTTTATGTGCGGAGAGAGTAGACGAAGAAGAATTCAGAAACGAAGTTTTTATGAAGGAATTCGAGAGTTCCGGGCTGTGTCAAGAATGTCTGGACATGGTTTTTGGATATAAGGTAGCATGGTGATTATTAAGACCTAAATTTCGAATTATGCCACTTTATCCCCACTTACTCTTGGAGTTTCTCTTAGGGAAATACTTCATTTCCCCATATTTTTAATAGTCTATTTATATAAACCATTTCCATAATTCCTGATTCCATCAAATCATCTATTCCTCTTCTTTTCAGGATGAATGATTAAGAGCCTATCCAAAAAGTGCGGTCGTCAATAATACTTTGATTGATGTTTTCATGACATTCTCTTCAACACGGCCTTTGCTTACGTTTATATGCCCTTAAAGCAGGCTGACCCCAGCAAAGCCAAAAATGTGGGAAAAGAAAGAGCTGGAAACTGTAGGAAGAGCTGGAAACTGTATTTCGATTATTTTGGAATAACATCAATTAATTAATGGTGGACCACCAATCAACCTGAAGCTAAGGAAACTCAATTCACCCTCGCACCTATTCCAAAAAGACACGCCTGATATATTTAGCCTGAATCTGGCTTTGAAGCCCGCTACGAGTGTGTGCTTATCTTCGAGGATGTGAAAAACGCCTATCTTAAAAGAATCTGAATCGTAAATTTATGACAGACAAGCTAGTACCATGAAAACTTAATTGTGGATCATCAATTTGATCAAAACAATATCAGCTGATGGAAGTCACCAGAATAATATGTTCTATATTTGGGTTTTCATGGTACTAGTGTTGCGTCAACCAAGAAATAACGTATGAAATCGATTATAATAATTCATAATTATTCAATACTTTACGATTGAAGCGACACTAGTACCTTGACAATTTAATTATGAAACATAATATTTGGACAGCTTCTCATCTGCAGTCTTCTTTGTAAACTTCCA
>MDTP02000278.1 GCA_001714685.2 Methanosarcina sp. Ant1 | reverse complement strand
ATGACTTGAATTCTATGGATGCTATTCTAGCGGCGCTCAATCAAGCGCCGCTATTATTCTGAGAGTTGCAGCATTTAGATGAGATTATAACTTTTTTCAGTAGGCTGAATAGTTACCATATTTTTTTACCGCAATTATAACAATTGCCTGTATGGACACAGATTGTGCCGCCGCATTCGGTGCATGTCCATCTTATTTTTTCATTTATAAGAAATTTCCCAATACCAAGTTTTTGAATGTTTTCAAGATTCTCGATCATACTCATATGGTATTTGGTAGAATATCTTTTATCTAAATGTTTTAAATTATCACACGGAAATTTTTCACATTCAACACAAAATGTTAATTTGTTTTTGGTTAAAATTTCACAAGTTTTAAGTTTACATTTAACTCGCGTAAAGGGTTTGTTAACGTCAGTCCCCCTACAACCGGGACATTTATTTTTTTCTCTTAAATAAGCCATGCAGACGCAGCAATTCATTCCGCAGGGAGCAACGAGTAGAATATCAGACAATAAGATCAGACCCCTTTTGTTCCATATTAAAATCCATGCCGGTTACCTATGCACTTATTGCAACACAAGCCGAATTTTTTGTAATTAAGTCATCCCCTTCTAATCATATATTGTAATATGCTTCCTCAAAGTGGAAGTTTGAATGTCCAAGGGAATAGCTTAATATCACAGCCTGGGTAGAAAAATTTTTTTACAAAAATACCGGAAAAAAAGCGAGGAACATTTTTGGGTTTTACATATTTACTCGTTCATTTAAATTTTCATTTACAATTTCCAGTGTATTTTTAATGAATTCCAGATCGACGTCATCATACTCTTTTTTATAATTATTTATTATCTCGAATATTTTTTCAGCTAAATAATAAGGGCTACTATATTCATTTTCTCGTTCTTCAATTTCTTTGTAATCTATTTCCGGCTCTACATCTAGTTCTTCTTTAATTTCACCAAAAATTACTTTATCTTCAATTTTTTTCAACGCACTTTTAATACTAGGAATCTCTTTTTTCTCAACCTTTTCAATAATTTCCTTCTGTACTTCAGCGGACTGTTGAGATAATCCAACTATATCTTTTCTAGTAGCTTTAATTTCTCTACCAAGTATTTTATAAGGATTCATACTAGCATTATTAGCAACTTCATCTATTGCATTAGCAAATTTTTCTGCTTTTCGCACCGTTTCAGGACTTACTTTGTATTTCTCTGCTATTTTTTGTTCGATATTACTATTATTGGGCCGTAAAGTGACCAACGGAACTACATTGTTTCCTATTTTTGGTCTACCTTCTTCTTTTTTTTCTTCCTGATACCTCTTTCCAATCAAATAGGATCTCTGCTCATTGGTCATACTTCTTCGATTCAATTGATTATTAATAATCCAATTCATCACTTCAAAACGAATATTAAAATTTTTTTCGGATACAGAAAACTGAATGTTGAACTCTTTACAAATTGAATACCTATTATGACCATCAATAATAATATTATTCCAAATAACAATGGGATATAAAATATCATACCCATTATTCATAATATTCTCTTTTAAGCCCTGAAATTCTTCTGGTTTCATTGGAGGTATTAAATTTTTAAATTCGGAATCTATTATTAGTTCCATTTTATTTTGTCCCCTTCATTCAGCTATCTTTCAACCTTACCGATTACATTAAAATAGATTTCTGGTATTATTCCCTTTCCCTCTCAATTCCCTTTCTTTATCTGATTTTTAAATAACTAATTTATATAATCTGCATTATAATAGTTAATAGGGGTGGGGGAAGCACTTGACGAGCTTGCCGCAGTGATCTTATTCATTTGATCTCACTTTTCCCTCTGAAATGAAATGTTCGATTTTTTTTATGGAGTATCATTATTCCTTTCTGTTGTTAGACCTATACGTTCCTAAAACGACTTATTCTACATCATAGATGGATTGAAGGTTGACCGATGAATAGCAGATAAATGCAAAATAAAAAAAGATCCATATAGAAAGCCTGTAAATCAGCATCAATGGACTCGTTCTTATGCATATCGATTTGCTTTTTACTTAACAAATAGATGAAAACTGATTTATATAAAAATGTTTTAGAAGAAAAATGGTTCTTTATCGGGATAATTTTAGAGAGGTATAGATTATTAATACCAATATAATTGCATTAATCGCCACCCACATTAGACCAGAAAATTTGTCTTTGATGATGGGGTTAATGAAAAGTACATAAATAAAAATTTCAACAAATACTAAAATCCAATATTTTGTTATAGGTTTCATATTTCTCTCTTCTCTCCGTTATTTATTGCAGTTTACCCCAAATGCCTGAATCTAAAGTAATAATTACCTATAATATTCTATCTGAAATAGTGAAAATAATATTTGTCCTAATTGAGGTTTTGCCAAAATTGACGAAAATGCTTTAGAAGCTAAAAAATAGATAATAAATGCTAATTTTGCCAAAATATT
>MDTP02000277.1 GCA_001714685.2 Methanosarcina sp. Ant1 | reverse complement strand
AGCTCCATCCAAAGTACAAAAACCAATATTTTTTGATTTGTGTTTTGTCTTAACCATAGAGTTTGAGCAAAATTATCTCAATATATATAGCTCTTTTATTATTTTGGAAATCTGATTATATAATCACTGCTTACGAGTTGGTGAAGTACTGAAGCATGAAATCGATCCTGAAAATTCCTAATAATAAAGAATAAAATGGATTTTTGGATAAACTCATAAATATATCATGTGCAATACTTTGAATTTTACAGTTAGTTCTTGAGATTAAAGCACATCAAATGAGATCCTAAATCAATCAAGAAGCCACAAAAAATTGTCAAAGAGCCAATTAAAATAAATGAGATGAAGTTTTTTCCAACAACTATTGAGGAAAAATTGGAAATGAATGAGAATGATCATTCGGAACTGCAACAAATCGGAAATACTGAAACTAACAAAAGAGATATATATAACTAGTGACATTTTGGATTTGCATTTGGAGCAATCATGCAAATGTGAGCAACAGCATAATGGGCTCGTGGTCTAGTCGGTCATGACATCGCCTTTACACGGCGGGGATCCTGAGTTCGAATCTCAGCGGGCCCATTCCTTCTTTTCTAATTCTGAGGGTAAATCTACCTTCTTTTCGAGCTGTTCAACTTTTGCTTCAAGGTCATATTTTACTTCTGGTTGTACAACGTTAATTTCACCATTAAATTGGCCATCAAGGGAAATTTAATACAAAGGTTTACATTATACTCAGTTTCGATTATGTGTGCTACTTCTCTTGTGAAATTCGCTTTTGATTGAGGGAACCTTATAAAGGGTATGAAATCTCTGGTTTTGATTTTTGTTATGTAATCTTGAGCGTGTCTTAAAATTGAACCTTATCTCACAATTGGGATAGAATTACACATTTGACTTAAAAAACCGTAGCATTAAATCTTTTACTACCTATAAAATAGATTTAAAACATAGTGTCTATTGAATTTGATTTTGTGAATTAAGCTCACAGGTCTATATGATAAAGTGATATCCTTAAAGTTAACATAAAACGTACTTGTTATCTAATTGTAGAATTAATTTGAATTTTAAGACAGCCTCTAGATTTTCCTAAAATTCTCATCATCCCATCTCCAATTTATTAAGAGCCTGTCTTAAAATTAAATTTGATTCTGCAATTGGGATAGACATACGCATTTGAACTGAAAAATGGTAGCATTAGGCCTTCAACTGCCTAAGGAGCAACTTTGACCACAAAATCTATTGTATTTGATTTTATACATCAAGTGTATGAGTAATATATAAAGAAGGTTGGTAAATAGAAGGTAAAGTAGAAGTAAAACAGTATGAGAATCCTAAAGGTGCTGAAACTCTGCTCCTGTATCCCCCAATACAGTCTCTTCGAAATATTCTGCTCCCCCAAGCATACTGTTCGAAGAATAATCAGCAACCCTTAGGAAATTCCTTAATTTGATGATTACCCCTATTTAAGTCCCAATCCCGATAACTACTAATAACGAAAACTATTTTAAATGAATTATTCAAAAAATTGTATCATAAAGAAAATTATTGCCAGATTAAAAATTATAAGCCAACATAAATCGTACGTAAAATCAATTTTTAATCGATAGATGTATTTTAAATTCTATTTTTATTCTATTTCTTTATGTATTTCATAATGTGCGGGCATTTTAGTGTAATAAAAATTATATATAAAAAACGTTGTGTATTCAAACCCCTTAATTTCCATTGGAAGTGATATTTTTTGCTTGCTTCGCCGTATTTATTGATTCATTTTAGGTGACTGCTTAAATATTCTGTATTCTTTAATTATAGTATCCTTCAATATTTTTTTAAGGATTGTTTTCCTAAATAATTTAGACAATTATTTCATTTATAACCTTAACTCTGCTCATTTAGGGAATAACTCCAAGTTTAACTTTTTTTCAATTTCACCAATCTCCTTGTACTTCTGTTAAAATCATCTGGCAATATAAATCCATCATGTAAACTTTGCGGAATTGCTCTATAAGGTCTCTCGGTGAATACTTACTTGTTAAATCAGCCTTTCTCATACAGTTTCCGCGGTTATGGGGTGTTAAGTGAGTTTTTCCGTGTCCGCCCTTGATGGCGGCGTTTATAGAACCTCGAGTAATTTTAATGTAGATATTTCAGTTCAAAACTAAAATTAACTACAGAATTATGCATCTGTTTTGGAATCGATGCACTCGTGTCACGACAATTTAATTATGATACATAATGTCTGGAAAATTTCTCATCGTAATAAAGTTATTTTGAGTTTATCAGGTGATTCATAATTAATTGCCATAACACTAGTGTCGAGTCAATCCTCAAGGATTGAATGATTCTGAATAGTCGTATTCTATTTTATACGACATTTTTTTGTTGACTCGACACTAGTCCTCTTGAGCGAAGCGAAAAGGACCTCGTGCTCCCGAAGCGAAACTCGGGAAGCGAAACTCGGGAAGCGAAACTCAGCCGATACTTTTAATACTTTATAATGCTGCTTTCTT
>MDTP02000276.1 GCA_001714685.2 Methanosarcina sp. Ant1 | reverse complement strand
ATTATGCTTATTCCACACACGGTTAACTTTTTGATGTATGTATACTGGAAAGCAAAAAAGTACCCGCATGTCAAGTTCGGAAGGGACAGGGGAGATGGCATTCTGGAAGTTCCTAACCCTCTTACTTTGAAATGGGTCCTGCCTTACTACTTTAATTTGACAGAAAAGCAGGCAACTTATGCAATGTTTCTATTGACTTCGTTTTTCTGCATTTTAGGAATTCTCGTTCCTGGAAGGGTGTAAACAGTTAGTCGAGATCAATTCGTTTATAATGAGGAATCATTATGATCAAAAGAAAGAGCATATATTTTTCAATGTTTATTTTAAGCATTATACTTACTGTATTTGTCTCATTAAAAGACCTGTTACAACACAAAACTGTTAATTATGGACTACTTGAACGACAGTTTATAATAGATGGGATAATTTGTTCAATCATATTCTTATTGTTATTTTTATTTCATAAAATTTCATTATGCAATGAAACGAAGATATTACAACCAAAAACCTGTTTATTTGAGGTGACATTATTCCTTATATTAATATTATCGTTATCGATACCTTCTGGTCTGATTTTTGATAGTGGTCAAAATGAACTTGATAAATGGTCAATTGGAATTTATTCAGCTAATTCCAGTGAACCTTTTACCTTTTCAGGAAATAATATACAAAACCCAGTTTT
Source organism: Methanosarcina sp. Ant1 (assembly GCA_001714685.2). Lineage (GTDB taxonomy): Archaea > Halobacteriota > Methanosarcinia > Methanosarcinales > Methanosarcinaceae > Methanosarcina. Next base: position 1,839 of record MDTP02000276.1, on the reverse strand, counting down.
GACGAGCATAGATGTTACTGATGTTCCAGCAAAGTTCGTTGCAGATCCCTTCCTCATCCATCAAAATAATAAATATTTTTTATTCTTTGAAGTTATGAATGGAAAAACTAATCAGGGAGATATCGGTTTGGCCACAAGCAAGGATGGATATAATTGGTCATATAATCAAATTGTATTGGATGAACCTTTTCATCTGTCATATCCCTACGTTTTTAAGTGGAGAAATGACTATTATATGATTCCTGAAAGTGGTGCTGTGAAAGAAGTAAGATTGTATAAAGCAAACAACTTTCCTTATAATTGGTCTTTTGTTAAAACGCTGATTAAGGGAAGTGACTTTGTCGACAACTCAATCTTTTATTATAACAATACTTGGTGGTTGTATACATCTGTAAACTCTTCTTCAGATCTACTTCTGTACTATTCGGATAACTTGTTAGGCCCTTGGGTAGAGCATCCGAAAAGCCCGATTGTACATGGGGATATGAATATATCAAGATCTGGAGGAAATGTCGTTGTTTTGAATGACACAGTTGTAAGGTATGCACAAGATGATCATCCCTACTATGGTAACCAAGTATGGGCGTTAGAGGTTACAAAAATTTCAAAAGAATCATATGAGGAAAAAAAGGTTAGTGATATCCCGGCGGTTAAAGGGTATGATAATTGGAACACACGAGGAATGCATCAGATATCGCCAGTAAAATATAACGGTAGTACATGGATCGCTAGTGTGGATGGCTATTAATTTTGTGATTCATAGGACTTATGCAGTTGAACCCAGACCAATAACTTAGAGAGTGTCTGAAAATCATCTAACCCTTAGTAACTAGATTGTTCGTTAATGCCTGAACAATATGAAATATTTCCTTATCCAAGTGATTTATTGATAAAGAATAGAAAATAATTAAACCTCATATCCAAACTCCCAGAACTAATCGAGGTAGAAAGCGCGTTCATTCCTATAAATAAATAGTGAACGCCATCTTTTATTTGCTACTCTCGGGTTGTTGTACATGGCGAACGTTACCACATGAATTTCCACTGTGGAAAACCATCTACCACCATTTGGCATCGGTTAACGAATTTTATGCACAACTTCGAATACTATGTATAGCGATTTTCCAGCTTGGATGGTAGAATTTTAGCATAAAAAATAACACTTTTTGACGTTTTTTTCCTTAACCGAATACAAATGCATCTACCACTATTTCCATCTTTGGAGGCTTGATGTAATTAGGAGCACATAAATGCTGCACTGAGAAAAGAACTGAGAATTGCATATTGTAGAAAACCAGAGTCGAGTGCATCTATTTTAGATATCCAGTCAGTTAAAACCACAAAAACGCCAGGAGTGCGCAGCTATGATGTTGACAAGAAAGTTAAAGGGCGAAAACGCCGCATTCTGGTGGACACAATAGGGCTACTGTTGATAGTTGTAGTTCATACAGCAAACATCCAGGATCGGGTCGTGGGTCTGAATCACTGAAAATAGAAAGCAGATGAATCTCTTAATATATACATCGAATATATGGGATGTACTCGCTTTTCCGGAATTGATCTATAATTCAGGGACACGAAAACGGGCTCTTCGCTAGTTAATATGGGTAGTTTTTTATAATATAATTATAATATAATTGAGTGGCCAATATTTGACGTAAATAACTATAGGAGTTTGATCACTCATTTGCGAAAAAGCGTTTGAATTACCTTTGAATGTTAAAGAACCATGGTGCATAAGAGATTATAAACTTGACTCAATTAGGACTTACGCAGTAGTAGGCTCTGCATATTGTTTTCTCTATACTCTTTAAATATCACAATCTATTTAATTTGTAT
>MDTP02000275.1 GCA_001714685.2 Methanosarcina sp. Ant1 | reverse complement strand
ATTACATAAATATAGAATTATAAATTTTATGTAATGGTGTTACACTTACTTTTATCACTGGATTTTGGAACTGAGTCCATTTGCGGAATGTCGGATAGAGGAGAATACTAAATACTTTAGGCCTGCTGGATAAAAATCTTATAGGTTTTTTCCTGATTCTTTAGAGTATATTTTTATCGAGTCCACTGGACCTGACTACTTTATATGTTATGCAAAAAATGTTCTGGACCTGGAATGCATCTATCAGTTGTAGAATTTCTGTAAGATGGCCGATGTGGTGCAAGTAAGACAAATCTTCATTTCATACCACTCCAATATTCACCTAGCAACAAGATCAAAAGTTCTGAAAATCAATCTTCATACCTTTTATCTGAAATTCCGAAGATGTTCGCTAAAATTCCATAATTTTTCCCACAATCGTTTTTTCTGAAAATTGCTTTGCCTATTCAAGCATATTTTTAGAAATATCTCACACTTTTCGATCATGTGCCTTTAATGAAAGCTTTTAAGCTCTATTTCCGGAAGCTTCAGTTGAGATAATAATTTCAAACTTTTGAGCAAATATCCAAAAACGATAGCAAGAAAATTGTTATTTTATTGAGGACATCTGCAGAATGTCGGTTTTATAGATCATTCTTGATTATAGATTATTTTTGATTAGACAATTCTCTTTATTTGTATTCAGTTAACATCGGGTTGATAAAAATATGTTATTTTTGTTGCCCCTTCTGTGAACTAATAAATGTAAATTGAGACATAGGGATAATTTCAGTAGTCATTTTAACGTTAGCAGATTTCTTAACCGAATACAAATGAATCTTTCGTATTAGTTTCATATGTAATTTATAAAAGGAATTGAAAACAGTATCAGCTATTCGACTCATTATCGAATTTTCAATAACCTGCTCAAAGGGAATTCTCCAATCCAAAAATACAAAAAACTCTTTTTCTGAGATCATCTTTTTGGAAAGGGTTTCACGTCTTTTCGTAAAAACAGTCCTAATATTCTTTATTATCCATAGATAAGCAAGTAGCTTGCTCTTTACATATTTCGGTCCATTTAATACTGCATGACCCATTGTTACAATTTCTGTTACTATAAGTGAAGGCAATAATAATAACAATGTTGCCGAATCAAGGTTTTTCAATAAGATTAAGTAACGGTTCCTTTCGAGGTAAAATTCTTTCCAGGGGGCGATTGATAATTTAAACTTATGATGTATTACAGACTTTGGAACATACATTATTTTACCTCCCGTAAAGCGTATTCTCCATGAGAGGTCAGCATCTTCCTGATAAAGGAAAAAATCAGGATCAAATCCATTGATGTTCTTTAGCACATCACTTCTTATTGCGAATGAGCAACCTGAGACTGAACTTACTTCCTGGTAGTTGTTGAATTCATTTGCAGATTTATTTAGCCCTCTACAAAAAGTAAGCCCTGTAGGATGGTTTCTATTTGCGCATGTGTTTATTCTGTCCTTTTGGTAATATATAAGGATCTTTGAAGTAGTGGCTGTTATGGTTTGATCATTTTCGAGAGGTTTGACAAGTTCAGCAAGCCATTCAGGATCTGCAACAGTGTCCGGATTTACAACTACAATATATTCCCCTTCTGCTACTTCAAATCCCGCGTTGTTCCCTGCCGCATAACCGAGATTTTTCCCAGTCTGAACTACCTTTATCTCTGGATAGTTTGTTCTAATAAATTCTACACTGTTGTCCCTAGATGCATTGTCCACTACAATTATTTCGAAATTGTGATACGTTTGAGACATTAAAGAAGGAATACACTCTTCCATGTCTTCCCTGCTGTTATATGAGAGAACAACAATGCTTACTGATTTAGTTTCTCTAGACATTATAATCTGTCCTATAAAAATTGTTATAATTTCTAAACTAGCATTCCTTTGGAGATTTTGTGGACATGGATGCCAAACCCACCTACCATATGAGGGTAAATATCGGGTGCAACACGTAGTATTTTCAAGATAAAACCTCTTTCCCAAAATATAGTTTAAGCCTTCGTCACATCCCTCAGGATTGCTGACAATGAATGCAGCAGGATACCTGTTAGAGACATAAAACTTCCTACAATAATTAGCAGAATCATTAGCATGGTAGGTCCAAAGTTAAGTCTCCCACCAATAGCATATGTTTCCACGAAACGGGCTCCCATGTAGAGGCCGGCTAGTCCAAGAGTCATACCAGGGGCTGTGAAGTAGAAGAGAGGCTTGTTGAACTCTATGTCTTTCAAAATAAGGACAAGGACTTCGAGGCCGTGCTGAATCGGGGTTTTGCTGGAACAGCCAACGTCGTAACGGACAGTGATATCGACTTCTTTTATCCGGAGGCCGTCTTTTCCTGCATCTGCGAGCATTTCGCTTTCTATTCCCATGCCGCGTGCGTTGAAGCGGAAAGTGTCTATTGTGGAGGCTGCAAAGGCGCGGAAACCGCTCTGTGAGTCGGTGATCTTGAGGCCTGAGTTTATGTTGGTGAACCCGTCCAGAATGGTCTGGCCGACGCGGCGGTAGGCAGGAGTGTTCTTGTCCTGGCCGTTTAAGTATCGGCTGCCGTTGACCATTTCGGCGTCTCCTTCAATGATTGGAGCTACTAGCTTTGGGATCTCGGAAGGGTTGTGCTGGCCGTCTGAGTCCATTGT
>MDTP02000274.1 GCA_001714685.2 Methanosarcina sp. Ant1 | reverse complement strand
AAATTTAGTTCCCGGATAGATTCGATGGATATTTATATTTTGAAATCTCTTACTCGCAAAAAATTAGTCAAATTATACCAGTTTGGAAGAATTTCCTTAATGACCTGAAAGGTGATGTTACGCTTCAAAATGTGATTCAAATGTATAATGTGAACTTTTCGACAAAAAATCTTTTAAGGCATTTTATAACTGGCTTATTAAAAATTTTCAAGAATATGGAAATTAATAAGCCTCTCTACAGCTTCACCCTTCCAGGCTTTATTCTTGGAGCTGGCGGATTGTATATGGGCCTTAATCTTCTACAAACTTTTTATCTTGGCGGAAGCTCTAATTTTGGGTCTACTGTTTTGATGGCTCTGCTAACTCTGGGAGGGATTTTTATGGCTTTTATGGGGATTTTGCTTCATTTGATAGCTGGTTTGATCAGTTATACAGCAAATAAGTCGTGAACACTTGCAAATTTATGTAGATTGTCCCGTGTTACATGTGGTCATGGAGGTTAGTTCCTAAATTCTTTGCGAATTTTAAACAAGAAATAAATCCCTGAAAACACAGAAAAATCAGAATAAAAACATGGGAACCGTTTTTCCGTCCGAGTTTCTGCTCTGCAGTACGCGGTCCGTTTCAATCGCTTCACTCCCCGAATTACGCCTGGGGAGTACACGGTCCTTTTCGCTGCGCTCAAGAGGACTAATTTACAAAAACGATCTAGCAAATAACGAATTAAAACACAGGGTACCTTTTTTCCGCGCTTTCCGCGTTTTCCGCAGTTATAGCGTCTTGATTGAGTTCTTCCGCGCCCTGATATAGATTATGAAGTAAGTTACAACCACTGAAAACACATAAAATGCCTAATAAAGGAAACACGGGCACAGTCCTTCCGTGCTTTCCGTGTTTTCCGTGGTTAACGTGTCTTGATTGAGTTTTTCCGTGCCCGTTTAAATAAAAAACTATTCAGATGACGTAAATACTCGAAGGAGGCTCCACCCTCGATGCATCAGCGCTAGGGTGGAGTAGCTTCACTCATCAAAAAAATTGCCAACTGCTTTTTGAGACTGTGGTAATTCCCGACTTTGTTATTTTAGTACCACCTGCTTTTTGAGACTGTGATAATTCCCGACTTTGTTATTTTAGTACCACCTGCGGCGTTTCTTGCTGTCAAGGTAACGGTATATTTACCAGCTTTAAAGTACATGTGCCTGGGGTTCTGGGATGTTGAATATGATTCATCTCCAAAATTCCATTTCCATGAATTGGGGGATCCTGTGCTTTTGTCAGTAAACTTAACTATAAGGGGTGCTTTTCCCGAAGTAGTAGATGCTGAAAAAGCAGCAATTGGAGACTTCAAAACTTTTGCATCTATGTAACTGGACTTTGTCGCCTTATTACTTCCAGCACCGTTCGTTACTTTTAAGCTGACGGTATATTTCCCTGTTCTATCATAGATATGAACAGGATTCTTTTCTATTGAAGATTTACCGTCTCCAAAATCCCATTTCCATGAATTGGGTGATCCTGCGCTTTTGTCAGTAAATATTACTTTCAGGGGGGTGTATCCGGATGTCTTGTCTGCAGAAAACCCAGCAGTAGGAGGTTTCAAAACGTTTGCAGTTATATAGCAGGACTTTGATTCCGTATCACTTCCAGCGCCATTGGTTGCTATTAAGCTGACTGTATATTTTCCGGGTCTATCATATATGTGTACGGGATTCTTTTCTTTAGAAGATTTCCCGTCTCCGAAATTCCATTTCCATGAATTGGGGGATCCTGTGCTTTTGTCAGTAAATGTTACTTTCAGGGGGGTGTATCCGGAAGTAGAGACTGCAGAAAAATCAGCAGCAGGCTTTTGTTGTCTGTACTTTAGATCTATTGTCTTTTCTGATTTTCCTATCTTTATATTGAATTTGCCTTCTGGCATTGAGGAAGTTCCATAACTGAATTCAAATTTCCCTTTTGAATCAGCTTTCAGTGTCTGAGAAGCAGAAACTCTAAGGGACACAGGAGACTTTCCGCTAAGGGCATCGCCGTCAATCAGGATATCATAAGTCCAGGCTGGAACATGCGCCTGAGAGATGGTTGCAACACCTTTGGAAGCGTCCGCATTCAGGTTGATCCAGATCAGTTTTTTTACGCCCACGTGCAGGTTCCGGACTCCTTCTGCCCTGACACTAAAAAGATTATCTTTCCCGTCCGGGATTTTTATATTATTAAGCGAAAGCTGATATTTGCCCCCGGAAACCGGAATCTTCTTTTCAAAAGTAACCTCGGCTCTGATATTCTCGCCCGGAGAAGCCGTTCCTGTTATTTTCAGTGTGTCTCCCACAACCGGGTTTGATGGCGAAAGCTTCCATTCAGTCGCCGCAGCTGCTGGAGAAATAAGTAAACCAAGTAAAAGAAGTGAAGTTAACAAACAGAATATAAAATTTTCCCTTTTTGATCTTGCAGGTTTTATTTTGCTTGCATAATTCACATTTGTCAATGCAATTTTCACAAACAGTCCTCCTCTTAATAATAAATATGTATGAGTATAAAAATCAAAATCCAATGTTCGAAATGAATTTTTATTTTTCAACTTTCATAGTAAACTCAGATAAGAATTATTAATGCTTTTCTATATTTTCTACTCTTGAAGAAACTACTTATGATTTAATAATATTTTGGTTTTGTAGCGATCTTTATTC
>MDTP02000273.1 GCA_001714685.2 Methanosarcina sp. Ant1 | reverse complement strand
AACTTTTGGAGTCAACAAAAGGGCAACCACGAGCTAAAACCTATTAATTACATTCTAGAGCAACCATTATGTATTTTATGGAGTCGTTAAATACCACATAACTTTTACAATCTGCAATATGCAAAACTGGAATGAATGCTCGAATATTATAGATCTATTGTAACTTTTCAACATGTATTATTGACTTTTCGGATAGGCTCTTAGTCACTTTTTTGTTCAAAGCAACCTGTTTTGACCAATTCAGTCAATTTCAGCATTGCAGAGTCGCAGTTAGTGAGCAACTCTCTAAAGTGTTTACGAAGATCTCCTTTTGGCGGATTACCGCCTGAATGCGCAACGAGCTTCAAAAGATATACGGGATGCTCCAGCAGCCTTGATTCCTTAATCGACCTGAAGCTAAGGAAACTCAATTCATCCTCGCGCCTATTCCAAAAAGACACGCCTAATATATATCCTGAATCTGGCTTTGAAGCCCGCTACGAGCGTGTGCTTATCTTCTACGATGTGAAAACGCAGGCAAAAGCTTTGTTGCTGAAACGTCACGAACACATCAGTCACGTATTAGTGGATGAGCAATGTTTAACAAAATCATATAGCGGAACTTAAATCCATGATACTCACTATTCTTTGCTTGTTTTGAATCTCTCTCTAAATTAGAAGGTTGCTTTTTACTTCGTCTAACTCAATTTTTAATTAAAAATCAGACACTGTTATATCTTGTATGTGCTAAATTAAATTTAAAAGCAGAATAATAAAATGCATGTTAGACGTTTAGGATTCATGCACTTGAGGAGTAATATAAAGTATATACAGATCTGTCGTAAATTTTATAATTTAAACAGTTAAAACAAAAACACGACCAAAAAGAATTTGAGGAGATTTTTAGATTATAGCTGACTGCTTATCTCTATCTAAAATACTTTGTGCACAAAAATTCCACAATATCTCAGCTTAATTAAAGTTTTGATATCCTCTACGGATTTTACATCTCTTAAATCTTCCATTTTTATAACGATAACCCTTATTCCTTCCTGAAGAGCCTCTCTTATAACACCTACTGCTCCAATTTCATTCCCATCACCTTTAACAAACCCCCCTGTGACTCCATTTGCCGCTATGAAAATACCTGTTTTTAAGCATCTTCTTCTTAATTTACTTATAAAATTATCTAATAAAGGCGCTCCCACGGTTGAGCTCCAATTTTTACATTCGACGAGTATTACCTCATCCCAGGGATTGAAGACTGTTTCCAATTTTGCATTCCATAGAATTAAATCTATTTCTTCAGAACCCATTCGGATATCATGCTCCACTACTTCTATTCCATTAATGCTTTCAAAAAAATACTTGCAAAGTAGCTCCAATGAATTCCCTTTTTCACTGGGGCTGTTAGCCGAATCTACAGAAACAATCAATGTTTGATATTCAGCCAAATCAAACACAATCATCCACCCCATAAACTAAGGAAAAAAGCTTTGATTTTATTATCTCTATAAAATCTCTAGGGCTTTTGACTTTTAGTAAATCATCTAACTCTAAAAAAATAACTACGAATCTTTTTTCTTCATATATTTTTTTAATATATGCATCTATGGATCTAGTTCTACTTGCAGTAGTGGGCAGAATAACTCCCTTAATTCCTTGAAGAAGGGCATTGTCAACTAATTTCTTGATAGTGTCCTTACTAACATTTTTTCCTGCTTTAAGTTCAACTGGAATCGGATTCCCTAGAATGTTTAGTTCATTGTCGCTATATCCGTTCCAAATAACGAAGTCGTATCCTTTATCCACTGGTGGTGCTTGAATAATTTCCCATTCTGGAATACCTTGAACCAACTCGAAAAACCATTTTTCGAACATTTCGTGGCGAGTAGATCCGTTTAGCCAAAGCAAATCTTTGAGTTTATATCCAATCTCTGAATTTGAAGCTTCTATATTTTTCACTTCTTCTGTAGGCGTTTGGAAGCCAAAAGCTCCCTTTTCATACAGTAATTGATCAAATAATTTTTCAAGTGTAAATATATTTTGACATTTGTCACTTAGATCGCTACTTAAAATGACAATTTTTTGGTTTATCAGATCTGCAGGTACTCTAAAATATTTGTCTGATATTATCACCACATGTTTTCCCAAACCATGAGCTAATCCAATCTCATAGAACAGATTTGGATTATAATCTTTAATGTAAGCGACCACTAAATCGGATAATTCGATTAAATGAAATATACTTTGAGTTATAGAAAAATTCGAAGATTTTAAATAATCTAAAAGGAGATCACTTAAGCTTAAAGTTTCTGCCCCATTTTTCTCGGAAGCGGACTTTATTGCATCCAATATTTGTTCGTCTCTTTCAGTATGGGTCGAAATAATTAATATCTTCTTCATTTTTACCACATAAAAGTAACTACGCCATATAAGTTAAGGATTTTTAATTCTATGAACATTAATATTCTTACTATATTAGGACTTATGCGATTGACCTTAAAAACAAGTAGTATGAAACTTTCCATAAATAATTGTAAAATTTTGAGAATTCTGAAGCCAACATACTCCATTGCTTGTAGGTGGTATGTTAGCGCCACCGCTCTCTGCATAATGTAATTTTCATATAGTTCTGGGAAGTTCATCTATGTAGGAAACTACATATTCAAGTGAAATAAGGACAAATCTCGCTAGGCCTGGTCATACTTACAACTCACACAGAGCCTCTAAAATTGATTGAAATTAGCTTCCTTACTATTTACCAAAGAAAGG
>MDTP02000272.1 GCA_001714685.2 Methanosarcina sp. Ant1 | reverse complement strand
AATTTTTCACGAAAATATAGAATTAAGTGCTTTTATTTGGAATTTAAAGCATTTTAAATGATTTTGGCATAAGCTCAGCTATCTTAAAATTATAAAAATTTATATTTTATGTTTTTTTTGAGTGGCGTACGATACACCAAAAAGTTAAAATGGTACGCCACCCATATTCAATATCATGAAACCTTTTAGGTATAAATTAGAATCAGAAAAGTACGATAATAGATCTCCAAAATATTTTTTGGTGCGTTATATTTCATTTAAGGGAAAGCATAGCAGAGTAAGACAATATTTAGGTACTACTGAACCTACTCCTGAAGTTCTGGCAAAAGCAATCAGAGATTTTGCTTATGATCTTGAATTAAAAGCTGCCGAGAAAATAGCAGATATGGCTTGCTCTTATTACACTGCAGATTATCTCAGTCAATCAGAAATTAAGGAAATCGAGAAGCTTAGGTTCCTGCACAGTTCATACATTTCATCACTAAATCAAGAAGAACTTGAAGTCTATACACAGCAAAACGAAAATTTGTATATCCATGGCACGACTGCAATAGAAGGAAACACATTGACATTGCAGGAAACGCACTATCTCTTAAATGAAGATATTGTGCCAAAAGAAAAATCTTTGAGAGAAATCAATGAGGTTCAAAATTACAAGTATGTAAAGGCTTATGTGGAAAAATACAAAGGTAAAGTGAGTTTAAAATTTATTCGAGAATTACATTCACTAATAATGAATAATATTGACATGCGTTTTGAGAGCCCGGGAGCTTTCAGACGGCATAACCTTGTCTATATAGGTGGTTGCGATCTAAGCATTACGATTGCCAATATGATAGAAATAGATTTGAAGGATCTAATTAACAGCTATTATGATGTCATTAAAAACCAAAAACATCCTTTCGAGCAGGCTATATTGTTTCATTACAAGTTTGAATTGATTCATCCATTCTCTGATGGTAATGGAAGAACTGGGCGTGAAATCTTGAATTATCTTTTAAAGAAAGAAGGATATCCACAACTAATTATCCCAAAAAAATCTAGGGAAGCATATATTTCAGCCTTGACATTAGGAAATAATAATCAAAATGTAGAAATGATAAGGATCTTCACCGATCTAATGCTTGCAGGATACGAAAAAGAGTTGGCTAACCTTAGAAATATTGTTGTTCCTACAAAAGGACAAACCCAACTCGATAAGATTTGATAGAAAAAATGAAGAATGTTTAGAAGGCCTGGAGAGATACAATTAAGTATAGATGCAGTAAACCCCCGACAAGTAGCTTATGATGCCATGAAATTAGTGCCGAATTTTTTTGAGCCATGAGTTGTAGTTTTGGCTCAAAAGAAAAGGTGTCGGAAAATACGGTATTTGGAAATAAAACATCTTTAATTAGAGGGATAATATGTATGTAATAATCACACAAGATGAATTATTGGAAGGATATTGTAAATTAGAGAATGTTGACGAGTTATTTAAATCCGATTTTTTAATTTTACCTTCAAATAAAGAAGAGGAGGGAAGCTTTGTCAATCAACTTACAAAATATGATATGGAAATAGAATATCCGGAGATATCAGTTGAATACTATTGTAGATCAGAGCCAGAAGTTAGGGTATATATCTGCAACCAAGACCTTATTAATTATTATATTCCAGGAGCTTATGTAATTTTAAAAACAATTGCTGTACCAGCATTGTGTTCCTACTTACGTAACATATATAAAAATAACCCAATTGAAATAGATGTAGTGGTTAAAATAGGAGATAATAAATTTATAAAAATTTTTCATAAAGGTACTGTATTAAGTCTTGAAATAGAAATTACCACTCTATTAAACCAGGATAATTAGTCCAGATGTTTAAATTAAAAACATCTCAACTTTTCCTTTCTAAAATCTCAAGTTGAATAGGAAGGAAAGATTACTCTTTCCCCCCTTCCAGGAACGAACCGTGCGACTTTCACCGCAGTTTGCTCGCGCATTTCACAACCCTTGCGGGCGGCTCTAAACGAAAAATGGAAGTCTGGTTTGTTTAACCATATTCCAATTTCCGGTCGTGTCCCTGAGTTATTGATCAACTCTGAAAACACCACAACGCGATGGAAATTGTTTTCAGATAATAGTGATGTAATCGACCATATACCCTGGATTCCTATAGGATGTAGAATACCAAAGAAGGCAAAATATATCATTGAAAAAGTAGAGGAAAAATCAGGCAATTTTTATTTAGGTTAATGCATAATTGAAAAACAGGTATCAATAGGCTTAAACCCACTATGATAGGTTATTCAAATTAAAGAATAAAATCTCAATTCTCCTTTTTTTCTTCCCTATTATTAGTGGATTGCATGAAGTTATTTCTTACTATTATGGTTTTTGGATGTTTTGGCCCTAGTATTTTTTCGCATATTTCAAGTGCCCTTTGATAAAGTGGGAGTGCTTGTTCGTAATCTCCCATATTGTCATAGAGTAAACCGAGATTGTTTAGGGTTGCTGCAACATCTGGGTGCTGCGGACCAAGCACTTTTTCACGAATGTCAAGTGCCCTTTGATAAAGTGGGAGGGCTTTTTCGTAATCTCCCATATTGTAATAGAGTCCTGCTAGATTGTTTAGTGTTTGTGCAACATCTGGGTGCTGCGGACCAAGCACTTTTTCACTAATGTCAAGTGACCTTTGATAAAGTGGGAGGGCTTTTTCGTAATCTCCCATCTGACGATAGAGTTCTGCAAGATTGTTTAGTCTATGACAATATGGGAG
>MDTP02000271.1 GCA_001714685.2 Methanosarcina sp. Ant1 | reverse complement strand
ATGACTTTTTTGTATATGTGTCATTGGGATTCGGAGGGAGAGATGAGATCACAAAGGCAGTTCTAACCATCCTTGACAAAGTAAAGGCAGGAACAATCATGCCTGAAGAAGTGGATGAGAAAATGCTTGAATCGCACCTCCTTGTCAAGCAAGAGCCAGACATTATGATCCGCTCTGGAGGACAGAAACTCTCTGATTTTCTGGTCTGGCAGTCGGTATATTCGGAACTATATTTCACAGATGTCAACTGGAAAGATGTGCGGAGACTCGACATTTTAAGGGTGATGAGGGATTTCCAGAAAAGACAGAGAAGGTATGGGAAGTGAGTGAACTGATATTTGGAGAAAATCCGATAAATTTCCGCTATTTAGTAGTTGTATGCCCAAAATGCAGAAAACACGCCCAGATAATAGAGAGCGGGAAAAATACCCTGAGATGCCAGCACTGCGGTTCCATCCTCCAGGCCCGAAAACTACGGATATTTTACTCCTCCGAAGAATTGGCCGAAGCAGTGTCTTTTCGGACTCTCTTGCAAGCCAAAATATCCGGAAAAGGGAGCGAAACTTTTTCTCTGGAACCTCCTGCAAAAAAGTACGAACTATCAAAATCCGGAAATGAAGCTGTAGAAAAAACACTTGAACTGTCAAGAAACAGAGTTTCTGAAAATCTGTCTCCTAAAAAGGACCAGAAATCAATTTTTCGTGATCTTCTGGAAGCTGCAGGCGGAAAAATGGAAATTAAAGAACTTCAGCAGAAAGCCCTCGAAAAAGGAATGATTCCGGAAAAGTTCGATTTAATTCTTAAAAAACTTTTAGAAACAGGAGAACTCTATTCTCCTGAACCTGGAATAATAAAAATGGTATGAAATCTCAATTTATTTAACCTATTAATTTAGTCCATCATCGAATTAGCGTTGAAAATGGTTATGAAAGGAAGGTCAGTAGAAGGTATTACCTGCATTCAGCAAGTCGACATTCGAAATTAAACTGATTTTCATGATATTGTTTTTTGGGTCGTGTCCCTGAGTCATTGATCAAATCTGAAAAATTGGTATATCTTCCATTTTTGGGAAAATGTAGAGAGATTCTTAGGTCTACGATTTTCAACAACTCAGGGACACGACCCAAATAAATGGATGTTAAAACAGCTATTAAATTATAGGCTCTCAAAATATCAACTGCTTAATGAGGAAGTACCCAGGAGGGGATTGTGCATCAAAAAGCTTTTGATACTTCTCTAGGGTTGATTGGTAAAGTGAAATAAAAGGTTGAACCTTTACCCAGTTCAGATTCTACCCATATATGTCCCCCATGTCTTTCTACAATTTTCTTACAAATTGCAAGCCCTATGCCTGTTCCCGGATATTCTTCCTTTTTATGCAGCCTTTTAAAAACTTCAAAGATTTTCCCGGAATATTGCGGATCAATTCCAATTCCGTTATCCTGCACTGAGAATATCCATTCGCTCTCTTTTTTCTCTGCAGAAATATGAATTTTTGGTGCCTCTTCACTGTGGAACTTTATTCCGTTGATTATCAGATTCTGAAATACCTGAACCAGCTGGGTAGAATCTGCCATAACCTCCGGTAAAGGATCATGAGAAACTGTAGCTTTATTTTCTTTTATATATAACTCTAAATTGGACAATGCCTGATTCAAAATGAATTCAGAATTCGTAGGTTCAGGTTCTGTGCCTCTTGTAGCCACTCGAGAGAATTCTAAAAGATCGTTGATCAGGTTTTGCATGCGGAAAGCCCCATCAACAGCAAAGTGGATGTATTTATCAGCCTTATCGTCGAGATTACCCTGATACCTTCTTTGCAAAAGCTGCAAATAACTTGTTATCATTCTCAAGGGTTCTTGCAAGTCATGAGATGAAACGTAAGCGAATTGTTCTAATTCTGCATTTGAGCGGGCAAGTTCTTCTAATTTCAATCTTAATGTTTCTTCTGCCATTTTACGCTCAGTAATATCTCTAGCAATAGCTGAGATAGCCACAAGCTCTCCAGATACGTCAAAAACTGGAGAAAGAGTTACTGAAATATTTATTGTTGTACCATCTTTTTTCAACCGTAACGTTTCATAGTGCTGAATCTCCTTTCCCTGTTTAATCTTCTCAACTAACTGCTTTATTTCTCCTTTAAGATTATCTGGTTCAAGTATTGATATGTGTTTTCCCAGGACTTCTTCAGCCGAATAACCATAAACCATCTCTGCCCCCTTATTCCAGCTGGTAATAATACTATCAAGAGACTGGGTTATAATTGCATCATCTGATGACTCCACAGCATTCGCTAAGCTCTTAATTTTTTCTTCTGCTTTCTTGCTCTCTGTGATATCCCTTGTGATAATAACTACTTGCCCATCGGAAAAAGGCAGAGCGATTGCACTCACATCCGTCCAGATGGTACTGCCGTCCTCCTTGATTATCTGCATCTCTGAACTTTGAATCGACCCTTCCTCTTTCAAAGCCCTTACGCTGGGGAACTCCTCAACCGGCATCTCTGTGCCGTCTGACCTGAGATACTTTCGGGTTGCCTGCGTTCCTTTGAGCAAATCTGATCTGGAGAGGCCCAGGATGATTCCCAGGGCAAGGTTTACATCCAGGATATTTCTTTCTTTATCGGCGATAGAAACTCCAACAGGCAGCAGCTCAAAAAGAGCTTTCAACTTGCCCTCACTCTCTTTTAGCATTTCTTCTGCCTTTTTATTCTCTGTAATATCCTGAACTGTTCCCTTCATTCGAATAGGGATATTTTTTTCATCAAAAATAACTTCACCTTGCTCATGGACTACACGTTCTTCTCCA
>MDTP02000270.1 GCA_001714685.2 Methanosarcina sp. Ant1 | reverse complement strand
ATGTAATCACTATCAGTGCTCTTAAAACATATACTTGATTAGGCAAAGCAATTTTCCGAAAAAACGATAGCAAAAAGAATTGTGGAATTTTACCGAACATCTGCGGAATGTCAGGTCAATGCAGAAATTACATCATCATTACATAATTATTTATCCAAATATACTGTTCCTACTTTTACATTCATTGTTTCTAATCTATTAAACAAATATTCAATGAGTTTTGAATAATCTTTTTTAAGAGCACTGATAGGGATTACATCAAGTGTAAGCTTGTCACCTCCAATGATGTCCAGCGTACAATATTCATATCCCATGAAGTTCCATTTTTAGGTTTCATGCCTCTAAATAAGGGTGCATTCTTATCGCCACAGAATGGCCCATAATGAAAATCAATTGCAACATTATGAACTTCACTTTCAAGATCCATCATTTTGAATATCTTAAGATTGATGGCTCTGAATGCAGAAAGAACATCTCCAATATTATTGCAGCTTATATAATTAAAAATAGTATCTGATGAAGGTATCTTTACCTCAGGGTTTTTACGTTTGAGATCATTACTTGCAGATTCAAGAGAATCAGAAGTAGATATCGCAGCATGTAATAACACGTTTAGAACTTTTTCGAGGTCATAATCTGTATTCGATGGCGATTTTATTATATTATACTTAATAAACATTTCATATGCAGTAGTTAGCAAGCTAACACTGCATGTAGGCATCGTGGACTCGTTTTTTGTCACACATACGAATTCCATGATCCTACATAATTAATTTTAGGGTGGGTAAAAATATTGAATACTGTTTTAGAATTGGCGTTCGGAACTTGGGCGAATCGGAACTACTGAGGTTTGAGATAAATTACTATGTTCGTGATTTTCAGTAACTGGCTCAAGACAAATTTTCCTTTGGTCGTGAAAATCGAAAAGTATCAGCTAACTCAAGCTGAAAAAAGAGAAATTCAAGGATAAAAGATCAAAATAATTTGATCAGTTTTTGGAAAAACTGTATTAAAAAAAAGCAGAAACAATAACAAAAATATAGGCAAAAAAAGAGAAATCTATTTTTAGAGAATCCTTTCTATACCTTTTTAGGCTTTTTCCGAGATATTTAGGGGTTCTGCAATAAACCAAAAATTCAAAGAACTGTCTAAAAAATAGTAGTTCTATGAGATAAATATTTATATTATATATTTAGAGATTATATCAAGATACAAATAAAAAAACTTTGCAGTGGAGAAGCATGAAAGTTAGAGCAGTTGGTTTAAGAGAATAAATCTTTGCCCTAACCCTAATGCACGCATCGCTCCCCTGGTCTTCAGGCCATCGAATGAGGACATCTATGGATTGATAGAGACCTGTCCGAAAATCGAAGTTTTATTACCTAAATCTTATGAGCAAGTCTCAAAGTCCATTGAAATATCCTTTTAGATGCAAAGAATCCAGTTTCTCGAAGGAGATTTGTGGGGCACAGGAAGGATATAAATGAATATTACAGCATTTCATCCTCAATGTTTGAAAAATAAGGATAATGAAGCTTGAATTTAATCTACTGAGGATATTGAAGGAGAGATTTCAATAGGAAAGTAAGTTAAACCTGAAACTGTTGCTTATTATCCTAACCGGAAAGCTCCTGCCTGAATTCGCACGGATAAAATGTGCAATCAGGCGCTTTAATGGAGATAAATCATACAGAATACAGAAAAATATTGCTCTTTCAATCTAGGAAATTAATATCGAGTTTATTAAGAAACAAATTTTCGGTCTTGGGGGTCAGTTACGAAAATTGTTATCACAGGACTTATTTCTAAATCTGTTGGAGCGCAGCTAATTTGACCGCTTTTTAGATTTGATCAATAACTCATGGACACGACTAAATTTCTCGTGTACCGTAAAACAGCTGAGCCCTTTTGAAAACGAATGAAAAATGGTTAGGCTGCCTTAGAAGAGATAAAATGGATTTTATATTATTATAAGGGGACAAATCATGGAAGGGGATTTTTACAAAGAAAATTTGGAGAAAATTGCGGAAAGGTTCTTTTCCATAGCGGAGCAGACAGGCCAATTGATTTTAGATGGTGATGCGATTACGGGAAAGATTGAGTGGTCAGGATCTATTGAGGAGTTTACCGGCTATACTCCAAAGGAATTCAGTAAGGTCGATCTTGGAGCCTGCAAGTATTTAGTACACCCTCACGATCTGGACAGAGTATGGGGTGCTGTGGAGAAATCTATGGAGACGGGGGAGAAGTTTGAGCAAAAATACAGGTTCAAGAGAAAGGATGGGAGTTATATTTATGTGGTCCAGACCTCGATTTTCCTGAAGGACGAAAACAACTGTGTATATAGGGCCATCGGCTTGCTTAAAAATGTAACAGAAAAGAAGCATGACCAGGAAAAACTCAAGGTAAGCGAAGAAAGTCTCCTCAGATATTTGCACAATTTCAGAGGAATTGGCTTCCAGCTGGACAGCAACTTTAATGTTGTGTTGCTTCACGGAGCTGTAAAAGAAATTACTGGCTATGAAAATGAAGAATTTTGTTCAGGAAAAATTCGGTTGAATCAGCTCGTGGATCCTGAAGATCTGAATGATTTCCTTGAAAATAGAAGAAAACTGAGCACTTTATCAAACCACTTAGTTGAGCAAGAATACAGGATTCTGAACATGGATGGGAATAGGGTCTGGGTTTTTGAGTCTGTTCAGGTAGTGTACAATAAAGATAATGCAAATTTGCTTTATCAGGGCTTTATTCAGGATATTTCCGAGAGAAAAATTGCAATGGAAGCCCTTGATAGAGTCGAAAAACTCCGTAAAAAAGAAATCCACCACAGAATAAAAAACAACCTGCAAGTAATTTCCAGCCT
>MDTP02000269.1 GCA_001714685.2 Methanosarcina sp. Ant1 | reverse complement strand
TTATGGGGCTTGTGCTCCTTACAGATCTTTTCGTGCTCACGCCAGGGCTAAGTGAAAGCGTGCTCAGGAATATACTTGGGCTGCCCCTTGTGCTGTTCCTTCCAGGCTATGCCTTGATTGCTGCGCTCTTTCCCGCAAAATCCGACCTTGACGGGATCGAGAGAACAGCTCTTTCCTTCGGGTTGAGCATTGCAGTCGTGCCCCTCATTGGGCTTGGCCTTAATTACACTCCCTGGGGGATTAGGCTTCTACCAATCCTAATAAGCCTGTCAGCATTCACGTTTATCATGTGCTTGCTTGCGTACTTTAGGCGAGCAAAACTCCCGGAAACCGAGGCTTTTGAGGTGCCCTTCAGGGAAACAGCACTTTCTCTTAAAGCCGAAGTCCTGAAAAAACCGGAGTCAAAGTTTGATAAGGTTCTTACCGTCTTTCTGATCTTCTCGATTCTCCTGTCTGTTGCAGCCCTTATTTATGTAGTTACAAGCCCAAAGGAAGGAGAACACTTCACCGAGTTTTATATTCTCGGACCTGAGGGAAAAGCCGATAATTACACCACAAAATATGCTCTCGGAGAGAATGGTACTGTAATAGTGGGAATCGTAAATCATGAGTACAGGCCCGTAAACTACACAATGGAAGTAAGGCTTGAAAACAGATCCCTGCCAGAAAACCTTGAGCAGATATCACTTGCCCATAATGAGACATGGGAAGAACCAGTTACGTTTACCCCTTCCTTCGAGGGAAAAAATATGGAGCTTGAGTTTCTGCTTTTTAACGAAACAAATAGAAGTGTACCCTACAGGGATTTACATCTCTGGATCGATGTAAACTCAACAGAAGCAGCTAAGGACTCAGAAATTCCAGAAGCAGACACAGCATAACTGCAAAGAGCCAGAGCCTTTAATATCGAGGCTGGCTATTTTTATTTGCTAATATTTTCAAGCTGCCCTGTCTGCAGCCCCGGGTTTTAGTCGGAGATACTAAATCATCCAGACTAAATCCCTCTTCTTGAAAAGCCTCTTTAAGCTGATTATCATAAAAATTTTTGGTGCTTCGCTATTCCGAGTGGGTAATTTAAAGTCACTTTCAAAATGCAACACAACATCTGTAATATTTGAAACCATTTATTGTGGAAATTACATTCAGAATCGATTATTTCTCTTTGCTTTGGTCACTTCCTAACTAGGGAATTATTTTCAACCCACACAAAATAGAGAAGAGCCAAATTTTTCCGCAAGATCTGTAATGAACTCGTTTTGAAAATCATCGCTTCCGGATAGGAATTTGTGTGCAAAAATATTAGAGTTCTTAATATAATTTTCAAGTTAATTATTTTTACCGGTGGGATGAGCAACTATTATATCAGAGAAACATATCTTAGAGACGTTTGCATATATACTGTTTATGTAAAGTTGTAATTCCTTTTGTTTACACTTTCTGTAAGTAAACCTAATAATTGCGATAAATGACGAAATTTATCCTTCCAAGCTTATATAAGTTCAAAAATTAAAATTTATCATTATATTCATCTGACTAACTATCAATAAAAATTTATATGACCTTCACAGTAGAAGATTATACAGATTAGAGCTGCATAATATCCATGGTAATTTAGTGCGGAAGTTCGGTAAAAATCTTTAGAAATACACAAAATAGATCTGAACTTGCCCCCCGTTTGAAGAAGGAGTAATTCCCGTGCAAAAATTAATAAATTCCCATGAAAACCGGAAAGAACTGAACTTTCTGACTATTACTTCATTTTTAATTCTTGCTTTAATGGCGATTTCTCCTGCGGAAACATCCGCTAGAAACCTGAGTTTATCCTCTTCTCCAAAGAAAGGGCATACGTCTGAAGAGGCAGATCAGAAAAAAATCAAGATCAGCAAACTCAGGATTTTTACTACGATTCCGGTCATGTGTATAGCTCTTGCAGAACTCCTGATTTTTTCGGGCAGAATGGGAGCAGCTGTCTGGGTACATATTGGGATCCTGATTGCCCTGTCCCTTTCCAATATATTCATAAAAGACCCAGAAGTCCATAAAATACATCAAGCACTAATGCTTCTTCCGGTTCTGAGACTTATAAACCTTTCAATGCCTATCTTTTCTGCGACTACTCTTTATACCTTTATTTTTGTCTATGGTCCCTTGGCAATTCCAGTGGCAGTTATATTAATTCATCAGCGGGCTTCCCTTGAGCAGATTGGAATTTCCATGAAAAATATTGGAGCCTACATAGTTCTCTCGGTCCCCTTGGGTTTTCTGCTGGGGCTTGGAGAGTACCTGACCATCCAGACAGAGTACCTGATTCCGGATCTGACTTTCGTAAACCTGCTTAAGCTCACTTTTGTCATGGTCTTCTTTGTGGGCCTGGTTGAAGAAGTTATTTTCAGGTCAATCCTCCAGACCAGGCTTGAGCAGGCACTGAGTGTGCCGGAAGCCCTGCTGATCACAAGTCTCCTGTTCGGGCTCATGCACTCAGGGTATGGAACCTTCCACGAAATCCTTTATACAGGCTTTGTAGGATTCATCATGGGTTTTGCTTTCTATAAAACAAGGAGCTTGCCCTTCATCGCTGTCCTGCACGGCTTTGTCAATGTTTTCCTTTTTGGAATTCTACCCCACTATCTGGGCGGCGGGACAGGATTCTGACCCTCCCTTAAAAAGAATTCTGCTCTTCTCTGTTTATGTGGGTTGAAAATAAGGTCATGTCTGCGAGTTGCTGAAAACCCTGATCACAAGAATCTCTCTGCATTTTCCTCAAATGCAGGGGAAACACCCTTTTTTCAGAATTGAGCTTATGCCAAAATCATTTAAAATGCTTTAAATTCCAAATAAAAGCACTTAATTCTATATTTTCGTGAAAAATT
>MDTP02000268.1 GCA_001714685.2 Methanosarcina sp. Ant1 | reverse complement strand
AGCATATGTACATAAAGCAAAACCAATAAACCCGCAACGACCCCCCAGATAAACTGGAAGGTGAAGTAAGAATAAATAACCAGCCCGAGCACGAAAAGGGTAATAATCATATTCGCAATCCAGACCCGCCTTTTCATTTTGGGGTCATGCGGAGTTCCGGCTTCCTCTTCATTCTGGTCGGACTCACTAAAATAGCGCCTTTCCCTTCTCATGAGAAAATAAAGCCTGAGAATCAAGATATCAATGACTATACCCCAGAGAAGCTCGCCATTATATAGGGTATAAAAGAGGATAGCTGCAAGAAAGATACTCACAAGTACGAAGTATGTTTTTTCGTGCCTGCTATTTTTAGAAGTGCTAGTTTTAAGAGTCTCGATTCTAACCTTCTCCCGGCTCTCTCTGTCTTTTTCTTTCTCTGCTCCTATGTCCACGTCGTTTCTCTGTCTCCAAATGTCCTTTAGATATCGATAAGCATCAAATTGTTCGAAAAACGTGGCTTAAAGAAAGATCTGAAACTTCGAACATCTATATTTAAGCTTTTAGTAATATATAAAGGGGCTGGAAGAAAAAGATAGCTAGAAAAAGATAGCTTCAGGAAGAAAACGGAAGAAAAGAACGGTCTAAAATGGAAAAAAAATACAGCGTGGAACATAAGCTATAAGACATCACAAGCCCGTCTTTTTATTATGCCCGAGATCCCTGAGCAGTTGAGAGAAGAAGCAGTAAAACATTTCAACGAATCGCTGGACCTGATGCAAGAAGGAAGGCTCGAAGGAGCCCTGGAATCCCTCCAGAAAGCCGAAAAAACCGCACATGAAGCAAAAGACGGAGCCGTTTTGTTCCATACCTTGAAAGTAAGAGGCCAAATGCTGCAGTCCCTTGGCAGGCTTGAAGAAGCCCTGGAAACCTACACTTTTTCCTTAAGAACCAACGAAAAACTCCTCGAAACAGACCCGGAAAACAAACTTTACCTCGACACCCTCCGCATGAACCTAAACAACATCGGGAACCTTGGCAACATATTCCGGAGACTGGGCAAGTTCCAATCCTCGCAACAGAGCTATGAAGTTGGCATCGAAATCTGCCAGAAAAGGCTTAATACCCACCCAAAAAACGAATTTTATCAAATGTACGCAGGAAACACCCTCAACAACCTCGGAGAACTTCTCGCCGGAATGGGGCAAACAGAAGAAGCAAAAGAAAACTACGAAAAAGCCCTCAAAATCTATGAAAATCTCCTCAAAAATTACCCGGGATATATGGAATACTTCTCAGACAAAATAATGACCCTCAACAATCTCGGAACCCTGTTTTCTGAAAAAGGTCAAAAAGAAGAGGCAAAAGAGAACTTCAAAAAAGCTCTTGAAATCCTGGAAACCCTGAGCAAAAGTGACCCTGAAAACAAAAAGCTCAATGAAGAACTCAGCCTGAAGCTGGAAAAGCTTGAAATGCTCTGAAATCGAACCCAAAGCACCGCACCAGCCTTCTGAGCCCAAATTTCCCCACGCGCCTCTTGTATGGCTTTTTCTAGTATTCAAAGGAAAATAAGTAAATATATTTCATATCCTCGAATTTTTTGTTACAATCGCAGCGGAAAAAGCGCAATGTTTAAGCTATCATGAGTTCATTCTTTTATCTATGTTTAGGAGCATGAGAGGTTCAGCAAAGAAACATTTTCAAAAGACACTATCTCTAATGCAGAAAGGCAAGTTCAAGGAAGCCCTAAAAGAGCTTGAAAAAGCCGAAGAATCTGCACAGAAGGCGAAAGCTGATGACATTTTTCTGTCTCTCCAAACCATAAAGGGACATCTAATGCAAACCTTAGGTGAGCACGAAGAAGCCCTGAAAATCTATTCTCTTGCCATAAAGGCTACTGAGGATCTCCTTTTAAAAGATCCAGATAATGAATATTACCAGTCAAGCCTTCAAATGAATTTCGACGCCATCTTCACCCTCGGAAACCTTTCCCATAGCAAGGGACTTTTTCTTGAAGCAAAAGATTTCTATGAGCTGAACCTCTCAATCTTCCAAGAAATCCTCAAAACAGACCTCGAAAACGTCACATACCAATCACACCTGGGAACAACCCTCAACAATTTAGGAAACCTGTTTTTTGATATGGGCCACATAGAAGAGGCAAAACAAAAGTACGAAGAAGCTCTCGATATCTATGAAACCCTCCTCAAAAAGGACACAGAAAACATCGAGTACCAATCATACATAGGAAAAACGTTCAACAATTTAGGAAACTTGCTGAAAAGCACGGCACATATCGAAGAGGCAAAAGAAAGTTACGAAAAGGCGCTCAATATTTATGAAAAACTCCTCAAAACAGCTCCGAAAAGCGTCGCGTACCAATCAGATGTAACAACGGCACTCAACAATTTAGGAATGCTGCTTTCGGATATAGGTCGTACCGAAGAGGCGAAAGAAAAGTACGAAAAAGCCCTCGATATCTATGAAACCCTCCTCAAAAAGGACACCGGAAACGTCGCATACCAATCAGATGCAGCAGTGACTCTCAACAATTTAGGAAACTTGCTTAAAAATATGGATCGCATCGAAGAGTCGAAACAAAGGTGCGAAAAAGCCCTCGAAATGAGGCAAAAAATCCTCAAAACAGACCCCCAAAACATCGCGTACCAATCAGATGTAGCAATGACCCTCAACAATTTAGGAATCCTGCTTTCCAATATGGACCGCATGGAAGAAGCAAAAGACAAGTACGAAAAAGCCCTCGATATTTATGAAAAAATCCTCAAAACAGACCCCGAAAACATCGCATATCAATCATACATAGGAACAACACTCAACAATTCAGGTGTTTTACTTTCAGATATTGGGCGCATCGAAGAGTCAAAACAAAGGTACGAAAAAGCCCTCGAAATGAGGCAAAAACTCCT
>MDTP02000267.1 GCA_001714685.2 Methanosarcina sp. Ant1 | reverse complement strand
AAAGTTAAGATGTAAGCTTTAGTTAGCATTTCCCATTACCCAATTGTAGAATTAAATTTAATTTTAAGACACGCTCTAAGACAATTTCGGTACGATCCTGGGTCAGTCATTCTCATGGACTATTTCTACAACATGTCATTTATTGACTTTTCGGATAGGCTCTTAGAACTATCCGAAAAGTGGCTCTTGATTATTTTGAGTGGGTAACTCCATTCATCGCCTTTCAAGCATGGTGTTTTTCATTATGGACTGACAACTGTCTAAATAACTAATCATTTTCAACCATACAGAACAGCGAAGAGCCCGAAAAGTCAAATGCCTGTTGAAAAGTCACAATAGGTCTATAATGTCAAAGTATCCTTTCCGGTTTTGCATATTCCGTATTGTAAAAGTTACAGCAGGTCACAACACTTTTCGGACAGGCTCTAAGTTGTTCCTAACCATAAACCTATTATTTAATTGTGAATGTTTGGACGTGGGCTCACCTGTACAGATGCCCACATTCAAAATAAGAGCAAAAGGACGGGGTATTCGTGGCCCTCCCCGTTCCCGAATTAATAAAAAATATAGGAGTAGGTTATGGAGACTGAGTATCAAAATCCAGTGATTTTTGCATTTGTTGATTGAAAATCTGAATTCGTAAGAAGAATTCAATCTCTAATCAAAATTAACATTCGATATCTAAAGACTTCAACAAAGAAGTATAATCACAAGGATTGTAACCAATTACAAAATCTAGTGATTTTTAATTTTATGTTCATCACTGGATTTTGGCACTGAGTCTAAAAATATCGGATTACTGTTTTTTGGCTCAAAAAACTTGGGTGACGGTTTGGTACAAATGTTTTTCAAAATCGTTGACCGAGGGCTAAATCGAAATCGAAACTCATTCCTTTGAGTATTCAAGAATCATTGAGCAACTTATAGCCTTCAGGATCACAGCCAGCAATAGCGCTATAGCCATCATATAGCCTTCAGGACAACCCTACAATAACCATGAGCCTTCGAGAGTGTCTAGGAATATCCCTTATAGCCACGAGGTGGTACAGCAAAGGATATTGAGGATGGAAAGCACTACA
This sequence comes from Methanosarcina sp. Ant1, assembly GCA_001714685.2. Taxonomy (GTDB): domain Archaea; phylum Halobacteriota; class Methanosarcinia; order Methanosarcinales; family Methanosarcinaceae; genus Methanosarcina. The sequence continues at coordinate 1,852 of MDTP02000267.1, read as the reverse complement.
TCGGGATTTCCTTTACTTCGTGCAAGTGGTCATTAGAACGAATTGCGTGCTCAGTGTAAGAGATATGCCCAACGAAAGTACTATCCAACCTGTAAGTCATATTAATCCTTCATTTATCCTGCTCAGCCCTGCTTTTTCGGATTCACAAATGAGCGAAATAGCGCTATACTTCTTTCGCCACTAGAGAGTGAATACTTTCCTGCGAAAGCGCATCATTGAATATCGACAATTTTGGCTGCATCCTGAGTAGCTACAATTTTGGCTGCATCTTGAGTAGCTACAATTTTGGCTGCATCCTGAGTAGCTACAATTTTGGCTGTATCCTGAGTAGCTACAATTTTGGCTGCATCCTGAGTAGCTACAATTTTGGCTGCATCTTGAGTAGCTACAATTTTGGCTGCATCTTGAGTAGCGAGAACTTTGGCTGCATCCTGAATAGCTACAAGTTTGGCTGCATCTTGAGTAGCGAGAACTTTGGCTGCATCCTGAATAGCTACATGTTTGGCTGCATCTTCAGTAGCGAGAACTTTAGCTGCATCCTGAATAGCTACAAGTTTGGCTGCATCTTGAGTAGCGAGAACTTTGGCTGCATCCTGAATAGCTACAAGTTTGGCTGCATCTTGAGTAGCGAGAACTTTGGCTGCATCCTGAATAGCTACATGTTTGGCTGCATCTTCAGTAGCGAGAACTTTAGCTGCATCCTGAATAGCTACAAGTTTGGCTGCATCTTGAGTAGCGAGAACTTTGGCTGCATCCTGAATAGCTACAAGTTTGGCTGCATCTTGAGTAGCGAGAACTTTAGCTGCATCTTGAGTAGCGAGAACTTTAGCTGCATCTTGAGTAGCGAGAACTTTAGCTGCACCCTGAATAGCTAGAACTTTGGCTGCATCCTTAATAGCGACAATAACCTTTGCAGCATCTTGAAGAGTAACAAGTGCTTCTCTAACCTCTGGTTTCGAAAGCATCTCTGTAGACCATCGAATAGCTTTGATAGTTTTCGTGAAAATAGTTTTGATAGCTTTCATGAATTCGATTTCAACATCAGACTGCGCAGTCTTTTGTGTTGTATTCTCCATTTCATTATTTGACAACGTTACCTACCCCTTTCAGTTTGTTAGCAATGTGAATTTCATTCAGTTTGTTAGCAATGTAAATTTCATTCAGTTTGTTAGCAATGTGAATGTCATTCAGTTGTTAGAATGTGCATTTCAGTGCCTAACGTCACAGATCATCTACTATTTGATAACTCATATAATATAGTATATTAAGAAATATATTTAAGAAATATATTTAAGAAACCGATATTAGGGGTAATACCAGCATCCATGTCATGTACTGAAAAGTAATTGTTATAATATGGTAACTATTTAGCCTGGAGCAACCAATTGTATCAAATTCAAAACAGTATCTTTTACCAATCTAAGGCAGATGTTTTTCAAACGGAACTTAGAGCCTATCCGAAAAACCTTACACAAGCGATGTACGTATCATGTAGGTGAGTTGTACAAACTACTCTAGCTTGCGCAGTGCCTTTGTTGTATGCCAGTGTCGCAGACTAATGAATTATCCCGAAAGATATGCCAATATTGTATCCTCTTTAAATTTAATGGATACAATCCCGACTCAATTCCATAATCCAGTGATTTCACTATTTTCTTTTCAATTGATCATGACTTTCCTCAAATTAGTTTCATCAGTATGTTAAATTCTTATTCCAGCTTCACCTTAAGTGCCAAACTTTTTCAAATTTCCATAGAATCACTTCTATATTTGGAAACTTTTAACTTTTCCATAGAAATAATTCGATACGCTCCGCTATTTGGACAGCAAATTCTTACCTTAAAACCGTTCA
>MDTP02000266.1 GCA_001714685.2 Methanosarcina sp. Ant1 | reverse complement strand
TCAACATTCAAGTCGGAAAATCACTATACGTGGTATTCGAAGTTGTGCATAAAATTCGTTAACCGATGACAAATGAAACTCGGTGTTCTCTAGTCTAGATTTCCATATATGTCTACACCGATGGGATTTATTACAGCAAATTCTCATCAAATATGTTATTTTTTCCTTAATTTCTCTAAGTTTGTAATTTGAGTTCATGTGTCTTCAGTTAAGCGAGAACTCATGATAAATTGTCTATTTCTACAATCTCTCTCAAAAATATTCATTAATGTAATGTTGGATAAAAGGCAACGATTTCAGTTTTGGTGTTAGAAAGTAAGGGCGAATTTTTGCTCAAATTCTGATCACGAATCAGCCGCTATACCGCCAAGCCACAAAGATACGATTTTAGCACCATTTGAGCAAAAAAGTTAGGTTTATAGCCGAATTTCGTTTATTGGTTAGGACTTACGCGGTTGAACTGAGAAATAGATAGCATTAGACCTAATTGCATAAAACAGTTAACTGTTTAGAATACAAATTCAAACCACAACGCTTTTAAGCTTGATTTTGCACCTCAAATGCGTATAGTCCTATAATAGCTAAAAAATAATTAAACAAGGTTAAAAGTATGGAAAAAATTATGCCAGTATTATTTGTAGGTCATGGTTCACCCATGAATGCTATCGAAGACAATGAGTTTACAAGAAGTTGGATTAATATTTCCAAAAAAATTCCAAAACCTAAAGCAATACTGGCAATATCCGCACACTATGAAAGAGAGGATACGAGTGTTACTTCAAACGAGAGACTTAAAACAATCCACGATTTTTATGGATTTCCACAAGAATTATATGACCAAAAATATGATTGTCCTGGTTCAAAGAAACTGATTATAAAAGTAAAAGACCTGGTTAAAGAGGTCAATTTTGATACTAAATGGGGCGTTGATCATGGAGTGTGGTGTGTACTTTCTAAGATGTATCAGGATGCTGAAATTCCTGTAGTTGAACTGAGTATAAATCGAAAACTTAGTATGCAACAGCATTATGAACTGGGAAAGAAACTCTACAAATTAAGAGAAGAGGGAATTCTTATTTTTTGCACTGGAAACATCGTGCATAATCTAATGATGGTAAGAATGTCCGGAAGTCCATATAAATGGGCAATAAGTTTTGATGACAAAGTGAAAAAGTTTGTTACAGCCAGGGATGATCTAAAACTGGTGGATTATGAGTTAATTGGAGAAGATGCATTATTATCCATCAATTCCGCTGAACATTATATCCCTTTAATCTATTCTCTTGGAGCAACAAATAAAAATGAGAGTGCCAGCTTTTTTTGTGAAGAGATAATTTATGCAACTATTTCCATGCTGTGTATATTATTTGAAAGTTCATCTTAAAACTCAAAATCTGTTTCTTGACTCTTATATTTCGGTAATCTATCATCGACAAGAAAGCAATCCTGGAAAAAGTCTAAAGCCTTCGGAGGGACTTGAACGAAAGACCCTCTCCTCTTGCATATTACAAATTATCCTTGAGTCGAGGGTCTCACGTCTTATTTACAAAAGTTTGGAATGTACCGAGGGTAGCCTTCTATTTGACACTTTTAAATATATCAGTTACAAGGCAAGCAAGCCGTTGAGCCCGATGCCAAGATCATTACAACCGCTCCAGCATTCGAACCCATCATTTTGGAACGCAGCGAAACATTCCTGCCATGTAGGACCGGCGCATTTCTTTAAACAGCAGTGACGGACACAATCCCAACCACAGCCGCAATTAGGGCCGCAAACATGGGCGCAATTGCAAGTAGGGCAATGATAGCCGCAACCGCAACTTGGGGCACAACTTGGTGCGCAACTTGGGGCGCTGCTCGGAACGAAACCCCCGATCCAACCCGGTACCGCTGCACTCACAGACGCAGCGGACAATGATAATACAAACAAAACAGCCAGTAAAACACCAACTGTCTTTTTTACGATTTGTTTTCCCATATATTTTCACTCTCCCAATTTTTGTTTAAGTTGATACAATTATAAAAATGTGTTTTTAAGTCACTTCCCATCGACAGAAGCACTTCGTAGGTATTGTTCAGCCAATTAATTCCCAATTTTGGGTTTTTAGAGAACAACACGCTGTTAAAAGTTATATTATTTATATCTGTAGATTGGAAGACTCAATAATTGTATTATATAGATATTATTAGTCAAACAATATAATTTATAGCGAAATTTAATTTAGAAACACATATATCTTTTAATTATAGCTAAATTAGCTTAATTTTACTAACAAAAGTTTAATTATATATTCATTTGATTAATTTTACTATCAGGGGGGCATAATTATTCATTTTAGGAGGATTAAAATCCCCTCGTTCTCAATCCTTATAAACGTTCGAATATTGTGAATCATGTAGAATAAGTAGGAATTGTTTTTGATACGAGATTTAAGTTCACAAAACTACGTTGATTGTCAAGTATTTGATTAGTTATGCAAAAACCACCAGGATTTTGATTCAGGCCGTCAAAAAAAGGAGTCGTATTTCTTATCAGGGTCAGTCAGATAACTTTCTCTAAGAGCATGTCTTAAAATTCAAACCATTTCTCCAATTGGATAATAGGTAACGTTAGGATTTTTCATACACTTCTCCTGTTTACGAATTAAGAATATAAGCAAAACAACAACGGGGGAAACTATACAATTAGGATATTTTACAAAAAATGGGTTTCAGAATTGATACAGGATTTACTGTGCAGGGTTAATGGGTTATCCTTAGAAGCTGCAACTCATCCATGAGAACTGCAGAAATGATTTAGAAAATAGTTGAGCTTATGCCATTTTAGTTAATGTCCCTTATTTTGGAATAATGAATGTTAAAAAGATCTATTTTTTAAAAAAATTATGTTAAAACACTTTAATATCAAATTAAAGTTAAATAGAAAGGATTATACCTAATTAAACCAATATTATGTCGCCAAACAAATAATTGGGCTCTAA
>MDTP02000265.1 GCA_001714685.2 Methanosarcina sp. Ant1 | reverse complement strand
AAGGTCAATTATTATTGGACAGTTGACCCTTTAATAAAAAATAATTTTTATTTTTGGGGACATTTGCGGAATGTCGGATTTATTTTATAATTAAGATATATTTTTTAAAGCATAACATATCTAAAGAGTTATATACTTTAGAAGTAACACAGTGGCGTATTAAAAACGGCACTAAATAATGAGATGATAACCATGTTGAAAAATCGAGTAGTAATAATATCTTTAATGCTATGTGTGGTTTTAGGAACTATTCCATTTGCTATGGGTGCTACACCTACAAGCTCTAATAAAGTCTCTATAAGTGCTTTGTATGTTGGTGCTCCTCATCAAACTGTAAACCAAGAATATATTAAAATCACTAATAAAGGAACAACAGCAGTAAGAATGAAAGGTTGGAAAATCACAGACAAAGGCGCTATACATACCTATAAGTTCCCATCTACTTTTGTCTTAAAATCTAAGACTACAGCGACTCTCTTCACTGGAAAAGGCACAAACACCGCAACTAAGCTGTATTGGGGAAGAGCTGCATTTGTCTGGAATAACGCAGGAGATAAAGCATCTCTATACAATGCTCAAAATAAATTGGTTTCTACGAAAATAGGGTTAAAACAGAAATGAGATATTCTCATTTCTTCTTTTTATTATAGATGGCAATCACTTACATCTATATCTGTTTTTTCTGTTGATGAATAATAATTTCCTATGCCTAATGGTTTTCCACCTTTCAACATCGCACAGACGGATACATCAGGATTTGGTATTCCAGATTCTCCTGCTAGTGATTTGGATAATATTATTATACTTGCTATGTCGTCGTTAAGTTTTGTTTGGTCTGGAATAACTTCAAGGTAATAATCAACTGCCAACATACCTTTTTCTGATGGAATGAAAGTAACTTTTACATCATCTGAGCCAGAATAATCTTTCACGTATCCAATTAGTTGTTCTTCCTTGCTTTCGGAAAACTGCATTGTTGTTTTGGATATTGGTGTTTCTTCAGGTGTTGGTGCTACATCTGGTGTTGGTGTAGGTGTTGGAGTTGGTGTTACTTCAGGTGTTATAACTGGCGTCGTTTCAGATGCTTCTGTTACTTCCGGTATTGATGCAGATGTTTCTGTTACTTCCGGTGTTGGTGTAAGGGTCGGAGTTGCAACATGCGTCGGCTCAGAAGAGACTGCTAATGCATCGCTACCACTATCAGAAGACGGAGGTGCAGCTATTGCATTAGTACTATTATTGACTGAAGTCACTGTATCAACATGAGATGCTGTAGCAGCTGCTGTCATCAATAAAACGAAAACAGCAATAAATCTAGCAGCTCCAGATACATTAAAATTTATTTTCTTTTCTAAAGCAGAAGCCGTAGGAGGAATTGATATAACACCTGCCAAAATATAGATCAAACCTGAAAATAAACTCAAATTGAGGATTGCACCCAATCCTGCCATTAAAAAGAGAATTCCAAAAACCCATCGTAGAGAAACTTTTATTGTATTCTTCTTCTTTTCTGGTTGTATTTCATCCACTTTCTCGCCTCAAAACGTATATATTCCTTTAATTTCTGAACGCGAATCTTCTATAAGTTCTTTTTGAAATTATTGCTTCAGCTGTTCGATTATTCAATATAAATGATTATTAAAACCGGACTTTGATTTCAGAACTCTTAGATGTTATTTTGTAAAACAACTTCGGAAGAGCTATAAGAAAGAGTTGATATTAACATAACTGAAAAGGTGTTTCTGATGGAACAACGATACTTACGTTATCACGATGGAATATATGAAGCAGATATCGATATCGCTGTGGAAGAATGGAAAGCCATGCTTCAAAATCCAAAAATTTTTGGTGAAAAATACTTAGATATGGTTCGTAAATGGTATTATGAAATAGACCATCGAGCTACAAATCAAGCGATAATGGCAAAGTAGCCTTCTGAGTTAGAAGCCACTCCATACAACGGATATGTCATTGGTTTAACTAACAGAATTCTAGAATATTTAAATCGATTTGAAGTGATTGGCACTGAAGGTAATAAATCAAAGTTCATCGTACCGTTTGAAGGTTGGTATGAAGATTACAACCCATCTAAACATTTTGTATGGAAGTTAAGAGATGAGTTAGTATAGGCGTTAGAAGAGCTTAAGATGGTAGATGAACAAAAATTTCCAACTGAAGATGAAGAACTAACAAGTTATAGTTTTGAAAGTAAAGCAGAAGGGAAAAATTGAGCTTTCATAGTTTATAGCCAGAGGAGGATTTTACGTCTTCCTCAATTAAATTTAAGATTTTTGGCGGCTTTAATTTAAATTTAGACAAAAAATTGGATGTACTTTTTTAGGGAAATCAATTATTTCCTCAATTAACGGAAAAAAAGAAGAAATAGTCTTCAATTGGATAGTGAGTTAAAGAGGGCACCAATTCCTTAACCTAATACAAATAAAGGTCCTTTGGATTTGAGCGTCTCAATGACGCTGTACTTTTTTTATTCGGGCTTATGATCTTTCTGCTACGTTGAAAATAATTCTGAATTCCGTCCCATGCTCTCGTTTGAGCTCTATTTTTCCATCCAGCTGGTCAACAAGGATGCTTACTAACTGCAGTCCGAGTGATTCCATACTTTCGAGTTCTACGTTTTCAGGAATTCCTTTTCCGTTATCTGAAATTGTCAGGCTGAAAAGAGATTTATGTGTTTCATTATTCTTTTCTTCCCTGCAAAGTTTAATTCGAATTTCCCCTTCTTTTTCAGTAAAGGCATGTTTGAGGGAGTTGGAAATGAGTTCATTAACAATTATTCCTAGCGGGATAGCAGTATCCATATCAAAGAATGTATTTTCTTCCAGATCCATACACAGGTGGATATTTTTACTTCTAAAGCTGTAAGTCAGAAAAAGGTTTTCAGCTAACTTTTGAAGATATATAGAAAAGTCAAGTGTGTCGGTTCCTTCTCCTTTATAGAGCTCTTCATGGATAAGGGACATTGAGAGTACCCGGCTTTGACTTTCCCTGAAAGC
>MDTP02000264.1 GCA_001714685.2 Methanosarcina sp. Ant1 | reverse complement strand
TGGAAGTTTACAAAGAAGACTGCAGATGAGAAGCTGTCCAAATATTATGTTTCATAATTAAATTGTCAAGGTACTAGATTGCAAGTAATGAGCAATCGAAATAATTGTTTATTTCACGTATATTTCAAGATTTTTTTGATTCACACTTATATAGTCTTTGCCGACTTTTCTAATTTGTAGAAAACCTGAGATAAAAATATATACCAAATAATAATTTTAATGCAAATAACAATATATATACTTTTTAGTTATGCCTAAACTCAAATAAATTCCATGAAAACGGAATATTATGAATAACAAGCCCTCATGATAACGAAAATTTAAGCTGGATTCAATCTAAGATTTTAAATCTGCTCAGTGAATTTTATATAATAGGATGCCAATTAAATTAAGAGGAGTTAGGAGTCACTTTAATTAATTGGGAAGAATTTGGGTTTTTTTATACCTACTTAGATCTAGTTTAGTTGTCTTTAAGAAAAAATGGGGAAAAAAATAGACATCTAAGCAGGATTAAGGTCTATTCTAGGATGAATTTGTATTTTTAGCCCAGCTTTGGTCCCTGTATATAAACAGGGATTGTTTGCTCCTCAAACGCCAAAATGGAGGTAGAATACTTGATAGATATAGATCCCAGTAAGATTCTGGTTCGTTACAATATAAAAAGAGAAAAGGAAATGACACCGGAAGATGCCGCAGAAGAACTCTATCCTAAGGACAAATTAATCTACCCGATTGCAAAATCCATCTTTGAGGGCGAAGAAGATGACGTTGTAGAAGGGTTAGAAAAGGCAATTAGTTCCGGAAAGGACCCGATCTCTCTCATCAATGGTGCACTGATGGTTGGAATGGGAGTGGTCACCAGGCTTTATGACGAGGGAGTTATTTTCCTGCCAAACGTTATGATGTCTGCTGATGCCATGCTCGTAGGTATCGAATTCATTAAGCAGAAGTCAGGGAAAGCACCTGAGGTCAAAGGAAAAGTCGTCTGCCACGTTGCAGAAGGTGATGTGCATGACATCGGGAAGAACATCGTAGCCGCATTGCTCAGAGCCAACGGATATGATGTAGTAGACCTTGGAAGAGATGTCCCTGTAGATGAAGTAATAGCGGCAGTGGAAAAAGAAAAACCCCTCATGCTTACAGGTACAGCCCTAATGACCACAACAATGTATGCATTCAAGGAAGTTAACGACAAGCTTATGGAGAAAGGCTACAGGATTCCATTTGCATGTGGCGGCGGTGCTGTGAACCAGGACTTCGTGTCCCAGTATGAGCTTGGGGTGTACGGTGAAGAAGCAGCCGATGCTCCGAAGATGGCCGATTTCATCAAAGAAAATGGGGATAACGTTGTTAAACTTAGGGAGAAATTCCATAAACACTGAGGAGGTGGAGTAGATGGCAGCAACAAGATATACTAAAATGGCTTATGCAAAAGCGGATGACATGGTCTTCGGAAAAGCTATCAAGCCCGTCAAAGCAGGACTGGGACTTGAGATAGGCGCCGGCTACACAACTCCTGAAGTGAACTACGCCCCAAGACCTGAGGCCGGTGCATCCAAAGAGAAACTCGTAAAGGAATACGAGAGGATCACCACCGACATCATGGCAAGGATGGTTCAAATCGGAGCTCCCGCTGTAGTACTTGAGACCGAACACGTCCAGCAGATGTCTAACAACCCCTCATGGGGAGCTGAAGTCGCACACGCCCAGAAGACTATCATGGAAGATTACCATGATGAATACGGCATAAAGTGTGCACTCCGCCACACGATTGGTGACATCCGTGAAGACCGTAACTTCCTCCAGCTCAGAGGGGACAAATACAACGTTTTCCTCGAGGCTTTTGAAGAATGCGCCAAGGCCGGTGCAGATATTCTTGCCGTTGAGTCAATGGGTGGAAAAGAAATCTTTGACCATGCGATTCTCAGGAACGATATGGCCGGTATACTTTTCGGTATTGGTGTACTCGGCAGCATGGACATGGAAATGATCTGGACCGACATTACATCAATTGCAAAGAAAAACAATGTAATATCATCAGGGGATACAGACTGTGCACAGGCAAACACTGCAATGTTCATTGCAGGCGGCCTGCTGGATAAGAACCTTGCCCACACTATCGCAATCATTGCCAGGGCAATTTCTGGAGCAAGGTCCCTTGTTGCTTACGAAGCTGGTGCAGTTGGCCCGGGTAAGGACTGCGGCTATGAAAACACAATTTGCAAAGCAATCGCAGGTGTTCCGATTGCCCAGGAAGGAAAGACCTCAACCTGTGCCCACTCTGACCTGATGGGTAACCTGGTAATGCAGTGTTGTGATCTCTGGTCCAACGAGTCAGTCGAATATCACGGTGAATTCGGTGGTACCACAGTCCAGTGCTGGTCCGAAACCCTAGCATATGATTGTGCCCTTATGAATGTTGCTCTCGATTCGGGTAACGAAAAGATTCTGAGGGACATGTTCGTAGCTTCGGACATATACAGAGATGCTCAGGGCTATGTACTCGCATATCCCCATGCTTACAGAGTAGGACAGGCCATTGTCAAGGACGGAAACGATATTTATCTCCGTTCCAAGAATGCAGCACTTGAGTCCATTAAAATCATAGAAGAAGGAGCAAAAGGCAAACTTACACTCTCAAGGTTCGAAGCAAATGCCCTTGCAGATGCAAAAGCAGCTTTTGAAGGCCTTACTGACGACAAGGATAAGTTCATGAGTGACTGCCTTACCAAATATAAAGACGAAGTCAAAGTCTTCCGTCCGGAGAACTACGGCCTCTAACCGAGGACGTTCTTCTTTTTCTCTTTTTTAGAATTCCGAGTATAACTTCTTACTGCTGAATCTATATGATTTTAGTTCGACAACATCCTCTATTTGGTATGAGTATTTTCCCTCTTTTTCTGACGTTGAGTCCCATAATAGATTCGAGTTAGATAGATAACAGATTTAGCTGAGCTTATGCCATTTTAGTTAATGTCCCTTATTTTGGAATAATGAATGTTAAAAAGATCTATTTTTTAAAAAAATTATGTTAAAACACTTTAATATCAAATTAAAGTTAAATAGAAAGGATTATACCTAATTAAACCAATATTATGTCGCCAAACAAATAATTGGGCTCTAA
>MDTP02000263.1 GCA_001714685.2 Methanosarcina sp. Ant1 | reverse complement strand
TACATTTATCGAATGTTCAAAAACGATATCATGAAAATTATTCTAATTTCTAATGTCGACCTGCCGAAAGCAGGTTAGTATATTTTATACGATATTCTGACACAATGCCAAAATCTAGTGATGAACGTATAATTAAAAATCACTTGATATTGAAAATGGTCACAATACTTTGAATTTTATCTGTCGATTGATGCCGAAAGATCTCGAATATTGAGTTTGATTGAAGCCTGAATTCTTCTTGAAAATTCAAGATTTCGATCAAAAAAATGCAAAAATCACTAGATTTTGGAACTGAGTCGATATTCCTTTTTCGGCATTTCAAGTGCGTAAGTCCTATACCTAAGAAGATTGGTGAAATAGAAAAAAAGTTAAACTTGGAGTTATTCCCTAAATGAGCAGAGTTAAGGAATGGTTTAAAAATAACTTCAAGTTTCCATTTGTGAATGGCTCTTTATTCCATTTCCCAAAATAATCATCAAAGACAATATCGGTTACAGAAATGCTTGAAATTATATTTTCGTCATTCCTAAGGTTAAAAATTAGTCCGCTTGAACGAGCGAAGCGCGTGAAACGGACCGCGCACTGCAGAGCCGCAACTCTGCCGGAAGAACTGTGCCCGCACTCTCTTAATTCCGCGTTTTCTGCGCTTTCCGCGGTTTATATACTCTTTTGAGATTAGCTAAGGAGTGTATGTACACTAATACTTCATGATCTAAATTCAAAGATTAGTTTGTGACATACTTTGGAATAGATGTACTAGATTAGGCGTCGATCTGTCCTCTGAGAAAGTTGTAATTTGACATAATTTGAAGCAGAAGATAACAATCAAAAGGGATTTGAGCGTTTATATGAAATTTGAGCGTTTATATGAAAAAGCTCTGTATATGTAGAGGAGTTTAAGATTTGAACGGCTTTCAGATTGAAGTCTTGCATAAGGTTTATAATTTCTCCCCATATTGAAACATTGTAAAAAGAGGGAAAAATCCACCAGTTTTTATAAGGAGGAGAGTTTACAAGTTCTCAGTAAAGCGTAGGAACATAAAAAGGCCTATATCGCTAGTACCTGGGACAAAGTTTTAATGTCTTGGATTAACAATTATGGAAAAATCCACTTAAAGTCAGATCCTAAGTTTTGTTTCTATGAATTATATGATTACATGACTACTTGTCAATGACTTACTGATGTACCAGAGATTTCTGTTTACAGACATATGTGTGGAGGCCAATTAAAAATGAAAGCCGATTTTTTTAGTTTTTTAATTTATATATTAGTGATAATATTAATAATCCCTGGAATGACCCCCAACATGGCATCTGCTGTAGGTGAAACGCTCAGTGACGGCGGAAATTCAGATACAGGAAATTCAAGTACCGGAAATTCAGACACAGGAAATTCAGACACAGGAAACTCAGACACAGGAAACTCAGACACAGGAAACTCAGACACAGGAAACTCAGATACAGGAAACTCAGATACAGGAAACTCACAAACTGGAAACTCACAAACTGGAAACTCACAAACTGGAAACTCAGATACAGGTAATTCAGGCACTGATAATTCACATAACGGAAACTTAGATACAGGGAATTCAGATATCGGAGATTCACAAACTGGAAACTCAAAAACTAAGGAGTCAATTACTGAAAACTCAAAAACTGAGAAGTCGATTACTGGAAACTCAAAAACTAAGGAGTCAATTACTGAAAACTCAAAAACTGAGAAGTCAATTACTGGAAACTCACATACTGTAAATTCAAGTAATGGAAATTCAAGTACCGGAGAAATAGGAGGGAATGGGAGTTCCAGTTCCTCTTCTAGCAGTTCAGGGCTGGGCCTTGTTTCCAGAGAGCCAGCCAGCAATATATATGCCAAGGAGCTTGTCACCAGGAGTGTTATGGGTGGTTATCCTGTCAGATTCTATTTTGTGGAGAATGTCACATGCGTTACAGATATTGAATTTGATCCAACAATGACATTTAGGAAAACAACAACAATTGCAGAAGTACTAAAGAATAAATCTATTTTTGTTCCAGAACTACCTACGGGCAGAATATATAAGCATTTTAATATCTGGGTCGGGGATAAAGGAGCAGGACTTCCTACTTCCCTTAGAAATGGATTTATAGGGTTCAGAGTCGAAAAAACATGGATTAAAGATAACAATGTCAATGAATCCCTACTAACCCTTCAATGGTACGAGAAAGGTTGGCAACCTCTTCGCACCGAAAAAGTTAGAGAAGATAAGAATTACGTTTATTTTAAGGCGGAAGTATCTGGCTTTTCCTGCTTTGCAATTACTGAATATGCAGGAAATAAAGAAAATATAAAGGGACTTAGCATAGCAGAAAAATTACAGGATACTCTGAGAATTTTGGGAGGTAAAGGAAATGCAATTACAATTGGAAGTGAAAAAAAAGGGAACAGTAAAATAGAGAATCCTATGGGATTGGCTAAAATATTAATGGCAATTTCCTTGCCCTTGTTTATGGTTATTATAGGATACTTGGTATTGAAGAAAAAGATATGAAAAAGATTTCTTTAGGGGGAGTGAGATTCTCCTCCTCACGTATCCCACCATATTATCTTTACCAAGATTTCGATTATTCCACTAATTATTTATAAGTTTATCAATCAAGAATGTCTAAGTATCAACAATCTTCCTCTTTTGGATTTGTCTCTTTTCAAACTCTATTTCGTCTTCGTAAATCTCATCATTTGTAATAAGATGCCATCTGATTGTGGCTTTTCTATTTCATCTGACATTTCGACCCCCAATTAGAAAATAAAACACAATTTATTTTTTTAATACGATATATATTTTCACTTCCTGCTATTTTTATAGTATGATATATTTAAATAACGTTTCTTAAATAATAATAAATTGAATGAAAAGAAATAAATCACTTATAAAAGCTAAAAATCTATCTCCTTCCGTTGAAGGTAGCAGGGATTTTAAAAAAATTTCACAAATTTTTGATGTTAAAAACTTTTCACAGAAAACTGAAACCCCTATTATCTTAATTGTTTGTAACCAGTTTCTTGATATACTTGGTTTTGATACAATCATCAATGAAAGTATCAGGTGGGATCAGGGTCAGTGGAAAGTGCCACCCTGTAAACTTGCGAGAAGTATTATATTAACTCCCTTTTTAAGAGTGG
>MDTP02000262.1 GCA_001714685.2 Methanosarcina sp. Ant1 | reverse complement strand
TTAGAGCCCAATTATTTGTTTGGCGACATAATATTGGTTTAATTAGGTATAATCCTTTCTATTTAACTTTAATTTGAGATTAAAGTGTTTTAACATAATTTTTTTAAAAAATAGATCTTTTTAACATTCATTATTCCAAAATAAGGGATATTAACTAAAATGGCATAAGCTCAACTGAGTCTATTTTAGCCTCCATGCCCCACATATATTTTTAACATTCAAAACTAATTTTATATTATTCTTAATTTAAGAGAGTACCAAATTTAGATCCTTCGGAACTACAGCAAATAGGAACTACTGTGCTCATGAAAATCTATTTATAGATAGGTGTTCTGCTTGAAGCTAATATCTCCTCATTTTTACTTGAGTAGAAAATCAAATCCATTACGCTGGAAAAAAGGAGAAACAGGCATGCTTCAGATATATAAATCAGTAGACTCTGGAATCATAACTCTCGATCAAGTTGAAGATGGAGCATGGATTAATCTTGTAAATCCAAGTCCGCAGGAAATCCTGTTCATTTCGAACAACCTAAATATTCCTGTGGATCATATCAAAGCTGCACTCGACGAAGAGGAACGCTCCAGAATTGAAGTGGATGAAGGCTGTACTATCGTAGTAATAGACATTCCTGTACCGAATACGAATCTGCCGGAAGGGGGAACGTACTATACAATTCCTCTTGGAATAATAATTACTGATGAAAATATTGTTACTGTCTCCCTTAAAGAAAATTATGTTATAAAAGATTTTATTGAACGGAAAAATAAATCATTTTATACATTTAAAAAAACACGTTTTCTTCTACAGATCCTCTACAAAAACTCAAAGTTATACCTTCAATATCTCAAGCATATCGATAAAACAAGTGATAAGATTGAAGGCAGGCTGCATAAATCTCTGAAAAATAAAGAGTTAATTCAGTTACTTGAACTGGAAAAAAGTCTTGTATACTTCTCTACGTCATTGAAAAGCAATGAAATGGTACTTGAAAAAATTTTAAGGTCAACTCCTGTTAAGATGTACCCTGAAGATACGGAGCTTCTTGAAGATGTTATTATAGAAAACAAGCAGGCAATTGAAATGGCAAATATTTACAGTAATATCCTGAGCGGGACAATGGATGCATACGCATCGGTTATCTCCAACAACTTAAATATTGTCATGAAATTCCTGACCTCAGTCACAATCATTATGGCGCTTCCAACAATGGTTGCAAGCTTTTTCGGGATGAACGTTAACGTCCCTTTCGCGGATAATCCTCATGCATTCGCAATTATTTTCACAATGACCATGTTTTCCTCGGTGATTTTAGCTTTTACAATGGTAAAAAAACAATTGTTTTGAGTTCAACTTTGGGTCTGGGGGTGAGTTATTGAAAACCATAAGCATGAGAATCTTCCCACATTTTCCGCAAACACGGAAGATGTACTCGTTTTTTCAGGATTGATCAATAACTCACGGACAAGACCCAACTTTGGAATGTACTGGAATCCACTCAGTACCATCTATTTTTTAATTTCCGCTTTTTTCTGTACATCTTTTGCTACCTCTTTCATCATCTCTCCGACAAGATTTGCTTTTTCGCAGTGAGACGCATCTTTTGGCTTGCAGTTTAAGAGAATGCTCATCAATCTATCAGCCGTCCGGTAAAACTTCATATCCTCTAACATGACCAAAAGTTCGGATAATCTTTCGCTAAATTCCCTGCATTTATCGTGATGGCAGACTGCCTGCTCATGAAGTTTGCTGACCGCCTGTAAATCTTTTACTATATTATTCGGGAGATTTTCCTCGATCATAAGAATTAATCCGTCTCAATAATCCTCTTCAGTAGGCAAAGATCAGTTGGAGCGTAAAAGCAAAAAATCTAACATTTCTGAATTGTAACGCCAAATAATGTAATATCAAATTCATAATTCCAAATATTTAAAATGTATACTCGCGCTTGCAATCTTCGTTACCAAGAACATACTTACGAGGGCATATACTTACTGCTAATTCCCAATATAGAAAAAGAATGGCTCTTCGTCATTCTCTATGGATAAGATGATTTTCAATTCAAGACAGTGTTAGTTTTTATGAGGACACCCACACAAAACAACGAAGATCCATCTATTATTTTCTGATATAAGCTTCAATATTAGACACTTTTTTTATATAGTTAATTTGCTCATAGTTTATGCGAAGCTTGTCATAAATAATCTAAGTTTAAGTTATAAGTATCTCTCATAAGTAACAAAGATCAGAATTTATATTACTGATATAATTATATATTGGTAATATAGTCTATTAATATATATATATTAATCAAATAATGATTTTATTAGACAATATTAATATAAAATGATTAAAATTTACACAAGTGTATAGTATTAAGGTGGAGCTTCAAAATATATAGACTTAAAAAAGGCAAATTGGTTTTGAAAAAAACAGATTAAGTGAGGGGAAAAATGAAAAATAAAATTCTATTCATGACACTCGCTTTGATGTGCCTGATGGGTTCAATATCAATGGCATCTGCTGCACAAGTAAAACAAATTGGGGATGGTCACGACCCTGCTATATATGGTAGTAAGGTTACGTGGGCTGATCTATCCGGCAGCATTCACATATACGATTTAACTGAGGTTTTGCCATTTTCCGCATAATTCCTTTATTTTCGTTAATATTTTACAGCATACCTTATTTCACTAAAAATTTATCTAATAACAGCTTAAAATCAATTTAATGCATTATTAAATCTGTAATTAATATTGGAGCAGTTAATACTCCATTAATTAAGAAATGAACGTTATTTGAATTTTGAAAACACAATAAATATTTATATTTTTGTGCAATTTATGGAAATAAATCCTAATTAATGCTATTTTTTTTGTAGATTTTACATTCCGGACCCCCCTCAAAAAAAAACAACTTAATTTTTTTATTCACACAGTTTATTGCTAATTTTACCCACGATTGCATGATAATTATTTAATGTTAATTATATGTAGTAAAATGTGTTTAATTATTCAATAGTTTCTTCAAATTTAGACTTTATTTTTTGAACTTTGTGGAATTCAAGCCCAAATCATTGATTTTGTTGTATCCTCTTTAAATTGAGTGGAAAGCTCTTACTTTCAACTCAATTCGCTTTTTGTCTGATTAGTTGAGCAAGAGATGGCATCTCAAA
>MDTP02000261.1 GCA_001714685.2 Methanosarcina sp. Ant1 | reverse complement strand
AGAATCAGAACAGATATTCCAGTTTTTGATGTTTAAATTTGAATTTCTGAAGGAACTATTTATATATTTTTAGAGAATAGTCTTAATATTAAAAATTTTATATTAGTTAAAAAAAAAGCAGATAGCAAAAGCAAACACTGATAGCATATAAAAAATATTAAAAAAATCTGTAAATTTATTTGCCTGGAAAATACCAGCTTTTGCAGGAGCCTTGAGATGATTGAGGTAAAAAATCTTTCTAAATTCTACGGAAGTACAAAGGCAGTAAATGACGTTTCCCTCTCTATCGGGAAAGGCGAGCTCTTCGGCCTTCTGGGGCCAAACGGTTCGGGAAAAACGACCATGATTAAGATGCTTACCGGGCAAATAAAGCCAACATCCGGTTCCCTCAGAGTACACGGAGTAGATGTGCTCGAAGATCCCATTCGAGTCCGGGAGCTTATAGGCGTCATTCCGGAACAGGAAACCCCACCAAGTTTTTTGACTGCAGAAGAATACCTCCATTTCGTTGCGAAGATCAGGAAAATGGAACATTATGAAGAAGTCTGCGAAAAATGGTTCGAATTCTTTGATTTTGGGGACCAGAAAAACTCACTATGCAAAGACCTCTCAAGAGGTACAAGGCAAAAATTGATGTTTGCCCAGGCTTTCTTGCATGAGCCGGAGCTTGCCATTATTGATGAACCTCTTATTAACCTGGATCCTATAATGCAACGAAAAGTCAAGGATTTTCTTAAAGGCTACGTGAAAAACGGAGGAACAATCTTCATTTCCACACACATCCTGGAAATTGCAAAAGAGATCTGCACCAGCATCGGAATCATTTATAAAGGAAAACTGGTCCATAAAGGCCACCTGGACGATCATATCCTTCAGGGCAGGAATCTTGAAGAGTTCTTCCTGGAACTGGTGAGCAGGCCAGGAGACTACGACTCTAGCTTGAGCACGCCTGGACAGTACGCATAATAGAATATGCTAAATGTGTAAAAAATATAACAATGTGAAGCATGTAGCGTTTCGATGCATACAAGCAAGAATGAAAATGCAGGGATTTTATGTTTGACATATTCAAAAGCATGATTAAAGAAGAATGGCGAATGCACTCAAATCTCTTCGGAAATGGCGGCTTTGCCCTCTTTCCTGTCTTTATATTCCTTTTCACTTTTTTTGTAAGTCTTGCTCTGCCGGTTTTCAGGGAAATCTTTACCGACGCCCAGATAGCTTTCGGAATGCACTACTTTTTTTTGCTTGTCGGAAGCATGGTTGGAGCCTTCGGGCTCATTGGCCGTGAATTTATGAATCGACGTTTCGGGCAGGCAAGTCTGATAGCGTATTCTTCAAGGACGCTTCCTGTTTCCCAAAGGTTAATCTTTGCAAATTTTCTCTTAAAAGATATAGTATATTATTTTATCCTTTACGTCCTGCCCTTCGTTGCAGGTTTTGCTCTTGCTTCAGAACTTGTCCCCGCAGGTAATTTCCATCTTCCTGCCACTCTCCTTATTCTCCTTCTAACCCTTTCCCTTTCCTTCATGATCGGGCTGTCTCTTGTATTTTTCCTATCTACTGTGTATGCACACTCCGAAAAGCTATTGATCTCCGGTTTGTTGGCAATATCTGTTATCCTGCTCTTTATTTCCGGAAATCTGGACTCAGAAATCCTTTACAGCCTGCCTAGTCTGTCTTTTTTCTTGACTTATTCCGAAAACCAGCTCCTGCTTTCCCT
Source organism: Methanosarcina sp. Ant1 (assembly GCA_001714685.2). Classification (GTDB taxonomy): domain Archaea; phylum Halobacteriota; class Methanosarcinia; order Methanosarcinales; family Methanosarcinaceae; genus Methanosarcina. The sequence goes on along the minus strand of MDTP02000261.1, from coordinate 1,465 downwards.
TGTCCTTGTAACCATTCCCTCTATCTTATCTCTCATTTTTCTGAAGGTAGACTTTCCCCAGGCCAAAAAGAGCTTCCCAAATTACTTTTCCAGAATATGCAGATATTTGGGTTCTTACAGATATGCAGCTTTTGTCGCAAAAGATTCCCTGGATCTGAAAAGGAGTGAAGGAGGACTCGGGAAAGTAATTTTCTCATTTTTACTCCCTATGGCTCTTGTATGGATGCTTCTGTCAGCCCTAGGGGAAGTTATTCCAGCTTTAAACACTCTCACACTGTTTTCCCTTATACTTGGAGTGCTTTCGTCCTCAATGTACAACTGGCTTACAGAATACGATATCTTTGCTTCTTATGCCTTCCTTCCCCTGAAGATTTCGGATATGATAAAGAGCAAATTGAATAGCTTTCTTTTCCTTAATCTTGTTCCGTTTATACTTCTTATCCTGCTTGCCCTTAAAAAAGAACCTGCAGCCCTGCTCCCATCCCTGCTGCTCTTTTTCTCCATTTCTTTTTACATGGTTTCGATACTTGTGTACCTGACAGGGCTTTCACCCTCTATAAATCTCTATAATGGAAAAACCTTTGCCATTTATGCACTCTCAATCATTCCGCTCCTGCTGATTAATATTATCCTGTCGATGTTTGGCCCGTATTACGTGCTTGCAGACCTTTTGCTAATTCCTCTTGCTCTCTACCTGCTAGGACAGAGCTTCAGGAAATGGGATAGAATTGAGAGCACGCTTTTTTAACAGCAGAGTTGCGCCAGCAGAGTTGCGCCAGCAGAGTTGCGCCAGCAGAATTGCGGCTCTGCAGCCCGAGTTTCACTTCGGGACCAGAAAAATCTATGATTTTTCTTTTAGTGCACTGCAAGTGCAACAGCACGAGGTCCTTTTCGCTTCGCTCCCCGAGTTTCGCTTCGGGAGCACGAAGTCCTTTTCGCTACGCTCAAGAGGGCTTACTATGACATGTTTTCTTTAAGAGTTACCAGTGCCGTGTTTCTCCCCTATTCCGAGATAATTGAAGTATGGAATTTATTACTCGCGTAGATGTCTTTTTAATCTTTGATGGAAGATATATTAAGGGGAAGGGTTACGATCCTATTTTTTCTCTAGGAGAGCTGTAGCTCTAGTACATCAATTCCAAAATAGATGCTAATTCGTTAGCCAATTGCAGTTATGAACACAAATAGTTAGTTTAAAACCATGAGATTCATTAAGCACTGAAAATACAGAAGGGCACGGAAAAACCTAATCAAGACGATATAACCGCGGAAAACGCGGAAAGCGCGGAAGGATTGTGCCCTTTGTTTCTTAATTCCGTGTTTCTGTGTTTTCCGTGCTTTCCGTGGTTTTCAGAAATTTATTTTACCACATATTTTGGAATCGAAACACTAGTGCATCGATTCCTAATTAACGCCATTTTAGACTGTGATTCCACCAGGCATTTCATCCATTTCTTCCATTTTA
>MDTP02000260.1 GCA_001714685.2 Methanosarcina sp. Ant1 | reverse complement strand
AATTTTTCGCAAAATAAGCATTATTATCAAGTATTATTGAAAAATAAGGAATATTGTGGAGATTGGCAAAACCTCAAATATATCAAAATTTCAATCCCTATTATGGTGGAAGTTATCTCTCTACCTTACCACAATCCAATCCACTTCAAAGAGTACAAAAACATAATCCCTGATAGAATATTAAGTGCTACAAGCTGGCCTTTTCTTTTCTTCCACCTTTTTGCCATGATATGATTCACCCAATATGCCATCGAAGTCGCCAGCATCCCGATCACAAAAGCCACAACAACATCAGGGAGCCCAAAAACTCGACTGAGAACAAACCCAATTCCTCCAACCACACATACTGGACAGACCATATTATCCCCCTTTGTCTCCATTTTTTATATTGAACTTATTGAACTCGATACCTAACTCGGTTTCGACGGACATAAATAACCCCCTCTCAATTACGAAAAAACTCGAAAGAATGCAACTCCCGTTTCTATTTCTCGATTGAAAGATTATATGAATTAGATTATATAAAATAGTTTCAATTATTGTTTTTAGTAGAAGACGTATTCGATTTTTGGCCGGATTTTTCTGGAACTACTATGTGAAGATCCACATGCCTAAAAAATAGACTTACAGGTACGGCTGGTAACTGTATTACAAATAGGGCAATATTGGAAAAACCTGGCCTTCAATATCTGTTTCTCTGGCTATCTGAGGTTGGCAGTGTTTTAAGAGTTGGGGATTTCTGTAATTTATCTCTTCTTTTGAGATTCACTCCAAGCTAATCATCCCTCTACATGGCTGCCGTCACAGAACGGTTTATTCTTCGATTTCCCGCACCGGCAGAGTGTGACTCGGTTTCGGATCCCGTACTGCCTGCCGTCAGATGATTCTATCGGGATGCCGCCGCGAACCCAGAGAGGAACTTGCTCTCCACGGGAAGGACACTCGACTAAGACAATTGATTTCTCCAATTCAGGCTCAATTGCCTCCCCTGTGGCGTTGTCACAGATCACCAGTCGACCGGACGGGCAGTTGCACGCTTCTTCAATAGCAGTGTCTCGAGCCTCCGGGTTTTCGGATTTTCGGACAAGGTTCCATATTCCTCCTGCCCTTATACAGAATCCCGCGTGGACACAAAGATGTTTATTATCAGTCAGAGTCAGCGCAGGGCCACGGATGACGTTCGCACCTTCACCATGTGGGTCATTGTCTCCTGCCTCGGTTCCATCAAAACGAATCTTTGCATGTGTCCCATCGCAGAACGGTTTGTTTTCGGAGTGCCCGCACCTGCAGAGAGCATACCTTCCCCGCAATGGGTATCTCTTCACTTCCCGCCACTTCCGGCAGTAGCCCTCTTCATCTTTGCAAATCTCCGCGGTAATCAGGGGGACTCCCCCAGTTACGAAGTAGGGGCCATTCCTGCCTACCGCAATCTTCATAGAACCGTCCTGAACTTTTGATGGTTTTTCAAGTTTTTCCGTCATGGTTATCTTGCAGCCTCCTCTATGGGACGATACACGCGTGAAGGAATTGCATTGTTCTTGGTAACAGCTGGAGAACTCATGCCAGATCCAGGTATTTTCTCTTTTTCCCTCGATAAATGGAGGACAATTAATATTAAATTCTCACATTAATCAGAGTTGCTCCATAATGAGTATCCTGTTGTAGAAATGCATCTCCTCCATGAAGCTGATCGCTTATTCTCACTTATCAGCTTTGAGGTACTGTCTATATATGATTTACGTAGTTACCTAATCTTTGCGTTCTGGTTTACCAAAGTAAACGCATGATTTATGGGAGGATCACATTTTCAGGAAAGGCCTGGATATTTGCATGTGACTCACACTCTCTCAGCCTGATAAGCGCGACATAGATTACAGAGAATAACCCCGATTCACCAGTAGAATAACCCCGATTAACCATTAGAATAAGAAAGTTAGATACGATGGAAGCTCATAGAGTAAATGTCCAATGTATATGTTTCTCAAAGCTGAGTAATAGAACAATTATATTTTTCTAATTTCCGTGTATCGATCAAAAATGCAAAGATAGATAGATTTTGGCACATAACATAATGTGTACTTAGGAGGAAGTGTTGATGGACTTTCTATCCAATTTATTTAGTAAGGATAAAACTCATGAGTTTTTAGAAGCTTGCAGATTAGGACTGGTAGAAAATGTAGAGAAATTTTTAAAAAGCAACAAAGTTGACATTAATTCACAAGACGAATATGGTAACACTGCTTTAATCTTTGCGACAAATATGGAGCATAGAAACGTTGTTGAGTTGCTCATTGAGAACGGTGCCAATCTCAATATTCAAGAAGGAGATGGCGACACTGCTTTGATTTCTGCAACAAAGTTAGGACGCGGGGATATTGTCGAGTTGCTAATTAAAGGTGGTGCGGATCTTAATATTCAAGACAAAAATGGCGAGACTGCTTTGAAAATTGCGGTAAAATTAGGGTATAAGGATATTGTTGAGCTGCTTATTGAAGATGGTGCCGATCTTGATGTTCAGGACAAAAATGGTAAAACTGCTTTAATTAGTGCGGCAGGTAGGGGGCATACGGATATTGCTGAGTCGCTCATTAAAGGTGGTGCCGATCTTAACGTTCAGGACAAAAACGGTAACACTGCTTTGAATGATGCAGCGAAAAAAGGGCATAAGGGCATAGTTGAGCTGCTTATTGAAGGCGGTGCCGATCTTAATATTCAAGACAAAAATGGTAATACCGCTTTGATTTACGCGGCAGACATGGGGCATGAGGACATTGTTGAGCTGCTCATTAAAGGTGGTTCCGATCTCAATATTCAAGACCATAATGGAGAGACCGCTTTAATGTTTTCGACACAAACCGGGCATAAGGATATTGTTGAGTTGCTCATTAAAGGTGGGGCAAACCTAAATATTCAAGAAGAAAATGGCGACACTGCTTTGGAAATTGCGGCAAAAATGGGGCTTAAGGATATTGTTGAGTTGCTTACTAAAGGCGGTGTCAGTTCCGGATCATAATTTATTTGGAAAACAAAAATTTCATGGCGTTGTTAACAATGAAAAATACAAAAAATAAAGTAACTATTCAGATAGCCTTTCAAAGGCTACAATTTTTTCTCGTTTCGAGGAAAAATTGCATATAAATTGAATCCTATTTGTTTCGTTATTATGCTTACACGTGAAGAGATTTTTGTTATCTATGAAGCTGGTCCTGAAGCTGTAATTTCTGTA
>MDTP02000259.1 GCA_001714685.2 Methanosarcina sp. Ant1 | reverse complement strand
ATTACATAAATATAGAATTATAAATTTTATGTAATGGTGTTACACTTACTTTTATCACTGGATTTTGGAACTGAGTCTTGAAAAGAGAAATTTTATATATTTATTTTACGACCTGCATAAGCAGTATGTGAAAGAATGCAAAGCAAGACCAAAATGTCCAGGGCTTGTTGAACAAATGCCAGATATCACTTACTTCAAGCCCAGAGGAGTTCTACTGTCGAAGTTTGAAGTTGATCCCTCAAAGTGTGAAGCCTTGAGGCTTGTGGACCTTGAAGGCATGAGACAGGAGATGCAGCCACAAGAGTAATCAAGGAGGTCTTTCTGGGAAGATCTAAAAGTTGCCAGAATCAAAGTAGCTCTTGCTCTTAGCACGAAAAGCAATAGAAATAAAGAGCGGTAATTATATCAGGTCTGAGGATGCTGACATTAGTGAAGATGCTGCGCGTTAATGAGATCTATCACGGGAAAAAAGCGGAAATTTTAAACAGGCGATAAAAAAATGACAAATCAGGTTCAATCAATAGAAAGCTTATCGAAAAAGCCCGAGGAGCCAAAAATAATAGTCAACCTCAGGCGCATCAAGCGTAAGATCATGATAATGAGCGGGAAAGGTGGAGTAGGGAAAAGCACAGTTGCTGCAAATCTAGCTACCGGGCTGACCCTGCGTGGATATAGAGTGGGACTCCTTGACTGTGATATCCACGGCCCGACTATTCCCACTATTTTCGGGTTGGAATCTGAGAGGCCCGGCTTTAACGAGGAGGGTATACTCCCAATCCAGGTCCTTCCTAACCTTTCGGTGATGTCTGTCGGTTTTCTGCTCGAAAATAAAGATTCCCCCATCATCTGGAGGGGGCCTGCAAAAATGGGGGCAATCAAACAGTTCCTGGAGGAAGTTAAATGGGGAGAACTTGACTTCTTGATTATAGATCTGCCTCCAGGAACAGGAGATGAACCCCTGAGTGTGGCTCAACTGATCCCTAACTGTGACGGCTCAGTACTTGTTACAACTCCTCAGGACGTAGCTCTCATTAGCGTCCGCAAATCAATCAGATTTTCTGAGAAACTCAATATACCTATCATAGGGCTTGTCGACAACATGCATGGGCTTATCTGTCCTCACTGCGGCGAGTCAATAGATGTGTTTGGAACCGGAGGCGTGGAAAAAGCCTCAAAAGATTTCAACATTCCTATCCTTGCCAGACTTCCGATAGAGCCAAAAGTCGCAGAAATGGAAGATAAGGGCACGGTTGTTAGGGAAATGCTTGAACACAGCACGGAATGGCAGAAGAACTTTGAATATGTTGTGAACGCAGTAGAAAAAACCCTGGAGGAAAAGTAAGGAAGGATAAAAAGCTTAAATATTTTATACCGTTTTCTAATTCTTTAATTTTTCTCTTTTATTTTCTTACTAAAAATATTTATAACTATTTTTAGTGTTTCACATTTTGTAGAGTTTCCAAATCAGAGAAGGTTATTTTCCTTTCATTGAGGTTATCTATTTGTGGTTTATCGATTATTTGGTCGTCGAATTATTAATTTAACATTACTTTGCAGGTGCCCTTTTGCTCTTGTCCGGTAGCACTTTAGCCTATATAATCTACACCATTACAAGCAGCATCATTGGACCTTTATCTAGACCATATTTTCCTCATTAAATATATATATGTTGTATTATATATTATTATTTAAATAGTATTAACGACCGAAAATTATTAATACAGACGATACAAAGAATACAAAACAAAAAATAATGTTGAGAACATGAAGAAATTAATTATATTATTGATCCTACTTGCATCTGTGCTCTTTACAGCTGGCTGTACTGAAGGACCCCAGAAAAACTCTACAGATTCTCAGGGAATTCAGGAAAAAAATGCTGTTGTAGAGGTCACCCAGCTGGAGCAAATAAACACATCTCTCCAGAAAGGCCCGGTCCTTGTGAAACTCGGAGCTGAATGGTGCACTCCATGCCAGGAAATGAAACCTATTCTTAAGGAACTGGCAACAGAATACGAAGGAAAAGCAACTATCATGTCCGTAGATGTGGACCAGAGTCCTAAACTTGCTGACTATTTTGTAGTGAATTCCATCCCTGATTCCTCTGTTATCGTGGGTATTGATAATGGGGAATACGTTTACATGCAAGAGGATGGGAGTGTCACCAAGGATAGATTCAAGGCCAGGATTCTCGGAGACATGGATAAACAAGTATTTGTAAAAGTTCTGGATCTTGCTCTCCAGAAAGAAAATGTCAAATCAAAATAAAAAGGAGCTTGTGACTGATAACTTAACTTCAAAGTCTCCTATAGACCGGAAGTCAAAGTTCCAGTTAAAATTCAAATTTCCGAGTAAAAAATATACTATAAAAAAATTGAACTACACGTTTTTGAAACCATGGTTTCTGAATATATTTCCCCTCTGACTGCGTTTGGCGCAGGAATTATCAGTGTCTTATCTCCATGTATTCTCCCGCTTCTGCCTGCAGTGCTGGCAACATCCGCAGGAAAAAGCAAATTCAGGCCTCTTGCGATAGTTCTGGGAGTCATAATATCCTTTACTATAATGGGAATAATCTCCTCTGTCTTTGGAGCAGCCTTCCGGACTCATCTAGGTCAACTGAAGATTCTGGCAGAGATTATGATTCTCATAATGGGCTTTGCATTACTTTTTGAAATAAGCCTATTCAATTCCTTCTCAAAGTTCCCTCTTCTGGCAGGGATGAATGAAGAAGGCCCTCTATCGGGCTTTTTGCTTGGTCTTTCCCTAGGAGTGCTCTGGATTCCCTGTATAGGGCCAATTTTGGGCTCGATCCTGACCATGGTAGCTGTGGAAGAAAGCACTATTAGCAGCGGCGCACTCACCCTCTCGTTTTATTCTCTGGGATTTGCACTGCCAATGCTAGTGCTTGCATACTCAGCCCACTTTTCATCCTCAAAAATGAGACTTATCTCAAAGTATGATGCAGTCTTTAAAAAAGGAGCAGGAATAATTCTCGTTCTGGTCGGTCTATGGATGGTCTATCAAAATCATTTACGATTATTATTCTAAAAGTTTAGACTATAGAAGGTTTTGAAAAAGGGCTAAACTAGTAAAATAAGCTAAACAAGTTAACAGAATTTCTCCCCGGGAAGAAAAAATTGATATCAAATGAGGTTTTGCCAAAATTGACGAAAATGCTTTAGAAGCTAAAAAATAGATAATAAATGCTAATTTTGCCAAAATATT
>MDTP02000258.1 GCA_001714685.2 Methanosarcina sp. Ant1 | reverse complement strand
TCCCAATATATATAGCTCTTTTATTATTTTGGAAATCGGATTATATAATCACTGCTTACGAGTTGGTGAAGTACTGTCGTCCATTTTAATTAAAGAGCCTATCTTAAAACTCAAAAATGCATTTCTGAATTTCAAATTCCAAATGACAGATCGAGTCTCAGATCATGAAAATGGTTCTAAAACTCTTATTGATGTGAAGATAAATTGGTTTTGGGATGAGCTCAAAATATATTTCTCCCGCCTGCTTTCTGCCTCAATCTCCCCCAAACACGTTTGTTAAGAAAAGCGAAGTAAAAGACCAAAGGACCCGTGATTTCTGTGCATTTGGGAGGATTATTCTAGAGGGCTGTCTTTTAGATCAAAGTGATATTTTTTACTTGGAGAGTTGCTGAAGCGTTTTGACTTACTCCAATTCACTTTAAATATATTTTTCCGGCCTGCCTTCTGCCTCAATCCCCCCGAATACGTCTGTTAAGAAAAGATTACTAAAAAACTCGTGATTTTTGCAGCTTTAGAAGGAGCACTTTGCAGGGCCTTTTTGATTGAAGTGATCTTTTTTGTTGGGAGGGCTGTTTTCGAATTGAAGTGGACATTTTAAAGAAATCCTGGCTTCAGGAGAACTGTCCAGAGTTAAATAAGTTTTTACGGCATCGACTCAATCAAAGCCCTCGTATAAGCCGCAGCAACAACAGCCGCATATTGCTGCCATTCATCGTTTTTGTGAGAATCACAGTAATCGCAGATACCTCTTACTACTAGGTATCCCACTTCATGATTCCATGTCGCATCTGCAATACCTGAAGCTTCCATTTCGATGGCTTTAACTTTGAATTTATCTGCTAATTCGTCTCTAGCCTTTGGATCTTTTTGAAGTATATTTGCAGACGCAATAGGTCCGGTAAAGACGCGAGGCTGACCTTTCATTCTTTTAGGGTCTTCAGGATGTTCTATTGGTATTTTTTGATTGTCAGAACTATAAAGAATATCTTTTTCTTCAGATGGTCGAATCGTTCTGAGTTTCAAAAGGGCTTGATCAATATATTTTTCCCAGGGGCGATTTCCAAGAATGTCCTCGACTTCTTGATATTTCACAGCCTGTAACAAACTGGCACTTGGAGGCCTTGGAGGATTCCTATGAGTCGTTTGTTGAATCTCCTGCTTTATTAAATCGTACTGGATAACCCCGCTCTCATTTGATACAACTATATCACCTAAGCGAACGTGGTCATTAACCTTATCATGGTTTGGGACACCTCCAGCTATGCCAACCATAATAATTGATTTTACATTCGGGAAGTGCTCTAGAAGAAGCGATGCCCTTGCGGCAGCAATGTTATTTCCCATATCTACCATCGCTAGGACTAAGTTGTGTTTATCTCCTTCTTGAGTAGGTATTTCTCCTAAGCAATACTGGCGGCCTGCTCCAGAACCTGGGATTTTATACTTGTCCTTTTTATTTTCCAGTAAAATATTAACTGCTACATACTCTTTCGGCAAAGCGGTAATGATTCCAATTGTAGGTTTCATTCTCTCAGGATCAATGATTATTTCCGGTATTATTTCTATCAGCTCTACTGCATTTGTGAATAATTTTTCTAGGTCTTTTTGATCTTTGCTCTCATTTATCATTTCAAAAATATGTTCGTTTTCTGGGAGCCTTGGGATTTTTGATTCTAATGTGAAGATGAAATTCTCTATATACGATGTCATTTCTTCCGGAGTACCGACCTTCCACTTCTGAATTTCTATACTGACAGCGCATGCAATTTCTTCTGTATCAGTACCTTTTGATTCTCGACAGGCAGTTTTTGCTTTTTCCTGAATTTCTTTGAGAAGGGATTTTAGTTTTCTTTCTAGGATTGGAAGCCCTTTTCTCAGAACTTCTGTAGCGTAAGGAGATATTTGTTCAGTTTCGGACATTAAATCCGCAGCCTGTTCACAGTATCTCATATAAAGACTAAGTTCATCTTTTTTGTTCTCTAGAGTTTTATTTTCAAGGCTTTGCACTTCTTTTAGTGCTTTTGCTAAGTTGTCTACAGCTTCAAAAAGCATTTGTTTATTTTTTGAGTTTTTAATCGCGGCTCTAGCCTCTGTAAGATATTTGTCAACTTCATCTTTCACCTGCTGGTTTTCATCGGAAATTATTGTGTAGAATGAACGGTAAAATGGTAGGCAAAATTGGGATGGATTATAGAAGATAGTAGACTCCTTTGACGTTTTCTCGAAAAATTCGATAGCCTGTTCAAATTCATTCCTATAAACGATTTCATTTTCTGCTTGGGATGCCTTAAATATAGAGATTTTTCCAAGAGAGTAGTAAGCATTTCTCCTTACACCGATATCTTCATCATTCGTGAGTTTAATCAATTCTTCCAAAATTCGTTTCTGATCTGGAAGTTGAGAATAAACAGAACTGATTATAGATGTCACAGTTGCCTTTACATTTCTATCCTTATCTTTCATACATTTGTATAGATCCCGACTAAGTTTTTGCTTGTCTGAAACGAGATAAAATGCCGAAACTAAAGCGGAAGCTACACTGTTTCTTACATCTATATCTTTATGTGCTGTGAGTTCAAGGAGCTCTCTCCATGCTTTTTCCTTATTATTTACCATTGAAATAGCAGGTTTTAGAGCACCTGCTGCAACTTTTCGTACTTGATAATCTCCAGAAGTAACTTTAATTAAGTCTTCCCAAGCTTTTTGTTTATCGGGAGTACACGGGAAATTATACGCGAGTGCATTCGTGGCAATTGTTTTAACTTGGCTGTCTTTATCAAAGGTGAATTTTATGAAATATTCCCAAATCTTTTGTTTCTCTGGTGCTAATGAATAATTAGAGGTAATTACACTCAAAGCGGTTCTTTTAACTTGAATGTCTTCGTCGTCGATTAGTTTGATCAGATCTTCCCAAGCTTTATGTTTATCGCAAACAGATGAGAAAATGTAGTTAAGATTACCAACAGCAATTCTCTTTACTTCAGTTTCCTCACTTTTTGTGAGTTTAATAAGAACTTCCCATGCCTTTTGCTTATCCTCACCCTTGATAGTATATGAACAAAGAATATTTGTTGCAGTGCGCAGACTATTTTTGTTTTTACTCCCTGTAAGTCGTAGTAAATTTGCCCATGCTTCTTCTTTATCGGATGAGTTTGAAAAAATCGAAAGCATTGAATTTTTTATTTTTCTTTCTACTTGGCTATCTTTAAAACTAACTAGTGTCCTGACAACTTAATTGCGAGTCGCTTATATAGTTGAAATTATTATTATGTCTTATGGTAAATATTAAA
>MDTP02000257.1 GCA_001714685.2 Methanosarcina sp. Ant1 | reverse complement strand
CTTTTCAAATGGAAAAATTATACATATTTATGCACAAATGCGTGAAAATATATTCAGTAAAATTCTTGTGTTCCGCAGATTCCTGCCAGTAGTTCTCGGTAATAAGTTACTGCCTTTTATGAAAAAATCTTCCCTTGGAAATTAACTAAGGCGACAGTTAACAGAATCTGTATTTTCGCAGTTGTCAGCGAATTTTTATTTTCTTGATTCCTGTTTCCTTGTCTTTTTCTTTTTTCGTCATCTGCTCTCTTTTTTCTTTTTTACATTGATGTTTTTCAATTATTTTTACCTGCAAGCTCTAGAGAGCTCCAGAGATATTTTTATAGTTTTTATAGAAATATTTATACCTTCACAGTTTGTTTATGACTATGATAACTATTTATGTCAAAAATCCGGGAGAAAAAGTGTGCAGTGCGCATTATGCAGGAATAAGGAATGCCTAACAGGCAAAAACTGCTCTGTTATTAAATCGGGACTTGAATATAACAGCGATAATCTCAAAGCAGTCCAGATCTCATCCTGGCTTGAGTCCGATCATGTGAAAAGGACAAAGTTAGAAGAAATTGCGATTTATGCAAAAAGGCTGGGATACAAAAAAATAGGAATTGCTTTCTGCATTGAGTATGAACGAGAAGCCAGACTTGTCTATGATATTCTCTCAAGGTATTTTGAGGTATTCTCTGTTTGCTGTAAAGTTTGTGGCTTAGAAAAAACCAGTCTCGGAATCAAGAAATCAGAAAATTCGGAATTTGAAGCCGCCTGCAATCCTATAGCGCAAGCTGTGCTTCTCAATGAAGATTTAACTAACCTGAATATTATGCTTGGGCTTAAAACAGGCTACGATATTCTTTTCGCACAATACTCTGAAGCTCCTTCGATAACACTTCCTATTCAGGAATTACTCAAGTACGGCGATTCAGAAATCGATATTATTGAATGAAATTACTATAGTAAGACTTACACGGTTGAACTGATAGATCAATAGCATTACAGTTAACAATAGCATTACAGTTAAACGATCTAATATAAAAGTTAAATCACAATGTCTATTGTAATTGATTATATACTTCAAGTGCGTAAGTCCTATATAGATAAAATTCTTTATCTTTTGTGAGGCAAAACCGGAGAAATAAATGCTTGAAAAATCTAAGCACACATCTGGATCTGGTAATAAGACAGGATCTAAATGTATGAAGATCAGAGCTCACCACCTTTGTTGTATTCAGGGTTTTCAGGGCTATGGGTACAGCTCAGCTTTTGTGGCCAATATGAGGACCGTGATTTCGGACATCAAGGCTTTTCCTTCAAGGCCTATCGAGCTTGTATCCGAATGCGATGTGATCTGTATTTCCTGTCCTAGCGAGAGGGAGTGCTCTACTCAGAAATCAGTCAATTCTCACAGGATCAAGAATATGGATCTTGTTGTTATGGAGAAGTTAAAGATTGAAGAAGGGACTGTAATGGAGGCAAACGAAGCCTTCAGACTAATAAATTCGAAACTTCATAATGCCCCCGATATTGAAGACATCTGCGAAACCTGTAAATGGAGACAGAAGTGTCTCTGGTATATTCAGGCCGAGAGATAAAGCCAGTAAATTATGATTTAAGGAAAAAATTTAAAGTTATTTTTGCCACTTATTTTTGCTTCTCAACCCTTACTTTAATTATTTTACCTTAAACCCGCACTGATTTCATAGACCTTTGCAAGAAATTCAATATTCTGGACTGCATTCTGTTCTATTCCTAGTTCGCCCGGAGAAAAGCCAAGCGTTAGGCCAAGGAGCTGAGAATAGTGAAGGACAGGGATCGAATAGTCCGTTCCGAATTTCTCGTTGACTGCAAGCTGTCCCCTGTCAAATTGGAGGTGGCAGAAAGGACACGCATTGACAATACAGTCTACACCTGCCTGCCGAATGCAGGCAAGTTTATGCTCAAGCATTTCGAGGGATACGGCAACGTGCCCTGAACGGACCCCACCCCCTGCCCCGCAGCACATCATTTTGTCTGTGTAGTCCACGCTTTTTGCACCCGTGGCTTCGACAAGTTCGTCAAAGAAAACAGGAGATTCCGTTTCTCCAAGGTTCCTATCCTTTGAGGGCTTTATCAGGTGACATCCATAGTGAAGGGCCACTTTCAGGTCAAGGGGTCTTGTTATATAGTCCTTGAGTTTTTCAGGCCCAAATTCCCGATACAGAAATTCGATTATATGTCTGACCTCTATAGTCCCCTTAAATTCCATACCTATCTCTTTTAAGTAACTGTTTGTACTGGCTCTCAACTCAGGATCTTTTTTCAGCTCCATATTAGCATCTGCCAGGGAGCCATAGCAGCCGTTACAAACTGTCAGGATATCTCTTCCCATTCTCTCTGAAAGAACAATGTTTCGGCTGGCAAGGGCAAGCCAGGTTGCTTTGTCAAAAGACTTGAATACCCCGGGGGCAGGGCAACAGGAGGCGCCTGGCAGGTCGCATGCGTCGACCCCAAGTTTCTGAAGGCAGAGTTTTGTTGCATTCTCAATCCCTGGGTAGCGGTTAGGTACAATGCAGCCAAGAAACAGCGATAGTTTTGTCATAACTCCTGCCTCCTTATTTTTCAGCTATCAATTTGTCAAATTTACAAGTTTTGAGAAGAGTTTTCAGTTCTTCGAGGGCTTCAGGATACTTCTGTACAGTCTCAGGTATGGGTTCAAGCCCCAGCTCTTCCCTCTTTTTCTTTGTTTCTTCGTCAAGAGGAACTGCGTGTCCACACTCCAGCACCGTTTCCGAAACCTTCCGGTGTTCCGGAAGCATGAAACCTTCTCTAACTGCAAGTCTCCTGAGCTCAAGAAGGGCGTCTGTGATTGGTATCCCACGTGGGCAACGCTCCTGGCAGGTGTAGCATGTGGTACAGAGCCAAAGTGCATCATCTGAGAGGACTTCCGTCCTGTTCTTGCGCGCATCCCTGAGAATTCTTCGGGTATTGAGTCCGGTGTGCCGTCCAGACGGACAGCTTCCTGTGCATGTGCCACATTGCATGCAGGAAAGCACATCAAGTCCTGCAGTCTTTAACACTTCTAGTAGTTTTTCACTCATACAGGTTCACTGTCTGGTTTTGATATAGATTCATCCGTTTTAGAAAAGCAAGTATAAATCGAAAGACAACATATCAGCCGAAAAACTGCAATTGAGACCAGAATTTCGGATTGTAAGGATGAATATGGCTTTTATTAGATTTTTATGACCGATTCTTTTCCTTATTGTTCGTATTACTCTCATAATACTTAACATAAACTAAGTTTGGCTCTTCGCCATTCTCTATGGATAAGATGATTTTCAATTCAAGACCGCGTTGGTTTTTATGAGGATATCCACACAAAACAACGAAG
>MDTP02000256.1 GCA_001714685.2 Methanosarcina sp. Ant1 | reverse complement strand
TAAGGACAAAATAATAAGGTTGATGGGAAAAAATTGTGAAAAATACTACTTTTGAGGAGAGATCTGCGGAAAGTCGGATGTATGTTCAGCAAACATGCTAGAAAAATCTTTTGATACCGCATAAAAACTAATTTAGTTTAAAAAAAGATTTAAGGCTTTAAAGACAACTTTATATAGTAATGGATAATATCAATGTATATTGATATGATTGGGTACTGAAATACATGATGATAAAAAATAAATAATAAATTTCTAAAAGAAGGATCCAAAAATGGTTGATGTATTCTATTCCCTTCAATGGATTGCTGACAAACTGACATATGAGGTGTTCGGGATTGCACCTGATACGCGCCTTGGAGCAAGTGTCAACTTCGTCATTTACGATGTGATGAAAATCTTCATCCTGCTGGCCTTCATGATCTTTGTCGTCTCCTATATAAGATCCTATATAACCCCCGAAAAAACCAGGCGAGTACTTGGAGGGAAAAAAGGACTCCATTACCATGTGCTGGCATCCCTGATAGGAATAATTACTCCTTTTTGTTCTTGTTCATCCGTTCCAATCTTCATAGGGTTCGTGGAAGCTGGAGTTCCTCTAGGAGTGACTTTCTCCTTCCTTATAACCTCCCCGCTGGTAAACGAAGCCGCGGTTGCTGCGCTATGGGCCACAATTGGTCTTAAAGCAACTTTAATTTATGTGGTTTCAGGCACTCTGATTGGCGTGTTTGGCGGATACGTTATAGGTCTCCTAAAGATGGAAAAATATGTAGCTGATTTCGTTTACAAGATTAAAGTGGGGGATCAGAACAAGAAGCCTGAAGATCTGAACATAAAAGAACGGGCTGCTCTCGCCTTTGACAGTGTTAAGGATATCGTGGGAAAGGTCTGGATCTATGTGATTATTGGAGTCACTCTGGGCGGCATCTTCCATGGATATGCCCCCGAAGGCATCCTTGCAAAATATGCAGGCAGGGACAACCCACTTGCCGTCCCAATTGCAGTTCTTATAGGGGTGCCCCTCTACTCGAACGTTATGGCAATGATCCCTATCGTAGAAAGCCTTATTGGAAAAGGGCTTCCGGTAGGAACTGCGCTCGCCTTCCTTATGGCGGTTAATGCAATTTCCCTTCCCGAAATAATAATTCTGAAAAAGGTGCTTAAAAATGAGCTTATAGGAGTTTTTGTTTTAATTGTTACGGTATCTATCATCTTTACGGGATATCTGTTTAATATCATTTTATAAAATCAGAGCATTCTAAGCTTGAAAAAGCAGAAAAAAATACTCGAAGACCAAAACAATAGAGAAAAGACACGAGGTTAAAAATATGAAAATAGAAATTCTTGGAACCGGTTGTTCAAAATGCAATAAAACAAAGGAAGTTGTTGAAAAAATATTGAAGAATACTGGTGTTGAAGCCGAAGTCGTAAAAGTAGAGGACATTGAGACGATCCTGAAATACGGCGTTATGATCACCCCTGCCGTTGTCATTGATGGAGAGGTGAAAAGCGTAGGCAAGGTCCCAAATGAAAAAGACATTCAAAAGTGGATCACCGAATAAAAGAAAATAATAATACTTTTAAATGTACTGAACAGTTGTAAAAACTAGATTCAAGAAGGAGAGAATGATAATGGCGGAAAAAGAAAAATGTAGTTGTTGTGGTGAAAACATTGCAATCTTCCCATGTGTTGGAGCTTCAAATGTAGGACAACTCTCAAACAAAATAGCAATCGAACTAGATAAAAAGGAAATCGGAAACCTGATGTGTACTGCAGGGATTGGAGCAAGGGCTTCCGGAATAATGAAGTCTGCCGAAGCTTCCGACAGGATAATTGCAATTGATGGCTGTCCGGTGAACTGTGCGAGCAAAACCGTCGAACTTGCAGGCTTCAAAGTAGACAGTCACATCATTATCTCCGAGTTTGGGATCAAAAAGACCAAGGAAAAAGAACTCAAAGAAGATGAAGTTTCCGAAGCTCTTAAAAAAACTCTTGAGATACTGCAGTCCGAGTAATCCCGGACTCAACCAACTTTTTAATCATGCTTTACAGCCTGAATTCTCATATTTTTAGCGCATATGCCTAATTCTACAAATATATCATGTCAGATGACTACGTTTTTAAAATTAGAGCTCTTGTTTGTGTGCTTAAGTTTAAGCACATAATTCGAGATCAAGATACATTTATGTGCTTAAAATAGCGGAACTTGGATTACAGTTTACCTGCAGTGTGCCAAAGTTCTGTAAGATCAAAAACATTCATTCCTGTAAACGAAGATTAAATATTAAATTCATTATTTGCAAAGTATTCTCCAAATCGAGGATTAAAGCCCTGGATTCAAATTTACCGGAAATCCGGGATACTGCCATTGATGGCATTTGATTTTTGTTGCATTAAATTCAGAGTTGATTATAGTAGTGGAACAGTAATCAAAAAAGAAGAATAAGGGTTAAAGGGTAAATTTTACAGAAATTAGGCACACTGCCAAATATTCGGGGAAAGATGGTGTTTAGCAATACTTTTATTTTTGGATTATTGACCGGGATGAGTGTACTTCTATCTCTTATTCTGGATAGAGATAAGACTGTTCTTGGTCTGAAGAAAGGCGGAAAAATGCTCTTCAATATTCTTCATCCATTCCTCAATATTTTAATCCTTATTAGCATAGTGCTTTTCTTCATCCCAGATCCCTTAATTGTACATTATCTTGGAGCCAATTCTGGCTGGTATGGTTTTGGAATAGCTGCATTTGTTGGGTCAATTACTCTGATACCCGGTTTCATCTCATATCCCCTGGCAGCTGCTTTACTTAAACAAGGCGCGACTTACGCTGTTGTTGCAGTTTTTATGACCACTATGATGATGGTAGGAGTTGTTACATTGCCTCTTGAAATCAAATATTTTGGTAAGAAAGCAGCAATAGCAAGGAACATCTTGAATCTAATTGCGGCAATAATAATAGGGATTTTAATGGGGTGGTTAATGTGAAGAAACACCTGAAGAACTATATATGGGTTATTTTGTTTGTCCTCTTTTCTGTAGGTTCATATCTCATCGGATTTAAGCCAGGTCTTGTTATCTATTCTAATTTTAATGAATTTTTGTAACTATTCAGCCTACTGAAAAAAGTTATAATTTAATATAAATGCTGCAACTCTCAGAATAATAGCGGCGCTTGATTGAGCGCCGCTAGAATAGCATCCATAGCATTCAAGTCATTCTTTCTAATTGTGGAAATATAGCCTCTAATTCTGCAGAAAGCTACCGCTCCTTGTATGCTTCTGAAAGTTCCGGATATTTTCTGCTGTAGTTTCATCATCCTGATATCTCTTTCTGCCTGATTATTATCAAACGGAACTCTCAGGTCATTGAG
>MDTP02000255.1 GCA_001714685.2 Methanosarcina sp. Ant1 | reverse complement strand
AACACCCAATTACGGTAAAAATGAAATAAGTAGATGAAATCTTGCTGAGAGTTTAAGTCAGTTGGTGAAGTACTGATATAGGACCAGAGCGAAGAATATGGCAATAAGCAAAGCTTTGGGAGTTGTTTTCTCTGCATTCTTTGTCTCCTGGGATAGTCTCACAATGTCTTCAAAGCCGAGGAATGCGAAAAAAATTAGAGTAGATGCCTCAAAAATCCCTGCTAGATTCGGCGCCTCAAAGTAGTTTACCGTGCCAAGATAAGGAAATCCCACATATATAATTATTAAAAGTCCTGAAAGTTCTATCAAAGTTATTAAAATAGCCAGCCGTGCAGATTCCTTGATTCCATAAACCATGAGAAGGCTGAGCCCAACAAACAAGCCCACTGCTCCTACCAGGTTCCCACCTCCAAAAAGGTTACCGAAGTACTCTCCAAAGCCAAGCGCAACCGCAGAACTGGTTATTACTACAAAATAGACAACAAGCAACCCTGCAAATAAGCCCACACGCTCTCCAAAAGCTCTCTTTACAAATTCATATTCAGCGCCTGCTCTTGGATACATAGAAGAAAGCTCCATATAGCTGAGGGCCGAGAGTGCAGCAGTAACTCCTGCAAAAAGAAAGGAAAACCAGACCATGTTGCCTGCAAGCCCTGCAGCTTTTCCCATCAGCACATAGATCCCGGCTCCTAGAATATTGCCGATTCCAACTAAAGTAATTTCCAGTAAATTTAGCTCCTTTTTTAGTTCATATTTTCCTTCCATGAGAAACACCTGCATTTAAAGCCTCAAACTCAGAGCCACGAAAATACCTTAAAAGTGGGCCTATGTCAATCAATTTATAAGAATCCCAATTTATGCCTTAGCATAAGAACTATGGAAATTCAAAAGGTGCCTGTAAAATAGGCAACCGCGTAAGTCCTAATTAATATAGACCTCCTCGGCTTCCATTTCCTTTACTCAGTTTTGCAATACTGTTAAATAGAGCAAGAATAAAGCTATCTCATCCTTCAAAAGATCTGAAAAACAGAATGAGGCCAGAAAAATGAGCAAACAAATCAACTTTACCTGCTCCAAATGCGGGAACAACTCCTATGAAACAGGCGAAATCCGTGCCACAGGCGGTTTTCTCAGTAAACTCCTGGATGTCCAGAACAAGAAATTCACCCATGTCACCTGCAAACGCTGCAAGTACACCGAATTCTACCAGGCCGACAGCAGCATGCTGGGGAATATTTTCGATCTGTTTACATCAAGATAAACCGATATAGGAGTTTTTTGGCGAAAATTACCTTCTTCTCCCTTTTCTCTTTTTTTCGATCGCTTATTAGCCGGGGCTGGGGAATAGCGTCTTTTACGGAGCTTTTCACGCTCGACGAAGGAGAGCGGTTTTTTCATGAATTTTTAAAGGATGAAATCGGAATTGGAATGAACTCAAAACGGTTTTGTATTTTTTAGTTGGCCGGAACAAGAACGCACCGGCATTTTTCTTTTATTTCCTCTAAATCCAGATTGTTTAGGTTCTCAGTACTTTCATGCATAAGGGATGAGTATTTCTCAATTAGATTTCTGTTCTTTTCTATCAGGTTTTTAAGATCTTTTCGGTCTTTACAAGCGTTAATATTCCCTATCAGAGCCAGGAATTCTTCTGTATTTTCTTTTGTAATATTTTCTTTTTTGATAAGGCGTATTTCATTTTCTTCAAAGATATGTATGAGTGATGTTTTTATTGGCTCGGGTGCTGTCGGGATGTCCCTTGCTGCAGAATATTGAGTATTTATAGTAGCCAGCAAAATAAACTGCTCTTTCTGGTCTTTAATGCGGGAGATTATCTCCTCGTCTTGCATTTTATTTGAGTCTTTATCAAGGGTCAATAAAACCCCGGTTGATCCTCCATCAATCTCCTTTTTCTCCGATTCAAATTTGTCTTTTTTCATTTTTCCTATCCTGAAGATGCCGTTTGCCATTATACATGCTTTATTTCCAGCGCAAAGGGGATTATTCAGGTCATTCTTTGCAGTGTAGTAGAATCTCGCAGGACCGGGGTTAGTCTGAGGTACAAGAATCACATCACAGGTAGAAATCAGGCGGTGTCTCAGTTCGTCATTAAGGAATTCGAAGCAGATCAGAACTCCAATATTGAGATTGTCCCGCAATTTGAGAATATGGTTCAGTTTCCCCTGTTTCATGCCTTTATGGAAAAACAGGTCTCGTTCTTCTTTTGCTCCGAACATCTTTTCGTTGTGCATTATTTTCGAATTCGGTATTACAATGGGACATATATTCTTTCGAAAATCTTCTTCTGTAAAGTCAGAAGCAAAAAATTTCTCGTATTTTTCAAGGTTCTCTTCCGTAATGTAGTGTGTACCTGCAAAAACAATTATCCCATTTTCGTTTGAATATCTCTGTATCTCTTCAAGGTAGTCAAAAGGTATTGAAAATTCAGGGAATACAACAACGTTAACTTCTCCTTTTACAGTTTCCAGTGTTGTAATTACTTTTCGTTTATAGGCTTCACTTTCCAGGATTTTTACGGTGTAATCTTCACCATATACATCATATCTCAACTGCACGACTGCAATTTTCAAATCCCCTCCTGTGCAGACGCTGTTACAGCAATTATGCAAAAAGATGCGGGCTTTTTTGTTCTTGCTTATTGTTTCTGAGTAGTCAATGTCTCTAAATACTGGTTTTTGATTGGGGGTTTCAAAGATAATTATATCCTTGCCTTCAGGGATATATTTTATTTCAAGGTAATCAATTTCGATTGTATTATCTTTGGTTTCTTCCTTGCTCAGTTCCCGGTAAAAAAGAATGGTATTTCCGGTTTTTACTGTCAACTTGCCTGTTATTTTCTCGGCATCTAATATGACCTTAAGTTTCCAGTTGTTGTAAAATAGGTTTGGGCTGAAAGGCTCTTCTATGTAATCTTTGAGTTTTTTATGAACATGCCCGAAGAGATTCTCAAGAGCCTTGTACTCGATAGCTCTTATTTTCTCATCAAATTCTTTCAGATGCTTTTTGCGGCTCTTTGTGTCCTTTTCATCGAATATTCTTGCAATTTCTTCAAATGCAGCTCTTATACCTGGATCAATTTTTTCGGGAAGGATTTCTATTACCTGCTGAATCAGGTCTTTTGCTTTCGAGCCGTTTCCCTCTTCAAAAATCTCTATGTTTTCAAGGATTTTAAGCAGCCCGATATAAATGCAGTAGCAGACATTTGCCTTTTTATATGTCTCTTTTGCGTCCTTGAACTGATTTGCAGCCTGCTTGATCAATTCCAGATCAGGTTGCTCAGAGGTAAGGGCTTCATTGACCAGTTTTCTCCCTTCAAGATAACAAACAGTAGAAGAAGCAATTTTTTCAACTTCTTCATCATCTCC
>MDTP02000254.1 GCA_001714685.2 Methanosarcina sp. Ant1 | reverse complement strand
AGTATTAGTTATCGGGTTTTGATGCAAAAATTGTGGATTTTTTGGTGGAACATAAACGGCTGACGAAAATCGGTGTTCAACGATATATACGACTTACAGGCTCGATTGTTATAACTACAAGGGTTCGTGTTTCATAATCGACTCTATACAGAAATCTTAAGTGCCCGGGTCGCAACCTGAAAAGCTTCTGCGGACTCTCAATTACTCTTTTCGCCCTATGGGGAACGGGATCAAGGACAAGTTCCTTAAGAGTTTCTTTAACCTGAGAATTAATACTTTCGCCTGCTTCTTCCAGAAAATCCTGCACAGGGATATCAAGAAAAACTTCAAACATTTTAGAGTTCGATTCTTCGAGCTTTTTTAGGGGTACGAGTTTTCCTCTTGCCTCGTTTTCAAAACTTCTAAAAACTAACTCTTTTTCTTCTGCAGTGAGCAGGCTATCTATATCCACCATATGCTCCTTTATTTCCCCGAGTTGTTTTTTGATAAAATTAATCTCTTCAAATAGTTTTTTCTCTATTCTGTCCATATTCATGAGAACCACTATCTCTATATATTCGCCTAGCTTATTTATATTAACGGTCATTAAGAACTGCTTGTTATCCGATTTATTGGCTGTAATTATTCAATCCAATCTTCTAGTTATTATGCTAGATTTTAGGACTGTTAAGTTTAGGTAAGGTTCAGTTAAGCTTATGATCATAAGTTTTCCTTTGATGAATTTTCGCTCTCGAAGTCATATGAGCAATACCAAATAATTTCTCTAGATAGACTACAAATCCTACACTGGCTCTATGAAATACTTGAATACCTAAATAATGTAATATTTGGCATGTCAAAATTTTAAATTTATACACGCTATCGACTGATTACCGTTAACAAAAAATACTTGGGGAAAAAGTGGTTATTATCACGCATTATCTTCAAAAAATATCCGAATCTCCTCAAGTTTTTCCGGAGGACTGATTACAAGCAGGATATCATCTGGATTAAGTTCTGTCTCAGCTCCCAGATCGTACATAAGCTTATGATTTCTGGAAATTGCAAGAACAGAAACTTCATACTTCTTCCGAAGATTAAAGTTTCCAAGGTTTTTTCCTGCGGCTTCCGAGTGTTTCCCAACCCTTATGCTTTTGATCTCTACATCGGAAAAGTCAAGGGCAAGATCACAGATGCTTTTCCTGCGTATCTCTGGACTTCGAAGCATCTGATAATGGTCAGCCCTGAGTTGCGTACTCATGGCCTCAATCTCGTTCCCCGGGACCAGATACCTGTTGAGCACCCTTGAAAATAGCTCTATGGAACACTCAAATTCATCTGAGATAACTTCATCAGCTCCGATAGCATAGAAAGCGTCAATCTCGTTCAGGAAATGAGTCCTTGCAATAATATGGACATTCGGGTTCAGTCTTTTAGCCACTTCAATGATCCGCCACGTACTTACAGGGTCACCTGCAGTTATTACAACTGATTTTGCAGCCTTTATGCCTACATGTTCAAGCACGGTTGTTTGAGCTGCGTCTCCATAGATAATTGGTTCCCCTTTCATTTTTTCTTGCCGGACAGTCGCGGGGTTAATTTCGATTATAAGGTGAGGGATACCAGCTTTTTTGGCAGCAATTCCAACATTTTTTCCATTAACTCCATAACCTACTATTATCAGGTGGTTCTCTAGCCCCATTTCCTCCCCTTCTTTCTTTAGAGCCCCGTGTCGATCATCTGTCAATATCTTCGGAAGAACCCGAGAAAGCCGCTGGCTGAAAACTGCAGAGTAATATCCCAGATCCGTATAAAACGGGGTCAGAACCATGGAAAGCACGGTAACAGCCAGAAACTCCTGGTAAATCGTCTCAGAAAGAATTCCACTCTCGAATCCCACTTTTGCAGTGATAAGGGAAAATTCTCCTATTTGAGCCAGGGAAAAACCAACCAAGATCATGGTATGCAAAGGAAAGCCTATGAGAAAAGTAGTGAAAACATTTACAAAAGTTTTCAGGAAGAGAACCAGGACAGTGGCTGCGAGAATAAATGGAAGATAAGTTATCATTATGTCAAGATTCAGCAGCATTCCTGTGGAAATAAAAAAGATACTCATGAACATATCTCTGAAAGGAATGACATTTCCAAGTGCCTGTGTAGCGTATTCGGAATCCGAGATAATCAGTCCTGCCAGAAAAGCCCCAAGAGCAAGGGAAAGACCTGCCATGGACGTTATCCAGGCTACAGAAAGACCTATTACCACTATGCTCAGCAAGAAAAGCTCATTATTGCGCGTCTTCGCTACATGGAATAGGAGTAAAGGAACTACATAGCGGGCACTTATAAGAGTAAGAAGAACGAGCCCGATTCCCCTAAACAAAAGTTCAAGAAGAGCGATGCCGACTACCGCTTCTCCTGCAAGAAGCGGGGCAAGGATAATAATCAAAACCGCTGCTATATCCTGAAAAATAAGTATTCCAAGTGCAATTCTTCCATGAGCACTGTAGATTTCTCCTGTCTCCTGCAGCAGTTTCAGGACAATAGCGGTGCTGCTAAGTGCTACAATAAGCCCCATGAAAACGGCAGCTTCAGGAGAATATCCAAGCCACCAAAAGACGAAAGCAACAACAGTGGATGTAATTGAAACCTGCAGCCCTCCCCCCAAAATCACAATTCGCTTGATCTTCAGGAGCTCGCGCAGGGAAAACTCTATTCCTATAGTAAAGAGCAGTAAAACGACTCCGATTTCAGCCAGAACTTCTATATTTTCTGTCCCTTGAATCAGTCCAAAACCAAATGGTCCGGCAAGAATGCCTGCAAGCAAAAAACCCACTAGTGGAGCTATCTTCAATCTGGAGAAAGTAAAAACTACAGGAATAGAAAGACCGAAGATAATCAACAGGTCGGTTAGAAGATGCGATGTCATCAATATAGATTGAACGGCTAAATAATATAAATGTCATCTATACAAATAATTATCAGAAAATATTGATCTTAAATTTAGTGCCAAATGAGATAAAATATCTAAAAATCGGGATTCAATATCAGAATTAGAAGGTTCAAATCTGTTAAAGGATCCATCAATAATAGGATAATACTATCCGAGACATTTACGTACTTGCATAAGTCTCTAATCTTCTAATTTATGTATATTTTCTGTACTACAGGGCTTCTTCAAGTAGCTATGAATCAATCATATTTTATAAAAAACTGAGTAAATATTTTATATATAATGTCGATATTATTAAAATTATGACTCATAATTTTTTAAGATATGCTGAAGTTTTTTCTGTTTTCCTCTTTATACTTTTTCTGTTTTCTTTTAAATTTACATTCCGACCCCCCCTTAATTTTTTCATTGAATTTCGTTGATTTGGTAATTCTTGCCCTTGTGGATGGCGATTATTTTTACAAAT
>MDTP02000253.1 GCA_001714685.2 Methanosarcina sp. Ant1 | reverse complement strand
TTTCTCCTTTTTCATTCCGGACTTTGACCTTGACCCCGTTTTTGATTAGCGAATAAACTTCCTGATTTGCTTTTACAGGGCTAAGCCTGCTCCTGTCCTTTGCCAGTTCTCCGATTGCCAGTTCTTCAGCCTCTACGCAAATGTCAGGATTAAGCTTTTTGATCGCCTCTCTTAGCTTCCAGACAAGCAACACTTCTGATTTTGTTTTTCTTCCCAGGGTCCCTTTCCCTTCAAGCCCGAACTTTTCATGGAAACAGTTTAAGTGAGTGTAATCCAGTTTTTCGAATTCCAGAATTGCGGACTTTTCTACGAGAGAATCTTCACTGTAATCGGAAACTTCTCCCGCGTCTCCAGTGTCATTTTCCGGAATTATTATCTGCTCTGTTACAGTAAGTTCTTTCATCCCATCATCCTGTTTTCCAGCAGCCAGGTCCGAGCAGGTTCTGCGCTGGAAAGTATATATTAAAAAATATATTCAAATCTATTATCACCTTAGATCACTCTCTTATTTAAATGATATCGATTTGAGGTTCAAACAAGGAAAAAAATGAAGAATGAAGCATGAAGCTTAAAACAAGAATCAAGCCTGAAAGGCAAGGAGTATGCCTAAAAAGGAAGGAGTATGTCAGTTGTCTTTCAATTGTCTTTCAGTTGTCCTGTGATTCTTCTTCAAAAAAGTCGTCATCCAGAGTAGAGATATAATACCGTAAATTGTCTCCAAGCCCGTAAAGACTATCTTCAGAATTCCGGTATAGTTTCTGAAGCCTTTCTCTGAAGTAAGGGTAAAATATTTGCCCTTCTTCAGTCCTGATAAGCTCACAGAACTTTTCCATCATGTCAGATCCACCAACGAAAGATGCTTCGTCAATGCCTGAAAACTCATGGAGATACTTCATCACGTTTTCTACAAGGGTAAGTGCCAGGTCCATTGTCCCCTTAATATCCCCGGAAGCCTCAAAATAATCATTGATAGCTTTTTTTGCCACCGAATAATGAGGCTGACTAGCTGCTCCACGTGGATGAAAGTAAACATTCATGACTTTTTTCCGGTAGGCCTCCAGGATCTCGCTGCTTCCTTTGGCCTTCGCGTACCTGGCAGTGATGTATCGGCGGTTGTCAGCGGAATTTTTGTACAGATCGTGGAGCAGGTTGATGAGTTCTTTTTGGTCTGCTTCTTGCATCAATTTCTTCAATTCAGACCATTTCAAATTTGAATCTTCTGCCATATTCTCCCTCTGATTTTCCGGATTCCCATGTTTCTCCTGATCCCTCTGATTCCCCAAAATCCATTCACTCACCTTCGAAATTTAGCTTGAAATTTATGACTGTGTCAGACACCATTTCCCTAAATCCCCAGCCTATATTGCGCGAATCCTGGCAGACCTTGAACAGCCTCTTCCTGAACAACGGGTAAAGCTCTTTTTTTTCCCAGAAGAAGTCGCAGATCTTTAACAGCATTCCATAAATATTGAGATAGAACTGTTTGTCAATATCCCCATAAGTATTGGTGTATTTGACGCCGTTTTCCACATATGTGAACATAAGGTCCAGCGTCCCTTCCGGGTCCCCGGAAGCTTTCGAGTAATCAGTGATAGCTTTTTTTGCCACCGAATAACGTAATTTCTCTTCTCCCCGATCCGGAAAAAACTCGTTTACGATGATTTTCCGATACTTTTCCAGCATCTGCCCTTTCAGATCTCCACTTATTGCATCCATGTATCTGGCAGTGATGAACCTGCGGTCATCGGTAGAGCGCTTGTACAGGTCCCGGATAAGGTCAACAAGTTCGTTTTTGTCAGTATCCTGGAGGATTTTCTTCAAGTCAGACCATTTTACGGAGTCTTCTTTTGCCATGAAAAGTCACCTGAATTTTTTGGTGTTATGAATCCCTCTCCTCTTCTTCAAAAAACTCTTCAATATCATCTACGAGGATATCAACCGCGTCCCCGAACCCCCAGGCGATCTCTTCCGAATCATCACGGACTTTAAGAAGTCTCTGCTTGAATCCTGTATAAAGTGGTTTACCTTCAGGGGTTTTTAACAAGGCGCGGAACTGCTCAAGCATTTCATAAATTTTGTCGTAGAACTCTTCATCTATGTCCCCGTATTCTTTTGTATATTTCACCCCATTTTCCACATAAGTAAGCATCAACTCCATTTTCCCTGCAAAATCCCCTGAAGCTTCCGAGTAATCGCTAATAGCCTTTTCAGCTACAGAGTATAGAAGCTCTCCATAACCCTTTTTCGGGAAAAACTCATTTTTAATTATTTCCCTGTACTCTTCCATAACTCCGGCAGCCTCTTCCCTATCAATGCACCTGGCAAGCAGATACCTTCGGTTGTCCTCAGAATACCTGTAAAGGTCTCGGATGATGTTGATTAGTTCTTTCTCGTCTGCTTTCTGAAGTGATTTTTTCAGGTCGGACCATTTTAAATCTGAATCCTTTTTCATCTTAATAGCTCCCTAAGGTTAAAATTACGATTCCAGAAGCTCGTTTCTTATGTGAATATCCAGATCAGAAACATCGATTTCCCCTGATATGAGTTTTGGGAGAAGTAGGTCGCGGGTCTTGCGGAGGTTTTGATTTTTGAAAAAATATAGCATAATATTTTTTAAAATTGGAGACAGTTTTTCCTCAAAGTTTTCAATTACTGTTTTTGAAGGAACTATTATATTCATGTCCCCTAAACCATGCTTCCAAACTGCGTAAGGGATTGTAGCTCCGTTTGAATGTTGGCTAGCATATGAAACAGTCTGATCTTGGTATAAAGTCAGGTATGAAAAGCTCCATAAATCCAAAGATTTAGGTCTCAGCACAAAGCAAGTAGATCTTGTAATCCCATCGAAAGGGGCAATTATAACTTTGTGAAAATATGCTCTCATGGAACCAAATAAAATGTCTCCCTCTTTAAAAGAAACCAAGCTACTTTTTGCATCGGAAATAGGTTTTGTTTCTTTCAGTAGCATTGATTTCCGGGGTATCAAATCTATTGGTAAATAATATAAATCATCTGAAAGTTCATCAGATTTTATGGTTTTTTTTATGCTATAAATAACGTCTTTTATTTTCTTCACTTTCCATCCTTCCGGAATCTCCCCCAACTCCGAAGGCACCATTTTTACATATTCATGCCCCGGAAACCTGAACTTAACGAACCATTCCTCATAAATCAGCTTTGCCATTTTTTCGAGGATTTCTATTCTCTTGGTGTTGTTTTCGATAAGATTGTCATAGCTGGAGAGGATAGAGGCGATTTTTTTTTGTTCACAAAATGGAGGTAATGATACTTCTAAATTTGAAAGAATATTTTGATTTAAATTGGATATGTTGGTACCGCTTCCATAAGCAGATAAATATTGACGAGTAATGTTTGAACGAAAAAGATAAGCGAAAAATCGGGGAAATATATGTTTAGATACAAAACGAGCTCTAATAG
>MDTP02000252.1 GCA_001714685.2 Methanosarcina sp. Ant1 | reverse complement strand
AATTTTTTAGCTAAATAAGCAATTATAGACCATTTTTTTGCTTTTAACGCTTTTTCATCAAGTTTGGCATAAGCTCAGTTGTATCCTTTTTGGATCCTTTTGTGTCCAGTTCATTGAGAACACAGGTAAATTACTTTTATACCCCCTTCCTCGACAGACATCAGTCTGCCCTGGGGGGGTAGTTTACTCAGGATTAACTTACGAAAAGAAAATTTTCGAATTGCCATGGATCGGGATTGTGTTTCACGGCTGGATTTTCTTTGAAAAATATTTTGCGATTTTTAAGAGGTGTCCAGTCCGAAGGTGTGGAAATAAATTTTCCAAGATACGGTTTGGCAATATCCAGGACAAAATCATGAGGCAAGTCCTCAGGTGTTTTAATACCTTCTCGCGGATTTTCAAGCATCCAGAGTACAGCAGCAACAATGCCTGCAGCTACCTGAAGAGTAGTAGCATTCTGACCAGGAGCAAGGGGTCTGGCCTCTTCAATGCTCAATGAGCTCCCAGTCCACCAGGAATTATAAGAATGGCCCATCAAGAGTGCCCCTATTATATCCTCGCCGGATACGATTTCATTTGTCATAATCCTGAGTCTGGGTTGAAGCTCATAATTTCGGCCTCGCAATTCGCAAAGAGAAGAAAGTGTATCATGACAGGGCATATAGGCATAATGTACGGTAGGCCTATAGACCGCCTCGCCATCTTCCCAAACAGTTAACAGTTTTGAAAGGCCATATGACTCGCCATGACGGATCGCCATACCTGCAATTTCTTCATCTGGTATCCACGATCTGACCAATGTATTAATGCCCATCTGGGGCAAGAAAATCACATTTTTCGGTCCGTACGGAGGTATATGCGCCAGGGGCGGCAATTTGCTCTCATGTGTTCCCCAGGCTATTTCAACCGGAGCAGTCCCTTCTTCCCTCAATCCTTCAATGCTCCATGTTCCTACAAATTCATTAACCTCTTTTGGTCGGTTGGCAATTTGAGTATCTCGCTCGCTACAATGGATCACTTTGATTCCCAATTTCTTAGCCAGGCGGGCAAAGTCCCTGTTTTTTGCAAGGAGGGCAATTTCGTATTCATCTTCGGGAGAGACTTTCTTATCAGCACAGGTGCGGGAGGCAATATCAAGCAAGCCTTGCTTTGCGAAGTGAGATATCAGGCCAGGATTTGCACCATGGTCAACAACAGCAGTCGGTGCATCTTTCCAATCACGGGAAAGTTCACGCAATCTCATTTGCCGTAAATAAAGAGATTTTTCCAATAGACTTCGGGTCAAAAAATCCTCAGTAGGATCCCATACTTCAACCGAAGTGTTAACGTACAATACATTGTGATCGTGGCACCACTTAAGGATGTCATTAGCACCGATATTCCACGAAAGATCAATGATCAAGCCTTCATTTTCCATATATTGTGACAGAATTTGATCCAAATTTATCGGTGTAATCTTTTCACAGACAAATCTTAATCCTTGATTAGTATATTTTTTCAGGGCTTTTGATTTGTCTTCAAAATCAATTAAGGTAATGTTTTCTAGCGGAACATCGAGTTTGTCCAGTAAAATGGGTAGGGTGCATTGTGAAACTGAGCCATAACCTACAATGAGGATTTTATTGGAAAACTTTTTTTTCATAGGATTCGTAAACGCAAGACATAGATATAACTTTTCGCCCGAAAACGATCTTACTTATACAAATATATGTGGGTGTCCGTGGCTGAAAAGATAGTCATCCTGTATATTCTCTAAAAAATCTGAACAACCTTCATCCCAAAATCTGGACCACTGGTTAAGAGACATTCTTAACAAAACAGATCGGTGCAAATGTGAAAAGTCAAGTTCCAAATTAAAAAATATATAATATAAGTGATGGCAATGAATCATCATGAAAAGGAATAAATAATAAGATAAAAATTTTGATCGAGAATATCGATGCAAATTAACCAACAGTGGCCGTTTATTTATTTTCTACTTTTCATAAAAGTGTTACGAAAAAATTCTATAATATCTTAATAAAATGCCAACAAATGATAAAATCAGTTTTACTCGATATAATTAAAAAAGTTTGATGCGAGAGGTGCGATTCGAACGCACGAACTCCTACAAGACTGGACTCTGAATCCAGCGCCTTTGACCTGGCTGGGCAACTCTCGCACGATAGAGCTTATGTTGCAGAAGCACATAGTAGCGCTCTTTGTTCTTATACTTTATCCTTGAAAGCCTTTTCGGAAGACGAAATATACCCTGGAACTTCACGATAATTTTCTTTTTTTTGGGAAGCCAGGTTTGATATTAAAAATCCGAAAACGGGTGCTGGAAAGTTTATGAACATTTATAAGGAAAGTTGAAAATTGATGAAATTATTCATCTCATCAATTTCAGGATAAGAGCTTTTTGGGCATGCAGACGGTTTTCTGCCTCCTCAAAGATTACGGAATTCGGGCCGTCCATCACTTCGTCTGTAATTTCGAGGCCTCTTCTGGCGGGCAGGCAGTGCATAACTATTACGTCAGGCTTTGCAAGACCAAGGAGTTTGGTGTTGACCTGGAAAGAACCAAAGTCCTTCAGGCGTTTCTCCTGTTCGGCTTCGTCGCCCATGGAGACCCAGACGTCCGTATAGATAACGTCTGCATCTTTTGCTGCAGCTTTTGGGTCATCCGTAATGGTGAACTTGCCTCCCAGGGCTTTTGCCTGTTCAAGGAACTCGGCTTTTGGTTCATATCCTTTCGGGCAGGCAACGACAAACTCCATTCCCATGATCGCCGAACCGAGTAAGGCTGAGTTACAAACGTTGTTTCCGTCTCCTATCCAGACAAATTTCAGGCCTTCGAACCTGTGTTTGCACTCCATGATGGTCATGAAATCGCCCAGAATCTGGCAGGGGTGTTCCCTGTCCGAAAGCGCATTGATTACGGGCATGGTTGAGTATTCGGCCAGTTTCTTTACAGTTTCGTGGCTAATAACTCTGGCCATTAATCCGTGCAGGTAACCGGAGAGGGTTCTGGCGGTATCCTCTATGGTTTCTCCTCTTCCTACCTGGATATCCTTGGTGCTCAGGTAAAGGGCATGCCCTCCGAAATCGGTCATTGCCACCTCAAAGGACACCCTTGTCCTTGTGGAGGATTTTTCGAAAATCATCCCGAGACTCTTATTCTTCAGGTACTCGGTAGGTTCTCCTGCCTTGCGCTTTTCCTTCAGGTCCGCGGCTGATCCGAGGAGTTCATAGATCTCCTCCCTGGACAGATCAGTTATCGAAAGTATATCTCTCTTCATCGTTTCAACCCCGACTTGATTCTGGCTGAATTTAAACTTTATACTGGCTGAATTTAAACTTTATATTGGCTGAATTTAAACTTTATATTACTGCATAGTACTTATTTGCACGCCGTACGTTTGCAGAACTTTTAACTTTGGGAGTGCGGAGGCACAGCGGGAAGTCCCCTTCCTCGACAAATCCTCAGATTTGGCAGGTGGGGGATG
>MDTP02000251.1 GCA_001714685.2 Methanosarcina sp. Ant1 | reverse complement strand
TTGGTCAATGCAGAAATCGTATCATCATTACAAAATTCTTTATCCGAATATAATGTTCCTACTTTTACACTCATTGTTTCTAATCTTTTACAAAAGTTCAGTTAGTATTGAATAATCCTTTTTAAGAGCACTGATAGGGATCACATCAAGTGTAAGCTTGTCATCTCCAATGATGTCCACTGTACAATATTCATATCCCCATGAAGTTCCATTTTTGGGTTTCATGCCTCTAATTAAGGGTCTATTCTTATCACCATAGAATGGCACATGATGAAAATCAATTGCGACATCATGGACTTTACCTTTAAGTTCCATCATTTTGAATATTTCAAGATTGATGGTTTTGAATGCAGAAAGAATCTCTCCAATATTGTTGCAGTTTATATAATTAAAAATGGTATCTGATGAAGGTATCTTTGCTTCAGGGTTTTTCCGTTTGAGATCATTGCTTGCAGATTCAAGAGAATTAGAAGTAGACGTCGCAGCATGCAATAACACGTTTAGGATTTTTTCAAATTTATAATCTGCATTCGATGGCAATTTTATTAGATTATATTTACTGAACATTTCAAATGCTGTAGTTAACAAGCTAACACTGCAGGTAGGTGTCATGGACTCATTAGTTTTCATCACGTGAATTTTATAATTATATATATTTAATTTTAGGCCGGGTTAAAATATTGAATACTGTTAAAAATCGGTATTCGGAACTTGGGTGAATCGGAACTACTGTTTATACAGGAAGACCTTTCGAATTCGGCAGAAGAAACCTTCCTCAAGGGAGAATACTGGTCTTAAGTGGCATCTAGCTTGACAGAGTTGAAGACTTCGCAGTGGTAGCGACGGAAGGCCTTAAAGCTGCAATTGCTGCCGGGAAAAAGAAGCCGAGAATAAACATCGTAAAGCCAGGGAAGACGAACTGCCGAAACTCTTTGAAGAATAAACAAGTAAAAGGCGCAGGGATCTGGTTTAAGACTCCTTTTGCTGACGTTTGCAGTTAATTCTTTTACAATTTATTTTCAGGCTACTGCTTCATAAATGCTATAGCTATCACCAGCATAAGAATCGTAAATGTGCTGGAAAACGGTATTACATTTCTCCGCATAAGTTTCGATGTCGTATGATTCAGGCAACCCTTTATCCAGTTCGTATTCGATTTCTTTTTTAACTGCGGCTACTGCCTGCTGTTTTTTTCTCCAATCCAAAACAAGTTTTTCAGATTTTAATGTAGCAAGCAGTTCTTTTGCAACTTTTTTTACCTGGATCTTCTCTTTTTCGGTTAGATCAGGCTTTTGTAGCTTGTCAAAGAGGGAGAGTTCTTCCTCAGTTAAATTTTCCATAATCGATCTCTCATCCTCTTTTTTCAACGTTTTCGCAAATTCGATCAATTCTTTGTAAGAAAAATCTACGTTAGCAGAACCTGAATTATATACTTCGATCAGTTTTTCGAACTTATTTTGGTAGTCAAGGCGATTGCTATCTAATTTAATCATTTCTCTTAGCTTGTAAGAAATTACATTTTTCAACCATTCAAACTCTGTGTTCTTATGCTGTTTGTCAAACCTGTTTACCAGAGCATCAAAGTTGATATCTTTAAGGGCAAATATTCTGCCTTTTTTTGATTCCTCAATAATGTATTCTTTGGATTCTATCGATTTGTCAAGCACTCCCTGGATGCGATCCATTACTCTCGAAATGTCAATTTCAGGGTCAAGGGAGCGAATTTCATTTACCAGCTCTTCGTAAAGAGTTATCTGCGAAAGAAACTCAGAGGCCCGTTTGTGGGGAAGTAAGGATTTATATATTTTTAGAGCAGCTCCAGCCTCTGTCAAAAACTTCTTTTTTGTGGACTCGTTTTTGAGAATGGCATCAGTAGCGTTTTTTAAAAGCCTTATTTTCTCAAAACCCAACTTTGTCTTAATGATTTTTTTAGGATCTACCGAGAGGCCGGACAGGAATTTATTTATCTCTGTGATCTTCTGTTCAAGGACTTCAAGAATTTTTTCTTTTTGTTTGATCGGGATTTCAATTCTGCCGGACTTGGGTGTGGCATAAATATTGAGGGCCTGTTCAAGGTCTCCGAAGATGCCGACATAGTCGACAATGAAGCCTCCGGCTTTTTCTCCATATACTCTGTTAGCCCTGGCAATCGTTTGCATGAGGCTATGACCTATCATGGGCCTATCAAGGTAAATTGTTGAAAGTGAGGGAACGTCGAAGCCTTCTCTCCATTTACTGCATACGAAAACAATTTTGAGATTGCTCTTTGATTTTTTGAAAGTTTCTTCCAGGTCTTCCTCGTTCATTCTTTTCCGATGTGGCTTTATATCCAGCTTGTTTTTCTCAAACTTCTTAACCTCATTCTGCCCCTCGCTGACAACAACAGCCATATCTACGCTTTCAAGCTCTAAGATCTGTTTTTCCAGAGCTTTAGCTTCCTCACTTTCAGTTATTGCTTTTCTCTTTTCCTTGAGGTCGTTGATATGTATTTTCCAGTATTTCTGGACTTTATCGTACATTTTTACTGTTGTGAGTTTATCGATGGATATGACAAGGGCTTTTCCTGCATAACCTCGCGTAGTATAATGTTCCACGATGTCTTTTGCGATCGTTTCCAGGCGGTCTTCCCTTACGATGATGTGGTATTCCTTTGCAAACTCAGTGGCAAGCTTGGACTCTTCTTCATCATCAAGGCCGGCTTTTTCAATCTCTTTGTAAATATCATCGTTAAGGCTCTCGTTTTTCAACTGGACTTCAGGCACGCGATTTTCGTAATAAAGAGGAACGGTTGCTCCGTCTTCGATTGAATGCATGAAGTTGTAGACGCTCACGTAATCCCCGAAAGTATTCTTCGTCTTTTCTTCTCCAACCATCATCAGTGGTGTTCCTGTAAAGCCGATAAAACTCGCATTCGGCAGGGCATCCTTCATGTTCTGGGCGAGAGTATCATACTGGGTCCTATGAGCTTCATCCGCAATTATTATGATGTCATACCTATCCGAAAGCAGAGGATGTTTCACTCCTTTCTTAGTCCCGAATTTGTGGATCAGAGTGAAAACCAGCCTGTGGTCTTCGGTGAGTAGATGCTTGAGGTGCTTCCCATTTGTGGCCTGTATGCCTACCTCGCTTATTGCGCCTGCGTTCTGGAAGTTCTGGTATATCTGTTCATCTAGTTCTTCTCTGTCAGTTACAACCACAAAGGTATAATTGCCCGGAAATTTCCGCAGGATTTTTTGTGCAAAGAAGATCATGGAATAGCTTTTTCCTGAACCCTGAGTGTGCCAGAATACCCCTATTTTCCCTTCGTTTTCTTTGCGCTTCTTGAAGGATTCTATGGCATTGTTGACCCCAAAGTACTGGTGGTTTTTGGAGATGATCTTGACAGGGTGCCCTTCGCTGCTTGAAAAAAGAGTGAAATTTTCCAGAATATCAATGAAGCGGCTTCTTTCACAGGTTCCCATAATCATTGTGTCCAGCAGGGCGTCTCCGGTTTCATTTTCGCCT
>MDTP02000250.1 GCA_001714685.2 Methanosarcina sp. Ant1 | reverse complement strand
ATTATTACTTTAAAGCCTTTTCATGATTATTACTTTAAAGCCTTTTATACTTAATTTTGCACCTTAAGTGTCTTAGAGGCTGTCTCAAAACTCCATTTGATTCTACAATTGGGATAAAGTACCATCCTTAAGGTTAATGTGTACCTTAATTTCGGAAAAATTTACGATCCGACTTTAAAGTTAAGGCTCTTCGTCATTCTCTCTGGATAAGATGATTTTCAATTCAAGACCGTGTTGGTTTTCATGAGGATATCCACACAAAACAACGAAGAGCTAAAGTTAATGTTGCCCTTTATCGAATTGTAGAAATTGTTTGAATTTTAAGACAGGCTCTAAGATAACAAGCCCAATGCCCATTATATTCATGAAAGCCCTGAGATCGCCTGTTCTCCTCCAATAGGAGCAAACATGCCCACAAAATTCAGAGATTTGGAAAAATCAAAAGGAGGTTTTGGAAAAAGTTTTCCTTGAACACTATGAAACATCATTTTCCCCTCACTTCCAGAGATTAACAACTAAGAACTTCTGGACTGGAGCTTAAACTTCAATATGCAAAGGATCGTTGGCTTAACAGCTCAGCGATACACCAGATCGGGGCTCTGGTAACAAATTAAAAGTTGATAAAGATTATTGATTATTCAAGACTTGAATCTGACCCGATTTAAGTGCTTCCTTGAAGACTCTAATTACTACTAAAAAAGGAAAATATTATTTAAGATTTGAATCTCTCTGGCTCCTGCTATTTCGAGTTGATAATTGAGAATTACTTCCTAAATATGGTGCAACAATATAATGTTTGAACAAATTTTGTTTGGAAAACCATATTCAAGATCTAGGTTCATCTATTTGGTGTAGTCACTTTTAAACTGGGTAATTATTTTCAACCCACATAAAGCAGTGAAGAGCCTCTATTTCGTTCTAAATCAAATACCACAATATCACTAAAAAAGTGATTTTGTGATATTTGCACGGTGATATGTCCCTTATTTATGTTGTTCCCTTTTTTCTTCTGCAAGAACGACCTTCTTATGACAAATATCACATTTCCCTTCTTCAGTAATACAGGGCTGTTTGGGAGCTTCTCCTCCACAAATTCCACACTTTACCATAATCATTTCACCTCCCCTTTTCCACTCCGGGCTCTTTTTGCCCATTATTTGAACTGCTAACTAGCTCGCTATCAGTTACAAGATATAATTATAAATGCAGTTATATCTAATTATTTATATGAAAAATTGTTTCTACCAATAAATTACTTCCACGTAAAAAGTTATAACAACTAACAACAATTTGATATTAATTATGTCATATAATAATTATGTTTTATATTAGATACTATTTCCTGTGGTCTTCAAAATTTAGGACCAAGTTCTTCCCTAAAAAATGATGCAGACAACATTTATGTCAAAATCGCAGTTTTAAAGGTCTGATAAGAAGTACTATAACTACTATATAATAAAAATTAAAAATGTTTAAATTTTGTAACTATCTGGTGGATATTTTGATTAGTTCCTTCTTATAATAAATAAATTAAAAAATCAGTAGTTATTTATAGATTAATAAATTTTTATATATTGGGGGATATTTTCTGGAGCTATGCATATAACTCTTCTGTATAAATAATTATATTGGGTATTTTTGATAGCTCAATTCATAACCCAAGTGCATAAAAAATGCCCGAGGAAAAACCATGATGTAAGGTCGTATTATTGAGTTGTTGAAAATCGTAAACACAAAACTCTCTCTACATTTTCCCTAAAAGAGGTGTACTTGTTTTCAGATTTGATCAATAACTCACGGACACGACCTGATATTGGAATTAATACATATTCACAAAAAACAAAAATTCAGTCAGATAAACAAGATTCAATTTTACCAAAAGGAATCTGTATCTGTGAAATAGAAAATATGGGGGAATTTAAATTAGAGGTATAAGCAGTTTATCTCGTGCTTTAATTATTCTGTTATTTTTAAGTGCAGCTACCTGTATCGCTTCGGCACAGGACGACGGAACGAAAACCATAGTAGATGTAGCAAAAGATAGCGGAGATTTCACGACTCTTCTTACAGCTCTTAATGCTACAAACCTAACTGATACCCTGAAAGGAGAAGGACCGTTTACAGTCTTTGCTCCGACAGACGAAGCTTTTGCAGCACTGCCAAACGGGACAATAGAGGCTCTCCTGAACGACACAAGTGCACTGAAAAAGATCCTCCTCTACCATGTGGCAAAAGGAAGATTGACAGCAGAAGATGTTGCCAATATGAGCAATATAACTACTCTTGAAGGGCAGAAACTGCCGGTCAACGTCACAGATCAGGGAGTCTTTGTCGGAAACGCAATGATCACGATGGCGGACATTAATGCCAGCAATGGAGTTATCCATGTAATAGACACAGTGCTGATACCGCCTGAAAAGCCACAGCAAAAAGACATAATTGAAACAGCAACAGATGCAGGAAATTTCACGACGCTTCTTGCAGCAATTAATGCTACAAACCTAACTGATACCCTGAAAGGAAAAGGACCGTTTACAGTCTTTGCTCCGACAGACGAAGCTTTTGCAGCACTGCCAAACGGGACAATAGAGGCTCTCCTGAACGACACAAGTGCACTGAAAAAGATCCTCCTCTACCATGTGGCAAAAGGAAGATTGACAGCAGAAGATGTTGCCAATATGAGCAATATAACTACTCTTGAAGGGCAGAAACTACCGGTCAATGTCACAGATCAGGGAGTCTTTGTCGGAAACGCAACGATTACAATGGTGGACATTAATGCCAGCAATGGAGTTATCCATGTAATAGACACAGTGCTGATACCACCTAAGAAGCAATCTCAGGAAAATAAGATATTATGCAGTGGGAAAGCTCCGCTCAGGATTCAGTTCCTTGATAGAAATGCTAGGCATACTGATTGGTACTGGGACTTTGGTGACGGAAAAGCTTCGAGAAGTCAAAATCCTTCACACGTATATAATACACCCGGAAAATATCCGGTCAAATTAACTGTAAAGATGTCAGGTCACTACACTAAAATAGTTGCTGGCTACATTGTAGTCAGATAAATATTTTGGTAGGGATTCTACCAATTTATTTTTTTGGATCAATGACTGACGGACACATTTGTATTCGGTTAAGGGACGAAAAGCTAAAAGTGTTATTTTTTATGTTAAATATCTAACATTCAAGTTGGAAAATCGCTACACATGA
Organism: Methanosarcina sp. Ant1; assembly: GCA_001714685.2. Lineage (GTDB taxonomy): Archaea > Halobacteriota > Methanosarcinia > Methanosarcinales > Methanosarcinaceae > Methanosarcina. Next base: position 303 of record MDTP02000250.1, on the reverse strand, counting down.
TATTTGAAGTTGTGCATAAAATTCGTTAACCGATGACAAATGCAGTACGCTCTATCATACCTGCACGATCTCTTCAAGAATCCTCTTCCTATCCTGGGTTTCAGCGCACTTTTCATGACGAGGTCAACATTCACTTCCAGTATATCTGAAAGATCCTGTTTAAGCCCTATGAATTCAAAGAAATCAGGTGCTTTAGAAAATTCTACCAGAATATCGAGGTCACTGTCTTCTTTCTGCTCCCCACGAACATAAGACCCAAAAATACCCAGATAACTGATGTTGTATTTTTTTGAAAGTTCGGGG
>MDTP02000249.1 GCA_001714685.2 Methanosarcina sp. Ant1 | reverse complement strand
TACAGAAATTACAGCTTCAGGACCAGCTTCATAGATAACAAAAATCTCTTCACGTGTAAGCATAATAACGAAACAAATAGGATTCAATTTATATGCAATTTTTCCTCGAAACGAGAAAAAATTGTAGCCTTTGAAAGGCTATCTGAATAGTTACTATATTTTTTAATTAGATTTAATTTTAAGCCGTTAGGGACCTCAAATTTCATTGAAAAGAATGTAAAATCCTTTTCTGGAATTATATTGATGAAAGCTTCGCTTACACCATTAACGAAAGTTTGAGATAGAAATTGTTATCCGCATTAAGTATTTTTGATATAATACCTTGCAAACAGATTCTTGTGCACTATTTGGAAACTCTTTTAAAGGAATATCCGGTACCTGATAATTATATTTGAGGTATTTCTGCAGTTTTAATTTTCCCTGAAAATGAATTCTAAGAACAGAGGTTTGCCAATGACAGAAGCGCTCTACTTCCTTGACTGCTATTTGAAAGAATTCGAAGCAACTGTCGAAAAAGTCAATGATAATAAATTCGTAGTTCTGGACCGTACTGCCTTTTATCCCGAAAGTGGAGGTCAGCCCAGTGATACCGGAAAGTTAATCCGCAAATCCGACGGTGTTGAATTTCAGATCCTGTATGCAGGTAAACTCAACGGAGATATCAGTCATGAGGTAGCGTCTCCTGTTGAAAATGTCTCTACAAGCCTGAAAGCCGGAGATAAAGTAAAAGGAGTTATAGATTGGGATCGCCGCTACATGCATATGCGGATGCATACAGCAACTCATGTGATCGCAAATGTAATTGAGAAGGAAGCAGGAGCCCAGATAACCGGGAACCAGCTTGGCCTTGACCAGAGCAGGGTAGATTTCAGCCTTGAGGCTTTTGACAGAGATAAATTCGCGGAATACGAGAAGATCGCCAATGACCTGATAGCCTGGAGCAATCCTGTTAATTTCTACCTGGTAAGCCGCAAAGAGGCTGAAGAAAAGCTCTCAAGATTAACTACATTGGCCAAAGGTTTTTCTGATGAAATTAAAGAAGTCCGAATGGTTGAAATCGAAGGAGTAACAATCGAAGCCTGCGGAGGGACTCACGTTAAAAATACAAATGAAATAAAAGGAATAAAAATCACAAAGCTGCAAAACAAGGGAAAAAGCAATAGGAGAATGTACTTTACACTTGTGGATTGAGCTCGAATCATCCAACCCCAAATAAGTCCTCTTGAGCGAAGCGAAAAGGACCTCGTACTGTTGCACTTGCAGTGCAACTCCCAGAAAATCTCCGATTTTCTGTGATCCCGAAGCGAAATTAGGGAAGCGAAACTAGGGCGGAAGAGCGGTGTTCATGTTTCCCTTATTTCGAGTCTTCGTGCCCGCATTCTATTTTTTAGATGCTTCTCCAATCAAGAGAAGATTAATCGGATGACGCTGAAAGAAATTTATATATGTTGTAGACATATTTTTCTTTAAAGGAGGTATCTTATTGAGTTTACTTGCCAACTTATGGGGATTAATCACCCTTGCCTCATTTATATGGGTCGTTTATGACGTGCTGACCAAAAATAGAAGCATGAACGATATAATGAAAATTATGTGGATCGTAGTTGCTCTCATTTTCGGAATACTGGGAGCTATATGCTATTACTTTATTGGCAGGAGAAGATATTAAAGCAATTTCGAATAATTGGGATGAAAAATGGTTTGAATAAAATAATAAATTAAAAAAAAACAGTAAAAAAAAGAAAGGAAATAACTCTTAACTTATGACCAATGAAATCCTTTCGTTTTTACTGTACATCTGCTCCTACTTCGGCATATCTTGGATCAATTTCTACAGCTTTTCTGTATGCTTCTTCGGCCTCTTCTTCCCGCCCAAGAAAACTCAAGCAGATAGCTTTTCCGAACCAGGAGTCTGCAACCTGGGGATCAAGCTTAAGTGCCTTTTCATAGGTCTCCAGGGCTTCTTCAAAGCGTTTGAGCTGGGCAAGCACAAAACCCAGACTGGAATAGGCTTCAAGATATTCAGGATCCAGCTGCGTAGCTTTCCTGTATGACTCGACGGCTTCCTCAAATCTCTGCACCTGGCTAAGGGTAAAGCCTTTGTTGTACCAGACATCGGCATTTTCGGCGTTAATTTCTATAGCCTTATCAAAGGCCTTAATTGCTTCGTCATAATTTTCAAGATTTTCGAAGTCTATCCCCATATTGTTCCAGGCATCATCGTTCTTTGGGTCCAATTCCACAGCTTTTTCATATGCTTTCAATGCCTGCTTGTAACTGCCAAGGCTGTCCAGATCGACCCCTTTATAATACCAGGCTTCTAGATAATTAGGATCAAGTTCGAGAGCCTTGTCATAAGCAACAATTGCCTCATCATAGTTACCCATCTGCCCGAGAGCTATTCCTTTTCCTACCCAGGCTTCTTTATAATCGGGATTCTCCTGGAGGACTTTATCATAGGCATCGGCAGCCTGCTCATAGTCTCCTGCGTTACTCAGATTCAGGGCCTTTCCATACCATGCATTTGGATAGTCTGGCCTGAGCTCAAGGGCCTTTTCATAGGCTTTAACAGCTTCCTCATGTTTTCCAACCTGGGAAAAGGAAAAAGCCATGTTGTTCCAGAGGTCCGGGTCTTCGGGATTGATTTTGACAGCTTTCTCATAGAGTTCGAGAGCTTCGTCGAATTTTTCAAGGGTTTCAAAGACTGCAGCCTTATTGTTTAAAAGGTAAATATTAGTGGGATCCTTCTCGATCGCTTTATCAAAAGCTATCAATGCTTCATGGAAATTACCGCGACTGAGAAAATCAAGGCCGACCTCATTCAGCTCGGCTGCAAGGATCTCATTACTAACTTCTTGCTTACCTACATCCCCCGAATCACTCAGAACGTACATATCTTCGGAAGCAGTTCTATCTTCTGTTTTTTCTTCTTCACCTTCTTTTGTGAAGGCTTTATCTTTTGGTTCGTCGGAACTCATATCAAAATTTCCTGTACTGCCTTTTATAATAGACCCCGCGGATTCTCAAGTGCCCGCGTTAGTTATCTACTTAATTCTGTTGTTCGTTTATGATCTATACATCTGTCTTTAAGGCTTTTATAGCCTCTCCCAAAAAAGTAGTGGAAAAAGTTCCTGAAAGAAGAATTGGAAGGGAAAAAAGCCAGATCCAGTAAATCCAGATAACGGGTAGGCCCGAAAGAATGGAAGAGATTCAGAAAAACACGAAAGAGGTTCAGAGTAATATGGAACGAGTTTATTCCGGAACCGTTAGAGCAGTGCTCTTTGATATGGACAACACTCTTTTTGATTTCGTAGCCGCAAAACTCGGAGCTTGCAGGGAGATCCTCTTCTATATTGCAAGAGAAAATGAAAACATTGCCGAAGACCCGTCAGAGCTTTTCGGTTATTTCCTGAGAGGAGTTTACGGTTTTGAGGACTGCGAAAATATAACTGACCTTCCGCAGATGTCTGTTAAATTTGTCTATTTTCCTTATTAATATATAAATATTAAAAATACCGTATCTTGA
>MDTP02000248.1 GCA_001714685.2 Methanosarcina sp. Ant1 | reverse complement strand
CATCTGTGACAAAAACTGGGATTTTGTCAGAAAGATGCTTATTAACTAACTCAACCAACTTATCTGCTACATACTGTTTTCTTGGACCTATTACAAAGTCAAGTATTAGCCTACAACCTGGTACAAAAGCTACCCACATCCATGGTCCATCATCTTCATAATCTTTCATTCTAGGAACTCTTTTTTTTGGATTATCACCCACAATTCGTCCATTTCTATCCTTGACACTTCCACGTTCTTCATCATATTGTCATTTACTTTATCGCATTGTTCAGCTGCACGAGCTAACCATCGTTTCACACTGGCAGATTGTACCTCTAAAACATCGGCAATGGCTTCAATGCTCATTCCTTTCATAGACATTTTTAAAGCTAAATCGATAGTGTGCTCATCTTTACGCAGATCATGATAAAAAGTATCTGTATGGTCGCAAAATGCTTTGCCGCAGTGATGGCAAAGATATCTTCTTGTTTTTTCTCCACGACTTATGTAAGTTCCATTTCCAATAACATTGCCTTGATCAGTAAGACCGTAGAGCTTGCAGTCTTTGTTCGGACAGGCAACGTTAATGAATTGTGGTTTTGGACCTCTTTCCCCCATAATATGAACATATAATTCCTAATATATAATACCAATCAAATACAAATTGACCATCACTTGTAGTGTAAGAATGCAAAATCATAAATTTTGATGCTACAGGTTGAATTTAATTATTTTCGAATTTTAGGTTTAAAATAATCAGTTCTTGTTTCTCGATATAATTACGATTGAATACGTTATTCCGGTAGTTTCGTTTTCCTCTTTATCGAGTCTGAGTCCGGCTTCGAAAATATTCTTTTATGTATATCTACTCCCGTTATTTGTTTCAGTTCTTAGCGCTCCTTTACCTTCAAAAAATAAAGACTATTCGTAAAAATTCCCCGCCTCCTCTCTCCCTCACTTCTACCTTTACACCTCGAATTTCCGCTATTTCTAAAGGCATTCCGGTAAGTTCCAGAAATTCAAAAGCTTCAGGCACTTTCATATTTCCGAATCCCGTGAAGGCGGTTTATAGTCAAAGAAATCTTCTACGCGGTCTTTGAATATTGCCTCAGCGCTCGTTTTTTCGGTGTGTTCAATTACCCTTGCATTAAGGGTTTCAAACTGGTTTAACTCCCATTCAAGAAAGTATTCGGCATCTTCAAAGCTTTCAAATTCCCCAATTATGTGGGTTTTACCGTCTCTTTTCGAGGCCGCTTCGATTCCATAAGAACCCATATTTGCCAACTCCGCTTTGCCGCTTTCTTCCTCCGATGCATCCTCAACTAATTTCCCCAGCTTCTCTGAAACAATAAACCTTTCGAGCGTCAGGATAATTTTTGCTTTCGGGCTACTGGCATTTAACTGGTAAAACCGGATGTTCCCTGCTCTTTCTTTCTCTTCGACGATACCCTCTGCAATTAATTTCTTCAAATATTTGTAGACAGTTGCTTTTGAAATGCCCGTCATCTGGACTACATCTCAACTACAGAAATACTAAAAACAAAATTTATTATCTATTTTTAGACCAAAGAATTTTGCCACTTAAGTCTCCTACTTGGTTGTAGTAACTAGCTGGTGAATATTCGAATTTAAAGGGTGGAGGTGAGCTGATTTCGAACTCAAAATCTTTAATTTTTATTTTGTTTAAGAGTGGAGATAGCACTGAAAAAATTAGAATAGTTATTAACAGAATATAGAAAAGCCAGTCCACAGAAAAGAAGTTATCATAATGAACAAAGCCTAGTAGTCGTTGAAATAATACAGGATATATAGGATGAAAAAATAGCAAAATAAAAATTGATATGACAAGAAGTACAAAGATTTGTTTATTTTTTGATTCCACTGGATAATCTAACCACCACCTCCACCATACCGGCTTAATGTTATAGTTCCAGATTTTGAGTACTAATTCAGTGGAAGATTCCTCTATTTTTTTGATATCTAATACTTCAACAGCGTCTGAATTTTTTCCTTCATTTAGCTCTTTACATAAACAAATACATTCAAGAAATTTTTCCTTTGCGGTATAGTGATCCTCAATTTTATAATATATACAAGCTAAAATGTAATAAATTGCAATCTTTTCTTCTGAAATGAAATTTATTGCTTTATTTTTTACCGCAATAGATTTTTTTATTGACGGTTCATTCTCAAATGAAGAGTTTTCTTTTTCAAATGAAGATTTTCCTTTGTTCAATAGAGATATTTCTTTTTTCAAGAATAATTTTTCTTTCTTCAATAAGAATAAAGCTTTGTTTAAATCTCTAACTATTGAAAGCATTAATTCATTTTGTTTTGAGGAGCTTTTTTCTAAAGTATACTCTGCTTTAAGATATTTTATGTAAGCTATCCAAAAAATATATAAAGAGTTGTCTCCACCCTGATAAATAGCTTTATTGAAAGAGTTTATAGCATCATCATATTTACATAAATCAATCTCAATTTGACCTTGTACTCTCCATGCGTCTACTTTGTAAGGATCGTTACTTAGTTCCTGTTCAGTAACTTTTTTAATATATACATAAGCATCTTTAACGTTACCGAATTCAAATAGAAATTGTGATAGATTAAAATTCGCCGGAATACATCTCGGATTGATTCTTAGGGCTATTTTAAGATTTTTTCCTCCCCTTTCACATTGTCCATTCTCTATAAATACCAGAGCTTTATTGTTATAAGCCATAGAATTTTTAGGATTTATTTCTAAAGTTTTGTCAAATGCTTCTTCGGCTTCTTTATAGTCCTCTTCAAAATAATGGGCAAGACCTTTATAATTCCATGCATCGTCAGAGTTTTTGTTTAGAGATATCACTTTTTCATAGAAAGATATTGCTATTTTGTAAAACTTCAGAGCTGAATAGGCATTTCCTAGGCTAATCAATGCACGACCCAGGTTATCACCAGTTTCCATATCCGTTCTAAGAAATTTAATATCCTTAAGTTGTTTTTCAATATCCTTTTTGTATCTCTCCTGTGAAAAAGTTTCAAGATCAATTAATGCGTTTTCTAGGCTACCACTAATTCTTTTTTCCTTTTCAAGAAGTTTGATTGTCTCATGGTATGATCCAATCGCCTCTTTGTATTTTTCCAGCGAAAAGTCAGAGTTTCCTTTATAAATATATACAAGTGCATTTTTACTGTTTACATTTTTACTGTTTATTTTAATGGCATTGTTATAAGCTAGAATTGATTCTTCATACCTTTGAAGATTAAAAAGAACTAACCCCTTCTTGTGCAAAACCTCAGATGATTTGGGGTTTTTTTTTATTGATTCCTCAAAAAAATTCAAAGCTTGTTTCAGATATTTTTTGGATTCATCATAGAAACCCAACTCTTTAAGAATAAGACCTGCATTGAAACAAATGTCACCTGTAGGTTCCAATCTTAAAGCTTTTTTGCATGATTCCAATGCCTCATCATATTTTGAAATTTCTCGGAGAATGAGAGCTTTATTATTCCATGCTTCGGCACTTTTGGGGTTAGCTTTAATAGCTTTTTCGATTAACTCCAGTGCATCATCATATTTTTT
>MDTP02000247.1 GCA_001714685.2 Methanosarcina sp. Ant1 | reverse complement strand
CCAAAGCTTCAAAACGTGGGCAAAAGGTGCGTTGGATATTTTACCAGAAAACACCAACCCATTATCAGTGGACGACCAGAGCTTTTCTCAGACTGGAATTACAAAGAATAAAAAGTGGAATATCCTGGTTTGAAAGCAAAACAAAAATTATAAGAGAAGCAGTGACAACATATTTAAATGACCCTCTCTACACATTAAATTAATTCAGATCCGGAGGAGGTTGTTAAAAACGGTATGATGATGCCAAACTGCGTAACTCCTAGTTGCTTATTATCCAATTGTAGGATCAAGTTCAATTTTAAGACAGGCTTTTAGATCAAGTATTTCCAAATTATCTCTTTATTAGGCAAGTTATTACGCCTAACTGATTTTGTGACCATATAACCGAAAATTCATAAGTTCAAACTGAATACTCAGTTAAATTAAAAAATTTGTATCTTTTATGTGAAATTATAACTATACAAACATCAATTTGGATAATTATAATAATAATTAAATTGATAAATCAGTCATTAACTGATTTTATTTAAGGGTGATATCTTTTCATCTATTATACAAAATTAATAAAAAACTCTAACATTGAGATAAAAAGATAGAGAAAATACCCTCCTTAAGAGAGTTTAAGGAGAAAACTAGACCATTTAACATCCAATTTTAATTAATTCTGGTTTCTTAATTATATTTCTTTGTAATTTATATTTATTGAATTTATATACTGAAGATACAGTCAAAATCACTCTTATAGGCAGATAATTCGGAAGCGAACTTACCAAAAAGTTCATTCAGAAATGGAACTGAGCGATTAAGTGGAATGTAATTTCTTTAATAAATCTGTTTAGAGAGTGTATCAAAATGAACTGTATTAAGGAATAAGAAGTAAGTTTAAACCAAACTGGGAGGATAATTTATGGAAGCTAGTCCTATAGAAGTTCAGGAGTCTCTAAAAGGTATAGACTATCCTGTACAAAAGAAAGAGCTTATTCAGCACGCTAAAAAACATGGAGCGAACAAAGAGGTAATGGAAGTTCTTGAGAGCCTTCCAGACAAAGAATATACAAGTCCTATCGAAGTCAGCAAGGAATTCAGTGAATCATCAAGTAGGGGTGAATCATCAAGAGGAGGGCGTGAATCGTCAAAAGGGAAGGAATCGTCGAGAGGAGGACATAAATCATCAGAAGGGAAGGAATCATCAAGAGGGAGTCAGGGCAAGAAGTAATTTCGGCCAGATCCTAAGTGTCGAGTCAACAGAAAAATGTCGTATAAAATAGAATACGACTATTCAGAATCATTCAATCCTTGAGGATTGACTCGACACTAGGTTTACAAGGATCGAATTTTCCCTCACAAAAATATGATGTTAGTCTACGAGCACATGGCTGTAAAATAAATTGATTATTAGATAAAGGGTTCTGTGAAGTCTGCGGAGATGATAGAGTCTTTTGCAGCTAATTTCGAATCTCTAGATTTACTTATCCTGTAGACTACACAGAGCCTTTTTTATTTCCAAATGGGAGTGGGAATTATGGAAACGATTTATGATATACTGAGCAAAGAACATGATCAAGTACTTGATCTATTTGAAGAAGCTATCAGCGACGGCTCAAAAGAAACTTTCCTCAAAATAAAAGCTGAACTTGATCCTCATATGCAAGGAGAGGAAAAACTCTTCTATCCGGTACTTAAAGAAAAAGAAGAAGCTCGGGAATCCGTACTCGAGGGGTATGAAGAACACCGCATAGCAGAAATGTTACTTTCAGAACTGGAAAGCATGGACGAAAAAGAAGAAAGATGGCATGCTAAAATAAAAGTCTTGAAAGAGAGCATAGAACATCACGTAGAAGAAGAGCAAAATACAATGTTTGAAATATCTCGAAAAGTCCTGAGCGAGGAGAAAGCCGAGGAAATTGCTCAAAAGTATCTAGAGTTCAAAAAGAATTTCAAAGGAAAGAAGGAGCCTAGTGTCAAGAAAATTTAGAGATATAAAGGATGTTGCTAATCAAGTGAGTTTTTAATAAGACTTATGCGGTTGACACGCTTATTTCTGCAAATTACATTAAATTTAGGACTTAAGTACTTGAAAAACAAAGTAAATCACTATTGGCTTTGTAGAAAATCTATCTAAATCAGCTTCAAGAGACTGAAAACAAATAAGTAAAAAGATCTCAGTCTATTAGTTCAAATTAATGGAAATTCTTATTTCCAGAGGATTCCTACAGAGCCCTTGATTTATATACAAAAATGGGGGGTAAAATTGCTTAAACTAGGATATAATATCGCGCCTGAACAATTTCATCCTTCCGAGATGCTGCAACAAGCTATAACTGCCGAAAAAGCAGGTTTTGAAAGTCTTAGTGCTAGTGATCATTTTCATCCCTGGAGTGAAAACGGACAGGCCTGTTTTACCTGGAGTTGGCTTGGTGCGGCAGCTGTGAGCACTCAGAGCATTGAACTGGGACCCGGCCTGACCTGCCCGATTTTGCGTTATAATCCAGCCATCATTGCTCAGGCTGCTGCGACAGTATCTTCACTTGCCGGAGGAAGAACCTTTCTTGCCGTCGGAACAGGGGAGGCTTTAAATGAATATCCTGTAACCTGCGAATGGCCAGAATACGAAGAGCGTCAGATGCGGATGGTAGAGGCAATAGGACTTATTCGTGAACTATGACTGGGGAGAAGGTCAGTTTTGATGGATGTTACTACCGAACAAAAAAAGCCAAATTATACACATTGCCAAAAAACAATATTCCGATTTATATTTCTTCTCTCGTGCCTGAAAGTGCATATGTTGCCGGCTACTATGGGGACGGCCTCTTAACTGTCGGACAAGGGGATATGGAGAAATGTGAGCGGATTCTTACCCAGTTTAAAAAAGGAGCTCAGGACGCGAGCAAGAACGCAGAGAATATGCCAAAGGCAATAGAAATTTTTGTTGACTATGGAGTTGATCCTGAAACCTCCATCGAGAATTTTATGAATTTTTGGGCAGGAGCTGCCATTCCTGCGCTTTTCTTGAATAAAATTTACACTCCCGAGATGTCTGCTCAAAATGGAAAAGTTGTGGGACCTGATACAGTACGAAAACTTGGTTGCTTTTCCGAAAATCCTGATGAACATATAAAATTTGTAAAAAAGTATATTGATGCGGGTTTCACCCACATTTACGTCCATTCAGTAGCCTCGGATCAGATAACTTTCCTCAATGCTTATGGAATAGACGTTTTACCCACATTAAAAGAGATAGAATGAGCTTTCAATCTTTTTCATTTTTTATGACCTGAGAGCCTTTTTATTCTTTTTGAGGGCATCAATTTTGCTGATTTCCTATTAAGTCACTATAGTAGGAATTACATACTTGAGGTACAAATTCAAGTAAAATAGGCGTTACTGTTTAAATCTATATTTTTAGGCATTTAAAGGTTTAATGCTATTTATTTCTCAGTTCAACTGTGTTGTATCCTGAAATTATTTCGCAGATCCAAAATCATTGAGGAGTTCAATATACTATAATAGCAGGAGGAGCAAAAGGTTAAACGTCAAGGACATTTAATTCCTTTACATTGGTCATCGGTTAAGAAATCCTATGCGTCGTCCATTACTGTTTTTTCATTTCTCTTATTTTTACTTACTC
>MDTP02000246.1 GCA_001714685.2 Methanosarcina sp. Ant1 | reverse complement strand
GTGGAAAAGTGTCAGGCAAGGAAGAAGGAGTCGCAGAGAGCGCATATAATGTTTTCATTAAGAGCTTTTCTAAGGCTAGAAGTACAAAGGATCAAAAATGGGATATCTTGGTTTGAAAGTAAAATGAAAATTCACAGAGTAGCAGCAATAGTATATTTAAACCGACCAAGATACAAATTAAATAGATTGTGATATTTAAAGAGTATAGAGAAAACAATATGCAGAGCCTACTACTGCGTAAGTCCTAAAGTGCCTGGCTGGCTGAATAATTCTATATAAACCGGCCAGACACTCATGAATCCACTCCCAAACTCGCTTTTCGGACTGTTATTTCCTCTGAAGATCGTGAGTTATTAATGAATTGTAAGAACCTGATGATTATATTATACATACTCCCATGATTCAAGCAGGAACTGTACAAATCTATTTCCCAAACTCACAGTTTTTAAAAGTGTCAACCGGTGTTATTGAGACTAAGAGAATCAAAGGTTAGACAAACTGTAAGAACAGGGTAAAAACCAATAACGCGATCTTTCAGGTTATTCCAGTCCTATTCACATTCCAATTTGTGTAATTACATGTCGTAGACTGTCTTAACATATATATATACGGAGTTGTGAATCGATATTATCGGTTTTTGCTCAGTTGTCACTTTATCAACTTGAGTATAAAAGAGTAATTCAATCCGAATTAAATATCAGGTATAAAGTAAAAAATTATGCGTCTGAAGAAACGATCAGAAATTATAAGAAGGACCATATTATGAAGAATTTTCAAATTAAAAGACCTTTCTGATGAATAATATGTCAGAAAAATTATCAAAAAATGGCACTAAATAGAAAGATTTAATATTTGGTAGTACTTACCAATATCATAAAATAAGCTCATAAGTGTAGTTTTTTGAATTTGCAATAATGTTTCTTTCTAAAAAAGAAGTTTCTAAGTTTTTAACTGGAAACCATTAGAAAGTCCTGATTTTTAGGTCACCAAAACGGATAGTAGCATAAATGACCAGAAAACCGAATAGTGTCGGGTGGGAATATGCTGATTAGAAAAAATATATCCCTTGATGACAAGTACCTTAAAAAGTTACAACCCCTTCTGGATGCCAATGATGGAAACCTGAGCGCTGCAGTGAGGGAAACCATTGAAGTTGCAGATATAGCTCTTAGGTATCATAAAAATATTGACGAAGCAATTAAATTTTTAAAGGAGACCCCTGCAAAAGAAGAGTTAAATGACACAATTCGGAGCGGGGAAAATATCGTCATAAACAAAACGATGCTAGAGTGGCTGTTCAGATATACCAGAGGCCGGCTCACGGATGAAGAGCTTGTCAATGAGCTTATTAATCCATTCGAAATTCAGGATATGAAACAGCTCGAAGAGTACCTGAACAGGATATTCAGAAGTTACCAGTGGGCAATCCGGACTTCAATAAAATGTGAGGACATCCACAACCCAGAATCTGTGCTCGTAATTCTTTCCAATGCTACAGTGAACAGTAGGGACTTTTTTGCCCAACTGATAGCTCAGTTCCTGGCCAGGTGGAGACAACTCGACATTGATCATATTTTCAGGAGAGCAAACTCGACCCAGATCTCTTTTAAAAAGAATTTATCTATGTCCTCCAACGAGGTCATGCCAGGGATACGGACACACTTTGGATACCTTGATATGGTATGTAAGGAACTTGATGACAATACTGAATTCTGGACCCAGGTTATGTATACCTATAATATTGAAAGGTATAATCTCGTAACTCTACATAGGAGTCAGTTCGAAGTTTTTGCGACTGGAGAAGTACCAAATCCTACAAAAATTCTTGAACGTTTGTTCAAACAGTCAGTAAGTGACATGACTCTTCCCGATTTGCTGATCAATTTCAAGAAAATGTACCTGGCAGCCCAGCTTGTTAAGAATATCGAAGTCTGCCTTGAACCTGGGGGAGAATCAGTGACGATCTTCCACGACTTTAAAAATGAAAGATTTATCCAAAACCTTGTTGAATATTTTTCGCATATTTTCAGGGAAAAAGGCACACCTTTTGAGACTTCCTCGTATTCAAGCATGATTGAATTCAGATTCTATCAGAAGTCCAAACTCGAAAGTCCTGGCGTATCTTTAATGGAAGAGCTGGAAGGTCCCGAATATTCTGAATATTCTGCAAAAAAATAAAAAAGGCTTACAAGATGAAAATGGCCGAAAATAGAAAGAAAAATTAAGGCTTAAAAATATCATCCTGCGGATAAAGTTTCCCATAATCCTGATTTTGTATTCATTTCAGAGTTTTAACCTGCTTAACCTTTTGCAACCCCCAGAGGAAGGACTCTTGCGACCTTAAGGGCAATTCCCAGGTCATGTACGACATTTACTACATCGCTACTTGACTTGTATACACCGGGAGCTTCTTCTGCAATAACTGAAGGGTGCGTTGCTCTCACTGTAATGCCTTGAGCTTCAAGATTTTCTTTTATGGTCTCTCCGCGGAACTCTTTCTTTGCATGTGCTCTACTCATGATCCTGCCGGCTCCATGGCAGGCACTGCCGAAAGAGATGTTCATAGCCTCTTTTGCCCCACACAGTATAAAAGACGGAGTTCCCATACTTCCAGGGATCAAAACCGGCTGTCCTACATCCCTGTATACGGCCGGAACTTCCGGATTTCCTGGAGGAAATGCCCTTGTTGCCCCTTTTCTGTGCACATACACTTCCTTTTTCTTACCGTCGACTGTATGTTTTTCAAGTTTCGCCACGTTATGAGCGACATCATAAAGGAGATCCATTCCGAGATCGTCAGCATCTCTACCAAAGATCTTTTCAAAAGATTCCCTTGTCCAGTGAGTAATCATCTGACGATTCGCCCATGCGTAGTTTGCAGCACAGAGCATGGCTTTAAAGTAATTCTGTGCCTCCCTTGATTGAGCAGGGGCACAGGCAAGCTGTTTGTCCGGGATCTCAATCCCGTAGCTCTTTACAGCCTGAGAGAGTTCTTTGAGATGGTCTGTGCAGATCTGGTGCCCTGCTCCCCGTGACCCGCAGTGGATCATCACCATAATCTGTCCTTCTTCAATCCCGAACGCAGACGCTACTTTCGTGTCGTAGATCTTATCAACATACTGGACTTCAAGGAAATGATTGCCGCTTCCGAGAGTTCCTAACTGGGGTTTTCCCCGGGTTCTAGCTTTTGTGCTTACCTTGGAGGGATCAGCTCCTTCCATGTAGCCGTTTGCCTCACAGTGCTCCACATCAGCTTCCACACCATAGCCGGCTTCTACAGCCCACTTTGCACCGTGAAGAAAAGCATCATCCAGTTCCCGGTCAGAAGCCCTGAAACGGCTTTTAGAACCGACACCTGAAGGCACATTATTAAACAGCTCATCAATTAACTTACTTATATGAGGGACCACATCCTCTTTCTGAAGGTTAGTGCGAATAAGCCGCACACCGCAGTTGATATCAAAGCCCACTCCGCCTGGGCTGATAATCCCTTCCTCGACATCGAAAGCCGCAACACCCCCTATAGCAAAACCATAGCCAAGGTGGGCATCGGGCATTGCCATGGAATACTTCTGAATGCCAGGGAGAGTGGCAACATTTGCAATCTGATCAATAGTCCCAGGATCAATGCCTTCAAA
>MDTP02000245.1 GCA_001714685.2 Methanosarcina sp. Ant1 | reverse complement strand
TTTGGGATAGAAAAGAAACGAAAAGTGCAACATTCTATTATAAATCTAACAGTTCTGTACTTTTACGACGCTCTCACAAGTAGTTCAGCATCACATTTAGAAAGTTCTTGAACTGATTTTATACAAGCATCAACAAATGCTTTTCTTTGTACTTGAGGTCTTTTTGTGTTATCTTGAGTAAATCCAAAAAAAGTAACTTCTTCTATTCTAAGTTTTACACATATATCGTACACTTTTAATCCTGGAATTATCCCATTGCCATATCCTTCATGTTTTTCTAAACCTCGAGCGAGGGCCCATCTTCTATTACCATCTGGAATTATAGCAATATGTCTTGGCAATCTTTTAAATTTTGGTATTTCCAGAATTTTCCCCCCATCATCAGTGTCGATAACTTGCGTAAATTCGAAATGATTTTTTGCTTATTGTGAGCAATTTAGTTCTTATGATATGGAATTTTCTACCCAATAACTTCTTGAGATTTGTGATTCTATAAAAACATGAAAATTATCCTAATGACAGGCACAAATAAAGAAAGTACTTGAAAGCATTTTCATGCCAAATAATTGTTCACTACCTAAGTTATTTCATTACAAATAGCTGCGGGGGAGGTAGATTCCTGCAGCCCGACAACGGTATATGAATGTAAATTTGCTGGGTCTGAATATCTTCTGTCTATCACCCCGTCGAGTTATAACTATGACTTTATTAGAGGTTTATGTCACCTAAAGAAAAACGTGATAATTGCAAGTACAATAAAAATTATGACAAGCCACTTCGCAATCTCCATCGAGAAACCCGCAATTCCCTGTGCACCAAATATATACGCAACCAGTGCTAATATTAAAAATACCACCGCAAGTCCTATCAAATCCGCCATATTTTACTCCCCTATTATAATTTGACCAATAAATTGTACTAATTAAAGGTATTCAGCAGTTACACATTTGAAGTACAAAATCAAACTCAATTGATTTTATGTTCAAATTCACTTTTTGGATAGTTTGAGACTTTAAAGCTTATTGATTTCTAGTTCAACCGCGTAAGTCCAACGATAATCAAGTTTAACTTCAGACCGCTTGTTCGGAATTAAAACTAAATATTTTATGAATTTTTGGATATGTATTTTCATTCTTTAAGGCTTTACTGAAAATAGTATTGTATTCTCCACCTACGTTCTGCCATGTCATTTTTCTGCCAAACTCGTAAGCTTTTTTACGCATATTATCACATTCTTCTGGATTTTCAATCAAATATAACAGAGATTTTTTAAAGCCGTCGGCGTCTCCGAAATCTACAAGCAACCCACGATTATCGGAAAGCATTTCCTGAGCATACCAGTAAGGAGTGGATACTATCGCTTTTCCCATGCCTATGGCATAAGTAAGAGCGCCGCTTACTATCTGTTCTCTAGAAAGATAAGGAGATGCATAAATGTCGCTGGCAAGGATATAATTGCAGAGTTCTTCTTTTTCGACAAATTTGTTATGGAATATTACATTGTCCTCAAGACCTAGTTCTGAAACCTTGTTTTTGAGATATTGCCTGTATGCTTCCCCATGTCTCTTTTTGACTTCAGGATGCGTGGCGCCCAGTATAAGGTAAACAAGGTTAGGATATTGGTTCACAACATCAGGAAGAGCCTCAAGCACACTTTCAATACCTTTATTCTGGCTCAGCAAGCCGAAAGTGAGAACAAGTGGAGAACCCTTCAGATGTAACATTTTTTTATACTTCTCGCAGTTATTAAACGGATAGTCAGGAAGTCCATGGAAGATTACTTCTATTTTGTCCTCAGATACTTCATAAACATCTTTCAGCATTTCGACTGCTGTCTGGCTCATTACAACCAGTTTTTTGGAGTACTTGATGAGCTTTTCAGTGGATACTCGATATTCAAGTTCAGGCTCCTGGATAATAGTATGCATTGTGGTTATTACAGGCTTATTTATTCTTGACAGAATAGCGAAAATGTAATCGCCTGCATTTCCCCCAAAAAGACCGAATTCATGTTGAAGACACACGATATCAGCATCGGATCGGTTTATATAATCCGCAGCCCGGTAATAATCCTCAATTTTGTCTCTTTCAATTTGAAAAACTACCTCTTCCGGGTATTTGTAAGTTTCAGAAGCATTATTCAAAGCAATAACTTCGCATTGAACATCGTTGTATTCTCCATAAACCGAGTTCAAAAGATCATGAGTGAATGTAGCAATTCCACATTCTTTCGGAACGTAAGTTCCTATAAACAACACTTTCAGTTGCTTATTCAACTAATAACCCCCTAAATTTGCAGTAATTTAATTTCATTCCACACAACCCTCTCTTGTCTCTGCATGTCCTTGTCTCTCTTTTTCACAGAATAAGCAACTCTATAGATTCGAAATTAGCTGGAAAAGACTCAATCCCCCAACTTCACATAACCTCCAGTTTTAATTTTATTTGCCTTTGATATTCTTGCAATACACTTCCCTTAAGCTGATTCACTCAAAAAATTATTTTACCAATTAATCTTCCAGATTCATTTCTAAAAGAATACCTTATCGGTAAATTCTACCCACATTATATGCCGATGAGAATGATTTCAAGTTATATCATTATTATATTATTGTTCAAGCAATATAAAATGTGAAGGAATATAATTAAGAAACGAGTATTAATTAAATGATTATTTTATAAATCCAGCGAGGGCATAATTCTACCACGTTCTTATAAAATATACATATACTGGTTCATATTAGGAAACAACGCATGTTTAATAGTCTGGTGTTTAAGCATATACAACAGATTAAAAAACATCGCTTGATATCTTTTCATATTGTTGTATAAAATTATGCAAACTACATTATTATTCGTTAACATGTGCCGAAAAATAACAATATCGGATAATCACTTGATACTTATGCTGTAAAAAATCCAACTTTAATTAATACTGGTTTCTTAATCATATTTCTTAGCGTTATATCTTTTTAGAATACTATTACACCGATGGTACAACTCAAAATAAGAATGAAGTTTACCGGTTGCAATAAATCTATACTTCACACAAATAAACACATTAAACGAAAAGAAAACATCGAAATTTAATCAAAGAGGTAATCAATATGTCAGCAGTTAGAGAACACTTTATGCTATCAAGTGACGTAAAAGGACATAAAGTAGTCAACAAGAACGCAGAAGACTTGGGTAAAATCGACGATTACATGCTTGATCTGGAGAATGGAAGAATTGCTTATGCAGTGCTTTCGTTTGGCGGTTTCCTCGGCATGGGTGATAAATTATTTGCTATTCCATGGTCTGCATTCACCGTGCAACTTTTCGAGACCGATCTGAGAATTGTTCTTAATGTCGATAAAGAAATCCTGAAAAAAGCACAAGGCTTCGATAAGAGTCAACTACCACTAGGTTACACTGATTTATCTTCTGTATACCACTACTATGGATACAAACCCTATTGGCAGACCGGTGATTAAACATAAAATGTTGCTACCGGAGGAAACATCTCCGGTCAACTATTTACTAAAATAAGTATAGAATTAAATATAGGGAGCAGCGACTATGGAACAAGTAGAAAACACACAATTTTTGACAGCAAGCACGATAAAAGGAGAAAAGGTCATCAATAAAGAGGGAGAACATCTGGGGAAGATTGAAGATTTAATGATTGATCTCGAAAATCGTAGAGTCGTATATGCGATACTCTCTTTTGGCGGGTAATGTTAAAGTCGTAAACAATAGA
>MDTP02000244.1 GCA_001714685.2 Methanosarcina sp. Ant1 | reverse complement strand
ATGACTTGAATTCTATGGATGCTATTCTAGCGGCGCTCAATCAAGCGCCGCTATTATTCTGAGAGTTGCAGCATTTATATTAAATTATAACTTTTTTCAGTAGGCTGAATAGTTACTATTAATCATCAGTATCTTGGCGAGAAAATGAAACGTTTTAAAAGTCTTGACTATATTAAAAATTCATATAATGCGCGGATTTCCCAGATCGCTAAGGAAAGGAAAACGGGAAAGAAGATAGTCGGCACTTTTTGCCTGTTCGTGCCCGATGAGATCATTTTTGCTGCAGGTGCTGACCGTATCATACTCTGTGGAGGCAAGAATGAAACCGTATCCATAGCGGAGCAGTATCTGCCCAGGAATGTCTGCCCGCTCGTCAAGTCTTCTTTTGGCTCGATAGTTAATAACGGTTGTTCGGGCGTAAAGTCCTGCTCCCATTTCGGCATGGTAGACATGGTCGTCGCTGAAAATACCTGCGATAGTAAGAAAAAGATGTACGAATTATTGGGGGATTATGTCCCTACCTATGTGATCGATCTCCCACAGAGGCCAGACAGTCCAGAGGCCCTAAAATATTTTTTGGGAGAGCTTTATAAGTTCAAGGGCGCCATGGAACAGCTCACAGGCAATAAGGTCACAATTGAACAATTAAAGAAGGAAATAGAGTCCTCAAACGAAACGAGAAAGCTGTTCCACAAGCTCTATGGCCTGCGAAAAATGGACCCTCCCCCTATCAGCGGAGTCGATGTGCTGAAAGTCCTTCAAAAGCAGTATTTCCTATCGACGGACGAATTGAAGAAATCCCTTCGCATGCTCATCTGCGAAGTAGAGCAAGTTGAGGTGGAATGGGCACACAAGCCCAGGATAATGATCTCAGGCTGCCCGATGGCAGGCGGCAACACCAAGGTACCTGAGATTATAGAGAGCAAAGGCGGCGTAATCGTTGCGGAGGAAAGCTGTACAGGCACGAGATCTTTCTGGGACCTTGTAGACGAAGACAAAGATCCGATGCTGGCGCTGGCGGAACGCTATATCAAAATACCGTGCTCCTGTATGAGTCCGAACGACAGGCGTATTGATAACATTCTGGAGCTCGCAAGGGAATTTAAAGTCGATGGCGTTGTGTATTATACCCTGCAATTCTGCCATGGCTACAATATCGAGAGGTATAAGGTACAGCAAGCGCTGAAGAAGGCAGGGATACCTATGCTTGCGATCGAAACGGACTACGGCGACTCGGACCTCGAGCAAATCGGACTTCGCGTGGATGCATTTATGGAGATGCTTGCATGATCTCTGTAGGAATAGATTCTGGCTCGGCCACTACAAAAGCCGTCCTGATCAACGACGGGAGGATCGCTGCCCACGTTATTTTGCCAACGGCATTCGATTTTTTATTAGCTGCAGAAAAGGCATATAAAGACGTGCTCGCTGATGCCGGAGTTGACAAAACAGATGTGAACCATGTGTGTGCTACCGGATATGGCAGGAACAGCATAAAATTTGCAGACAGGACAATAAGCGAGATTACTGCCCATGCTATGGGCGTTTACTACCTGTACCCTGATGTCAACGGGATTATAGATATCGGAGGCCAGGATAGCAAGGTAATCTCGGTGAATGGCGGCAGAGTAACCGATTTTTTAATGAACGATAAATGCGCAGCTGGCACGGGCAAATTCCTGGAGTACACGGCGAAAGCTCTTGAATTGCCAATAGAGGAACTGGGGCGCCTGGCGCTGACCTCAAAAACACCCGCAAGCATAACAAGTATGTGTACCGTGTTTGCCGAGTCCGAGGCCATATCGCTCCGGGCGAGAGGGTTTAGGAAAGAGGATATTGCAGCGGGACTCATAGAAAGCGTCGCCAGAAGAGTCGCTGTCATGGCCCGGCAAGTAGGGTTAAAGCAAAATGTGGCCTTTGTGGGGGGCGTGGCAAAAAACGCAGGTATTAAGGTCGCTCTGGAAAAAGAATTGGGCATGTCGCTCTATGTGCCGCCTGAGCCGCAGGTAACGGGAGCACTTGGAGCTGCGCTGTACTGCAGCAGTTAAATTGAGCGACTTTTCTTTCACTTCCTTTATTGAGAAATTTTTCTAAATATTTTTCTTTTTCCTGAAAAATATTTCTCTCACCTGAAGCTTTTCAGAGCTTCGAAGTCGAGAGTTGCAAAGTAATCCTCGATAGTTTCGGGTCTCCTGATCTGCACAACGCTTCCGTCCTTCCTGAGAAGAAGTTCGGCAGAGCGGAGTTTTCCATTGTAATTGAAACCCATTGAATGCCCGTGAGCTCCCGCGTCGTGAATTGCCAGGAAATCTCCAATTTCGACCTCCGGAAGCGGCCTGTCGACTGCGAACTTATCATTATTTTCGCATAGCGAACCGGTTACGTCATACTTGTGAACAGGAATTTCTTTTTCTTTTCCTAGTACAGTTATGTGATGGTAAGCTCCGTATATTCCAGGGCGCATCAGGTTGGCCATACAGGAGTCCATCCCAACATAGTCCTTGTAAGTATGTTTAAGATGCCTTACCTGGGAAATCAGGTATCCATAAGGACCTGTAATGACTCGGCCACATTCAAGGAAGACTTTGAGCGGATAGAGCCCGTTTGCAGTTATTGTGGCTTCGTAGGCTTCTTTGGCACCTTTTGCCACGGCTTCGAAGGAGACAGGCTCCTGATCAGGCAGATAGGGAATCCCTATGCCTCCTCCGAGGTTCACAAACTCAAACGTTATGTCGAGTTCCTTTGAGATTTCAACTATAAGTTCAAAGAGAATTCTTGCGGTCTCAATAAAGTAATCAGGGTTCAGTTCGTTCGAGGCAACCATTGTGTGCATTCCGAAACGCTTGACCCCCTTATCCCTGAGCATGCGGTAGCCTTCAAAAAGCTGGTCTCTTGTAAAGCCGTATTTTGCCTCTTCAGGTTTTCCTATAATGGCATTTCCTCCCTTGAGAGGGCCGGGATTGTATCTGAAGCAGACGATTTCCGGAAGTCCTGCATGTTTCTCCAGGTAATCAATATGGCTTATATCATCGAGATTTATGTATGCTCCAAGCTCTTTTGCCTTTACGAACTCTTCGGACGGAGTATCGTTTGAGCTGAACATAATATCTTCACCAATTATTCCTGCTTTTTCAGCAAGGATTAATTCAGGCAGGGAACTGCAATCCGCACCGAAACCCTCGTCTTTGAGAATTTTGAGAATAAAAGGGTTTGGAAGAGCTTTTACAGCAAAGAACTCCTTAAAGCCTGGAACTTCCCTGAAGGCTGCTTTCATTTTCCGGGCATTTTCTAGAATGGCTTTTTCATCATAGATATGAAACGGGGTAGGATATTTTTTTATTATTTCCAGAATATCCGCTTTGGTGAAGGGAAGGTCCTTTGAAACCATATTATTTACCTTTTACCTGATTTTTTGTTTAATGGGTTTTATATCAATTTGAACTTTTACTCCTTTATTAGTTTTTCTCTGATATTGGCATTGGAGTACAAAGAGGTCAGTAACTATAGGAACCAGCAGTTTCAAAGTTAAATACTTCAAAGTTAATTACTCCAAAGTTAATTACTCCAAAGTTAATTACTTCAAAGTTAATTACTTCAAAGTTAATTGAGCTTATGCCATTTTAGTTAATGTCCCTTATTTTGGAATAATGAATGTTAAAAAGATCTATTTTTTAAAAAAATTATGTTAAAACACTTTAATATCAAATTAAAGTTAAATAGAAAGGATTATACCTAATTAAACCAATATTATGTCGCCAAACAAATAATTGGGCTCTAA
>MDTP02000243.1 GCA_001714685.2 Methanosarcina sp. Ant1 | reverse complement strand
GGACAAAATAATAAGGTTGATGGGAAAAAATTGTGAAAAATACTACTTTTGAGGAGAGATCTGCGGAAAGTCGGATCAATAGCCCTAGTAAAACGTTCAGTTATCTGGCCTTCTTGAGCAACTTTTAGATTATCCTGAGCAACTTTTTGAGTAACTTCTAGATTTTCCTGAGTAACTTTTAGATTATCCTGAGCAACTTTTAGGTTTTCCTGAGTAACTTTTAGACTATTCTCAGCAATGGTAATTCTACGCCATGTGTAGTAAAGCCCAATTCCGATAGCGACGCCACCTAGTATTTGAGCAAACGTAGCACGATACTGGTTTTCAAGAGTTGCTTCTTGTGTAGCGTTATTTATCCCATGATAGTCTACTTGCAAGTATGGAATTACAATTAATAACAATAACAATACCGCGATTAAAATAGTGGCACAAGTTAATGGATTCTGATTTATTTTCACTTGGAGTTGCTTCAACTTCTGTTCTAATGCCATAATCTCTTTCCTTCATTAGAAAATGTTTATATGTCCTTAATCAACAGTGGACTAAAATAAACATTGCCATTTATACACAAAGGATGAGCAAATAGAAAAGCTAAAAGAGGATATGCATAAACAAGCTGTCCATGTTAAAAAGCTAATAAAGTAAATTATAACCACTCAGCTTAATAATAATCACTAGGCAAAAAATGGTT
Organism: Methanosarcina sp. Ant1; assembly: GCA_001714685.2. Classification (GTDB taxonomy): domain Archaea; phylum Halobacteriota; class Methanosarcinia; order Methanosarcinales; family Methanosarcinaceae; genus Methanosarcina. The sequence continues at coordinate 3,140 of MDTP02000243.1, read as the reverse complement.
GAATTATCCGTGCATTATTTTCATGCATGTATTCGAAGGCACATTATTTATTTTTTATTTTGATTCCGGTTTTGCACTTAAAGTCTGTTCTGCATCTAAAGTCTAGAATACAGATTCCAAAATAGATACATAATTCTGTAGTCAATTGCAATTATGAACACAAATATTTAGTTTAAAACCACCCGAGATTCATTAAGCACTAAAAGCACAGGAGGGCACGGAAAAGCCTAATCAAGACGCTATAACTGCAGAAAACGCGGAAGCGTGGAGGGATTGTGCCCTTGTTTCCTTTCTTCAGCGTTTTCACATGGTTCTCAATATCATTTTTGTAAATTAGTCCGCTTGAGCGAGCGTAGCGAGTGAAACGGACCTCGTGCTCCCGAAGCGAAACTCGGGAAGCGAAACTCGGGAAGCGAAACTCGGGCTATGATCAAGTCCTGCTTATTCCCGCTATCCGAAGAGGTTATGCATTAAGAAGTCAATCACTATTGGAATAGTTTGAACTTATTGAGATAACAACTTTTTTGGAGATTAACCGATACAATCAATATCCTTAGAAAAATCAATATTCTGGAGAATGACATGAATAATTTCGAGCGTGAAAAATACAGCCGGCAGATCCTTCTTTTTGGAGAAGAGGGACAGGAAAAGCTGAAGAATGCGAAAGTATTGGTTGCCGGCGCAGGCGGGCTCGGAAGTCCGATTTCCACATATCTTGCAATTGCTGGAGTCGGAAAATTAATTCTTGCAGATTTTGATTCAGTGGATCTCAGCAATCTGAACAGACAGTTTCTTCATCACGAAAAGGACATTGGAAGATCCAAGGTAGAATCAGCCAAAGAAAAGCTTCTTTCTATGAATCCCGGAATTGAGGTTGAAACAATCGGAGAAATGCTTACCGAATCAAACATCGAATCTCTGATTCCTGAATGCGACATTATAGTCGATGCCCTGGATAACCTCGAAACAAGACATATACTTAACAGGCTTGCCATAAAAAGGAGAATTCCTTTAATTCATGGAGCAGTTACAGGGTATGATGGTCAGGTGACAACAATAATTCCCGGAAAAACTCCATGTTTTTACTGTATTTTTCCGCGCCTTTCCAGAAAGGAAGTTTTTCCGGTACTTGGAACAACTCCAGGAATTATCGGTTCTATTCAGGCAAATGAAGCAATCAAATTCCTGACAGGAAAGGGAAAACTTCTGGAAGGCCGTCTTCTGTTCTGGAATGGGCTTTCAGGAAGTTTCAGCGAAATTTCACTCTCAAAATTAAACAATTGCCCTGTTTGCGGATCTCTTAATGAAATAAATGACATTAAATGAGATTTCTACCCTTTTCCAGGAAATTTAAACCTTTATTTCAATTTCTTGCCCGCTGATCAATTTTTATATATGTTCAGTAATAATATCTTATAAGATATGTTATACGAGGAGATTTCGTGAAAAGGAAGGCCCGGCTAATTGAGGATAAAGGCAGTGATAGGCAAGACAACTCAGGCTTATGGTCTCAGGAATTTCATGATCTTAATTCCTCTGCACCTTATTTCTGTTATGCTTCTGTCCCAAACGTCCCTTATTTTGATTTTCGAATATATCGAGAGTCCAGGATAAAGTCACTGATAAAGGCGCAAAGTAAGGATATGTACCGGCTGCTTGAGAAGGTTAATTTTGATGGAAAATACTACAGAGTAAAGTGTGTAGATTCCGGGGAATGGGAATACTGCTGGGATCTAGCAGTCAAAATTCAGTTTTTCGGGAAAATTCAGGGGATGGTTCTTTATCCCAAACGTCTGGTTTCACAGAAAGAAAAAAGGGTTGTTTACAGGTCCGTAATTCTGGTTAATCCCTACCAACTCTGGGATGAAACTCTTGTAAATAGATTCTGGAATTTGCAGGAGAGAGTTGAATTCCTGATAGCCAGCATTCTTTTTCATGAATGTATTCATGTTATGATCTCGCTTGGAGATACCCTGCCTTCAGGTTTCAGAAATACGGATATTTTTCTTGAGTTCAGAAAAATGCTTAAGGCCTCAAGTTCGAAAAATGTGTGTACTGAGTTTCGTGACGTGCAATTCTATCTTCGGAATCTTGTCTTTTTTGGAGCTTCAGGTTCGGAAAGTGAAGGAAAACTGCTCGAAAGGGTTCAGGAGATATACGAATTCCTTATTAATGAAAAATACAGTAACCAGAAAACTGGAAAAGTTTTCAATTTTTCTTCGAACAACGAAAAAATAGCTAGAAAATACGCATGGATGGCAGCTGTCAAAGCCGGAGGAAACGTTCGGGTTAGCAAGAGTGTATGGCAGGTGGAAGTCCGCAGGCTCAGCATAGCACTGAGGCGACTCTATAATGGGATTGATATGCAAAAGGATGACGATTGAACCGGATGACAATTGAACCGATAATCTTCTTAATTTTGTCCAGATTTTTTCTTAGGTTTTTTCCTTATTTTTACAGTCGATTCAATCCTTATTCAATCTCATTTACTCAATCTTTGCCTGCACTCTTCCTTTCTGGCATCTCATTTTTTAGAGTTGACCTTATTTTTCCAGGATTTTTGTAATCTCCGCTATATCGGGAAGTTCATGAATTAAATACATTTTAAAGAATATCACTTTCGATCGTCCACCATTATATACTACCCTCGGCAGGTCGATATCAGGAATTAGAATATTTCTCTTTTATCGTATTCAAACATTCGGCGAATATATATTATTTTTAAAACCGGTTAACGTGTGACTCAATTCCTAAGACATATAATCAATGAAACATTTTTGGCTCTTCGCTGTTTTGGGTGGGTTGAAAATAATTCTCTAGTTAAAAAGCGACCAAACCAAAGATAAAATGTCGATTCTGAATTTGATTTTCCACACTAAATTTTTCAAATATTACGTATGTTGTATCGCATTTAGGAAGCGACTCTAAATTATCCACTTGAAATAGCGAAGAGCCCATTTTTTCAATAAAGTTTATTATGAGGGACTAATGTACTTCTAGATGTAAACCCAACAACCATGTACAATTATGACGCATTATTTCAAAAACGCAATCAGTAAAAATTGAGGTTTTGCCAAAATTGACAAAAATGCTTTAGAAGCTAAAAAATGGTCTATAATTGCTTATTTAGCTAAAAAATT
>MDTP02000242.1 GCA_001714685.2 Methanosarcina sp. Ant1 | reverse complement strand
TTCCTAACTATAATGTTACACATGAGCTAAGTTTCTTGATGCATTTTTCTATTTTTTTCCTATCTATTTGATAGATATTGATAGATATTGATAGATTCTGATGAAAAGGAAGTCGGGAAAAGAAAAGCTCAATCAACTCTGTCATAAATGAAAATAAATCCTTTTATCGCTTTTCTCTTCTCAGAGTAACCCCTTAATTAAGAATTATAATCCTTTCTGAGGTTCAAGGCTTCTGATTTTGTTAGAGGACTGAAAATTTTCAGCAACTTAGACCCTTTACTGATGTTTAAGATTATTGTAGCAACAATTATTGTCTACACAATAATCTTTGACATAACTGCCGTTAGCTTCCGTTTTTTTCCTGAAAAACAACTTTTCAAGCACATTCTCATTAATCAAAGTAACTTTTTCAAAGCCGCAAACTCAAGCAATTACTTATCTAATCCGCTCAGGCTGACCAGCAAATAACCTAAGGCTTTGTTAGTGTATTACGGAGTTTAAAAATAATGGCTCAAAAGTGAAGGTTCAAAAGCGAAAGGAAAAATGGAAGAGTATCGGCTTTTGACAATGTAGTTGGCAGAAATGCGGTGTCAAAGGCCTATTCCTCAAGTTTGTGGTTTCAGAATATCCTGTTTACAGCTCATTAAACAGCTTGATGCCCCTGGTTTTGAGCGCACTCCATAAAGATATATTAATAAGTGCAAGAACCGCTGCCACAGAAAACAAAAACAGCACGAAACTCGCAGGTTTCAAAGTGACAAACAGGATAACCGGAACGGCTATTGCCCCCATTCCTGCCATCATCGCAACGATCACACTCATGCTCTGCTTGACGACGACCACCTGAGTAGCCCAATCCAATTTCGGGAAATACAGGTTGATAAGAAGCCCTGAAAGCGCAGTATAAAACGCATACAGGAGCGAAGTGGCGAGGAATGCCAGATACTGTACTGAATTCATGTGCAGGGATATGGCGCATACTATCGAATTGATTACCAGAAGCGGTATGATAAGCGCAAGATTCAACGAGATCTTGCTCCGAAACACGGTGAGCACGTCGATGGGGGAGAATTTGAGTATCCACAGGCTTTTACCCTCCAGCGAGACGGACGATGCGGTCGGGACCGTCATTATGATGCAGAAGGCAAAAATCAGCGTGATTATCGGCAGGATGTAAGCCCCTGCTCCCGACACCTCAAGCAGGGTCATTATTTTGTCTGTCCCGAATACCGGCAGGGAGAAGGCTAAAACCGTCATCATCACCATGCCGAAAAACGTGTTGAATACATAGATGTAAGATGAAAAATACCCTCTCAGCTCCTTGATAAACAGCGCTTTTGCCGGCGTGGCCGTCTTTAAGGCGGTCAACTTGAAGTTAGCGGCCTTGTATCGCTCGTTCATTTTTGCATTGATCGACCTGAAGCTTTTCGAGAAAATGATCGCAAATGCGGCTAAAACAGCAATATTTGTCAGGATGAAAGCCAGCAGGAAAAAAAGCTTCTGCCCGACGAGCGCCTTGGAGAAAAAGTCGAGGGGGACATAATATCTGCCGATCAGGTCAAATATGGAGATGATACTTTTCGCCTGCGCGGCCGAAACAGTGCTCAGGGAAAACGAGCCTGCCATAATCAAGATGATCAGCGCAAAGGAACAAACAAGCATGACGGCGTTCGACGATTTAAATCTCGAGGATATCCTGCCTGTAAGGAAGGACAGCGTCCCGCCAGCGGCAAGCGGTATAAATGGGATGAGCAAGGTGGCTGCGACGGCGTAGACATAGTAAAGTACGCCGCCGTCCGTCCTGATGCCATACGTTACAAGCTGTGGCAGGGCGATAAGCAGGGCAACAAGAAGATTCTGCACATAGAGAAAAAACAGCTTGCTTGTCAAAATCACCGAATGTTTGATCGGAAGTGACATCAAAATGTCATAGTCCTTAAAGGCAAACAGGTAGCTGGGCGTCATATACAGGCTCATCAACAGGCAGACAAGCGTAGAGCCAACAAATGCCATCGAAATGATCGCCCCAAGCGCATTCATTTTGGTAAGCGCGTCCGCCAGGGTAAAGCTGTAGAGAAACATATTCAGCACCAGCATGAGCGACAATAAAACAATGCCAGCGGCTATGCCGAAGGTCTGCAGCTTTTGCTTCGCGGTTTTGTAATTATACAGCCTGCGGACTGTCGCCAGGTTGGTAAAATTCGCCTTTATCAGAACTATCAGAGTATTCATGTTCATTCAACTCCAAAAACAGCTGCTCGAGCGAGCTGTCGCCCTTTACATGTTCCATCGTGCCGCTTGTAATGATTTTGCCGTTCTTGATGATCGCGACTTTTGTGCACAGCTTCTCTGCTACTTCGAGAACGTGAGTTGAGAAAAAGATGGAGTTTCCCTTCGCGCAGAAATCCTTCATGATCTCCTTGAGCGTGAAGGATGCCACTGGATCAAGTCCCACGAAGGGCTCGTCAAGGATTAAGAGCTTCGGATGGTGGATGAGCCCGGAAATGATGACGAGCTTCTGTTTCATGCCGTGTGAATACGAGGATATCAGATCACCGAGATTCATGGTCAGTTCAAATGCGTCGGCGTACTTTTTGATGCTTTTTTCGCGTTCGGCTTTGGATATTCCGAAAATATCGGAAATAAAACCCAGATACTGGATGCCGGTCATATATTCATACAAATCCGGATTATCCGGAATGTAAGCCATCATCCTTTTGCATTCTAACGGCTCTTTCCTGATCGATTTCCCGTTTATCAGGATCTCGCCCTCGTCAAAGTCCAGTATGCCGGTGATGCATTTGATGGTGGTGGTTTTTCCGGCGCCGTTGTGCCCGATAAAGCCGTAAATATCGCCGCCTTCAATGGTCAGGCAAATGCTGTCAACGGCTTTTTTCCCACCTTTATAAGTTTTGGACAAATTGCTTATTTTCAACAATTAACTCAACTCCTTTCTGATATCTTATGAAAAGATATGCCCGTTCGGATTGATTCAGGGATTTGCAAAGTGAGGAGCCAAAATGACTAAATGAATTCTTCATAAATGAATTCCTTATAAATAAATTCCTTATAAATGAATTCCTTATAATGAATTCCTTATATTACACTCTTACTACTGTTCTGTCATAACACCATGTGAAATTTTATTTGTTCCGGGCTAGTTATTGTTCTGACTGTATTATTATTGTTCATGCTTCAAAATTTCCCAGCCACCACAAACCAACTAATGAAAATTTATATTTCTTACACCTTATACGCTTAGCATGCTGCCCTCGTTATTGACCCCATTAGAGATGCCTGTAATAGAAGGCATCCGAATTCCGCTGAATCTGTATGTCGTGCTTAAAGAGCCGTCGCTTCTTGCTGGTATGTCTCACCCCGGCACTCGCACGTCCTGGAAAAAGATTGGTGATGCTGGTTTTTCAAATGTGGTTTGCCTTTGCGATTCAAAGGTATCTTATAATCCCTATCCTCTCGAAGTGATATTTTCTGCAGAATTAGAAGACCTATATCACGGTTATGATCCGGAGGATCCTGAAACAGAGGAGCGGCTCATCAGACAAGCAGCTAATGCAATAAGAAGAGAAATGGATGCCGGAGAAGGTATCGTTGTCCATTGTGTTGGAGGCATTGGCAGGACTGGTACAGTTCTTGGATGTGTGCTTAGGGATCTTGGTTTTTCGGCGGATGAAGTAATAAATTATCTGGACGACATAAACAAGCTGAGAGGCTTTGGAGGGTGGCCGGAGACTGAATGGCAGGGGGAAATGGTACAAAAATACTAACAATATTTTAAAAATTTGTTTGATGAAAGTTTGAATTATCAAGGGCAAGAAGAGTGTTTTCTTCTTTTCTACTCT
>MDTP02000241.1 GCA_001714685.2 Methanosarcina sp. Ant1 | reverse complement strand
CCGACTTGAATGTTGAGATTTTAGCATAAAAAATAACACTTTCATGCATTTTATCTCTTAACCGAATACAAATGAACTTCTCTTAACTCATTTTTCATGGCTTGACTTCAGTCTTTTGGAAATCCACAAAAGTCCCTCTAAAAGTCCCTCTAAGTCCCTCTAAAAGTCCCTCTAAGTCCCTCTTATTACTTCCTGAATAACTCATCTTCTCAGAGAGCTCGTGTTCTTGAAGCAGGACTAGAGGTTGAATGAAAAAGAGTATTATGCCGCAAAAAGTACTGTCTGCCTGAATTCCTTCTTACAGGCAGACAATTTCTTCAAAAGTATTTTTCCGACTTTTTCAGTACTTGTAGTGCTTTACCGAGTGATACAGGATCACAACGAAGAAAGCAATTATAACAAACAAGAAGCTGAAAAAGCCAACTGGATCCCAGACAAAGCCTATTCCTTCCCCACCTTCTCCCCAGGATACGAGTACCGCTCCCTGAAGTACTGTGGGAATAACCACACAGGCGAAGGCCAGGACAAAAATGAATACGATGTCAAAGACCTCTCCAAAGGTGCTTTTTTCTGCCATCTTTTCTGCCTCCTCAATCGTAGTACCTGAACTCGAACATGTGAGTCTTTATCGACTTGCGCACACTAAGACAACCAATTGCCTCGATTACAACCATCAGGCCTACGAAGATTACATAAAGGTAGAAAAAGCCTCCAGAAATCTCCCATGTTTCGGCAAGAATCTTGTAAATGACGAATCCTTCCACACCTACCAGCAGGGCAAGCATACCCACGATAAGGACTGTGTCTCCGTTCAGTTTGCGATGGTATTTGCTTTCCATTGCCTGGTTATTCATCTCCAACGCCAATCGCCTCCGTTTTTACCTTTACACTCTCCGAGCCCTTGGGTAAAGGCCAGCCCATTTCAGCCCAGTCATTTTCAATGTTTGAACTTTTATGCCTGTGGCTGAAATAGAAGTATGCGACACCATAGAATACAAAAGCAAAGATCAGGTTATACTTGTAGCCCCAGAACAGCGTTGAGAGAATTGTAATCGCGATTGCAATTGCAAAGTAAGCGATGTACGGCTGAAGAGGGCTCACAAAAGGCCGGATCTTGCTTGTGGTCTGTGGGAAGAGCTTCCTGAAGCGGATCAGGGAAAACGGGATAAGCACATAGCAGAGCAGTCCCGAAATAATGGAGAAGGTAATGACCTGGTCCAGGAAACCACTGAAAGCGAAGCCGATTGCAACAGGCATCGTGAAGATCACGGCCCTGTAAGGGGTGTTATATCTTGGGTGCACTGCCGAGAACCAGGAAGACACATAATTGTCCCTTGAGAGAGCAAACCAGGAGCGTGAAGAGTCGCAGACGCAGCCGTTTGCACTGGCAACGCATGTCAGGAAGGTCCCAAGTCCAAGCAGGGCAATGAAAATAAATATTCCACTGTTATTTGCCGCTTCAAAGAGCGGATACACGGAAACTCCCAGAGTGTCTGCAGGAATCAGCACTGCACAGAGGTAAAGGGTCATTGCCGCTCCTATGAGCAGGGTGATCATTCCTGCCTGCTGGCCAAGAGGTACTGCTCTTGATGGGTGTTTGCACTCTTCAGCACACATTGCAGCTCCTTCTATCCCTAAGTAGAACCAGGGCCCGAATTGCAGCGCCGCAAAGAGGCCTATCATTCCGTTAGGCAAAGCTCCCTGGAAAAGATATTCCGGATGGATATTTACAGTTCCAAAGGCTGTTGCGAAGAAGAAGACCACTATTGCGATAAAAGCTATCATGGTCAGGAAGAAATTAAGAGTTAGAGCTGCAACAACGCCTCTATAATTAATGAAAGTCAGAAGCGCAATAACAAGCAATGTTACCGGGAAAACCTGCAATTCCGGGAAAATGCTCTTTGCAATGAATGCAACGACAATGGCATCTGCTGCCTCAAGGGCGATATATTCCATATACACCGCAAGTCCCACACTGGCAGCTGCTCCTGGCCCGATAAAGAGCCTTGCCCAGTCGTATGGACCTCCTGCGAGTTTGGTTGCTGATCCCAGTTCGCTGGCGCACAGAGAAATCATGACATACATGGCTCCTGCAACAAGCATCGCAAGCAGAGAACCCAGAACCCCTCCTTTTGCGAATGTGAAGTTCCAGCCCATGTACTCTCCAACCAGCACGATCCCGACTCCAAGAGCCCATACGTGGAATGGCCTCAGAGTCTTAACCAGGCTGGTAGATTCATGTTTTTCAGACATACTAGCTCACCCTCTTTTTTTCGAAACCCTACTGGAGTCCAGTAAAACCCAGCCAATCAATCCGAAAGCCAGGAGATATATCAGTCCGTTTATTACAGTCCACATATCCATTTTAATATCCCCATTTTTATATATATATCCCAATTCTATCCGCTCGTCTATGTGTGAAAATTTTCCACATAAATCGAAATGTATCTTTATAATAGTTTCGCCTGAGTTTTTCAAAAAAAATTAGCCAGCGAGATTCTCGCTGGCCTTAGGCTCTTTAAATATAACTTCAGGCTTGGAATTTCGGCTTAGAATACAAGTCCCAGATCTTCGAGCTTCTTTCTTGCTCCGTCATAGACCTGCATGTATTCGTCAGTTGGGCTTACGGTCTTTACGTCGTAACACTCCTGGAAAGTCTTTCCTGCGGGTGCACTTGCGTAGTTCTTCTCATAAAGGGATACAAGGCCGTTAAGGATCCTGTTAACTTCAGGAATTTCCACGCCTGCAGTTGCCCTTGCGACTTCTCCCATCATCCTGGCTTCCATACCTGTGGTCTTGTCTGTCACAACACCTTTTGCTGATGCTACTCCAGAGAGAATTTCTCTGCCTGAGGCAGTGTCAGTAATGGACTGGGCTGAAGCTTCAAGCAGACACATCTCTGTGCATGGGCCTGCACATGGGTAGTACTGGTTTCCTGACAGTATGTCTGTGAACTCAGAAATTGTTGCACATGCCCAGCCTGCAATCATGAGAGTCTCCCTGGTATTGGTTGAACCCCAGCGGATGTGGACAGGGCCGTCAAGGTGCCAGCTTGCATTGCTCATGACAACGGAGTTGATGTGCGTTGCGATGTCTACGATTGTGGTTTCCTCAATGCCGCCTGCGTATCCTCCGAACATAGGCATCTGTTCGTCCATAATGATGTCGCTGTTTGCGTTGTAGTGGGCAATAACTGCGATTGCATCCAGGTCGATTTTGAGTTCGTTGAGTTGAGAGACCTCGTGGCTGTCTGTTCCGGCCATTCCGCCTGCGCAGTCAGCAGATATATTTCCCTGAGCAGACAGGGAAGTCTCTGGGCCCTATATGCCCATGCCAGGCCTTCCAGCCATGGCGCAAGCGTTTTTAATGAGCCTGGTTTCTGTCTTTGCGGCAAGAACCTCGTATGGGCTTTTTGGAATAGGAGGCTTCCCACGCACGGTGGTCATAACACCGTTAACGATGGTGTCTACTTCCTTTTCAAGGGCGTAGCTCAGGTGAACAGGCATGAATACATCTTCTGAAATAGGAGAGCCGGTAGGGCCGCCCTGGACAATGGGCTTTCTCTTATCAGCAACGCTTCTTTTCCTGACATTTACTGCCTCCCTGCCTGTCCCGAGAACGAATTCCCTCTGGACGTTGTTGATTGCATCCCATATTTCGGCTTCAGTGTATTTTACGATCCTGCGGGTGTCGGTACAGTAAATGCCGCAATCAAGAAGCATCTCGAATCCGGCGTGGAAGAGATTTTCCATCATGTCCTTATCTGTTGGGACAAACTCTCCCTTGAAGTCAAGCCCGTACTTCTGCTTGAGCTCCATTGCCTTCATGGGGATCTTCATAAGGTCCCAGTCATCCTGGGTGCACTTTTCTCCGACTTTTGCCCTGTCGTAGAATTCGTAGCAGTCAAATGA
>MDTP02000240.1 GCA_001714685.2 Methanosarcina sp. Ant1 | reverse complement strand
CCTACACGACGGCTCTTCCGATCTCTCTCTAGCAGTCTCCCTTAACCATTCTTCGGGAAACATTTTTCGGAGAGGATTTTCGATAGAAGATTTAAACTCGGTATCCATGAATAAATTAATTTTATACTATAAATAATATAAAAACGTATGCAAGAAAATCATTTATTCCTTAACCGATGACCAATGAATGCAGCTCTGGATATGGCAGATTCCAAACGAAAAATATATGAAAAAAGCAGTATTTTTGATTTTTAATTTTTGTGTTAGAATTGGCATGTGCTGCAGCTGATATAATGACACAAAATGTACATTTACTATTTTTGTTTTCATTTTATCGTATTTGCGATAGGGCATCCGAATATTTTTTATATGTCTGCTGCCTTATTATCATAGGGTGAATATATGTCAAATGCGAATAAAGCGCTATTGATAATGTTTTGTATCGTGGTAATAATTATAATCATGAAATACACATAATTATCAAAATTTATACCATCTCTTTTTCTTTTCTCCAGGTGCTTCAATGGCCTTTTGATTAATCAACGTTTGAACCTGGACCATGTAATATTATGCATATTACCCAAGAAAGTTTCACAGGATATATGTGATGCGCCAGCAATCTTTATTCCCCAAATCAGCCTGCAGCTAAGGAAACTTAATTTACCTTCGCGCCTATTCCGAAGAAGACACGCTAATAATATTTATCCTGATCTGGCTTTGAAGCCCGCTACGAGCGTGTACTTATCTTCTTGGATGTGAAAAACGCCTACTGCTTTAACCTTCGGGATGGCTACTGGGGATTAGGCTGGCGCAGCACCAGTTTCATATTTTTTCACTTTGCACGCCTAGCGTCCTTAATATCTATCCTGATACCAAGCAATAGCCATGGCCACTTACGTGGCTTCTAGGTATATGTTTAGGTATGTGGAGCATACGCCTTCGGGATAGATGTACTGCACCCCTTTACATATATCCCAGAAGCCTGAATCTTAAACATATCGACGTCCCAGATCTGGGACATCGAGGAGAACCTGGTCGAACGGATCTAAAGGAAACAAAGACTATAAGTCTTAGAGCCTGTCTGAAAATTCAAATCATTCTATAATTGGATAACGGGCAACGTTTATTTCAAACTTAGATAGTAAATTTTTCCGAAACTTAGGTGTGCATATCGACCTTATAGGGTAGTATTTCATCCCAATTGTAAAATTAAGTTAATTTTAAGATAACCTCTAAGTTCATAGTCTTATTCCTGATTCTAACTCTAGATTTATTCGTTTGATCTGTGATATGCTGCCTTCTTAAGTGTTGGAGGTATAGGCAATTCATTTCTCCTATCTTTAATCTGCTTGAACACAGGATCTTTGAAACTTTCTTGGCAGTTCCCACACCAGTAAGCTCCTTTCCACTTCCGGTACGTTACTATTATACTATGACAGTTTGGACATGATTTAACAGTTCTGAAAGAAGGTTCTTCCTTCTTTAATTCAATATCACAATTCTGTAAGTCCTTACTTGAATTTGTCACTTCATGCATATTATTAACATGTATATAACAGTTAAAAAAGATTTCTAATTTATTTTAATTAAATTCCATGAAGTAAGCTGTTTTTTAATATCCCTCATTTCATCTTCTGAAAATGCTAGTCGCTGATAGTGTCTCATCGATGTAAGGGCGTCATGACCTAGGCGCAAACAAACAGAAGACTCAATAATTCCGGCTGCAACACACCAGCTCTCAATTGTTTTCCTTGTAGTCTTTGCGGACAATCCATAAGGGTTAAGTCCTGCATCCTACGCCCATCTCTGAAGGTTCTTATTCCATGTGCTTTCAAGGGGAGACATGCGAGCTTGCCAGAAGTCCTTTAGGAGATAACTAAGCATACTGTGGTAATGTAGTACTTCACCAACTGGATCGAGAAATCATTTAGCTTCATTCCGATTTCAAAATACTTTTCGGTTAAATGTTTGAAATCGTAATGGGGATAGATGATTTTCTGATCCAGTTGGTGAATTACTGTAATGAGTGAATAGTTCTCAAGCTGTCGTCTTTTATGTTTCTTCTGGGCTTCCTGGGATAAATGGATCAGGTTCTTTTTTTCATTGTACCAGGCTGGATTATCATAGAGCCTTAGAAGCTCTGCATATCGCATACCTGTTATGAGAAAAATGTCAAAAATTGTTTTATGCGAGTCCTTTGGAATTGCAGACCTGAGAGCCTGATATTCTCTAGGAGTCAGTATTCGAATATCTCTGACATACAGGTGTAAGGCTTGGGAGTCCTTCACATATGCCTATTTTGGGCACTTCATGTAAGTTGATATATTCAGATTTATTAAAATTTATTTAAAATGAACCGATATAGGCAGAAATTCCCTTCAAAATCTTCTTTATATCTTCAAACGTCCTCACATTCCATTACATCATACATATTAGTAAAATGGTGTTTTTCTGAAATCCATTTGGCTCGTTCATCGTAGATTCTAGCTACAGTATTTGTATAATAGTCAATTATCGAAGTATCCGGCTCAGACATGAATTCTTTTGAAATCTTGCCATAAATCCAGGTGAGCCAATCGATTTCTTGAAATGTTAATACTATTTGTCCAGATTGGATTTTTTCTTCAATCATGATCTTTAATTCTTCTACTGCTTTCTTTAGTTTCTTACCTTCCAGTTCATAAGTTGTATCGTAAGCGTCACATATTTGTTTAAGACTTGACATTTCAAATCACTCCTTTATCATTGCAATTACCCGAGTGAGATCTTCAATCTTATGGCGTACCCTTCTCACTCTTTTCGAATCAAGTTTCACTCTCGAACGAGTTTTCAAGTGAATTGCAATTTAATATGTCAAATGCTATGTATGGGCCAGACGGATGGGTCAATATCTAACGAGTTTTCAAGTAAATTGCAATATGTGAGATAATAAAAACATATCAGCAAGTATTTAACAAAGGGATTTCAATCTAGAACGAGTCTTCAAGTTAATTACAATACCATGGAGAAAATAGCTCTTTTCCGTTATAATCCTTTCTAAAGCCTCAAAAATCAGACATCAATTTCTAAACCTCTTGCGTACAAAGAATATAAACATCTATGTAAAAGACTATTAAACAATGCTTCCTTATTCTATTTATCCAAGAAAGGCACATGCTTCGCAGGATATATGGGATGCGCCTGCAACCTTGATTCCCCAAATCAGCATCAGCTAAGGAAACTCAATTCACCCTCGCGCCTATTCCAAAGAAAGCACGCCTGATATATTTATCCTGAATCTGGCTTCGAAGCCCGCTACTAGCGTGTGCTTATCTTCTACGATGTGAAAAACGCCTGATCTTTTGGTTTTATCCGAGATATGCAGGCTCTAAAAATGTACTAGGGAATTTACTTGAAACCATAAGCACAAGAATCTCTCTATATTTCCCTCAAACAAGGCGGCAGTGCCAGTTTTTTCGGAAGTGATCAATAACTCGTGTACACGACCAAATTTTAGGTCGTGTCCCCAAATCATTGAACAGGAACTCTAAACGTTAATAATTCCTTCAAACTCCATATGTGATCAGTTATTCCTTCTGCCATTGCTGGAGTTCTTTGGAACCATTTTTTATTTCCAGAGTCTATTTTTAATCTTAGAGACTTATGAGGTTTTATAAAGTTATATCATGCTTGGAATAAGTCAAAAGCTCTCTGATGCATCGTCATGGTTTTACTGAAATTCATCGTTTTCCTTATAAATCTTGCAAGAGATGTCCTGATCGTGAGATTTATCCTTTCTACGTATGAAGTACCGACATAACCATCCGAATGAATTCCAAGCATTTCGAATATTTCTTCAGGATCTCCAAAGACAATACGTTGAATTGTTTCAACTATATAGTTTTTTACCTTTTTCTTTAAGACCTTGACATACTTTAAATCTTCAAGTGGAAC
>MDTP02000239.1 GCA_001714685.2 Methanosarcina sp. Ant1 | reverse complement strand
GAAACAAGAATTGTAAGATAAATAGTCTCAAAATGATGTAAATTTGGGTGGAAATATGTTGCAATACCTACAAAAATTAGTTAATATGACAATGTCAAGCTAAATGATCCACGAGTTTCTGATCATAAAAAATAGCTCTGAAACTTACTGATCTGAGACTTAAATTGGTTTTTGGATAAATCATTAATAAGATCAACGCAGATCTGCACACAGCCATCATAGGGAGAATAACCAAAATCTTCACTAGATGTTTACAAAATTCCAACATATTTAATTTCTTATAGTGTTTATAGTGATTTTTATCGGGCCTTTAAATCCAAGATTTTGACATAAGTATTGTCTACGTCGTTTTTTTTGGAAAGAACTCAGTGCTAAATTTAGAATTATCCCAAAAAATAGTATAAAACATAATTAATATTAAATTGGTGTTCGATAAAAAACATTTTATGTGAAAATAACTTTTGTTCAGAAACTATTTTTCGTATAATTAATTTAAAATAACTTCGAGGATAACTGTATATTATAGGGAAGTTATAGGTCAAAAGAGTGAGGAATAAGCGGTAGGAAATGTGAGTAAAGAATTGCCTGGAAGACGTTGGTTCCATTCCGAATAAATGTACTTGAGGGGGTAGATATTCGGAGCGACTGTATCGGGGGCTAAAGTAGAAGGAACATAACTCTTCCTGGCTTTCCTCCAATCTTTTTTAATGTACGTTTTTGTTCAAGGAGTTTCAATTGACAGTTCATTGACGCATAGTTTATTATTCAGGAGCAGATTCCCATTGCAGCTTTTGTTCATTTTTTTCGAGCCGACCCCAAAACTCAAAAAGTGTTTCTTTAAACTCGTATTTTGGGTGAACAATCACGTTTTTGACCATGAAAATAATCTGAAAAATCCTAATGATTAAGAATGAAATGGATTTTGGAATCAGCTCTATATTTCAGACAGTTTAATATTTACTGCTATTGATTTCTTAGTTCAACTGTGTAAGTCATGTAATATTTTTCTAAAAATTACATTATTGTGAATTTCGGTCATCCACCATTAACTTTCGGTCATCCAGATAAAGTCGGTCTTAAGGGCACGATATGTTAAAGCGCAGCAGGGTTGATAAGTGGAAAAAAGCTCTGCTCTGGAATATAAAAAACGAAACTGGAGGCTGAAGACACTTAAGCCCCCAAGGTCATCTGTTACATTTTCTATCCATGGTTTCGGCTGGCGAGACATTTCTCGAATACCGCACTCGGAAGCTTCGCTTCCACAAATCCTGAGATCAACCTTCCAGTCCCGGCTTCGAACAGTTAGAAGTGAAGCAGACAGATGACTCATATCTCCACATGGCTGCAGTCATAGAACTGTTAGCAAGCTTTACAAAAAAAGATCCTGATTGCAACCGACGGTTCTGAAAGCGCCGGATTAATAGCAGATGGAGGAATTAACTCGCTTGCCCTAGCAGGGCAAAATCCGGGCAACCTATGTGGATTCCTCTGGATTTATCGGACTCGTCCAGAAGTTGGCTTTTAGGTGAAATCGGGGAGGATTCTATTCCGTCGCACTCAAGAACAGCGAGCCTATAGCCATCTTCATATGTGAGGGATAAGATTCTAGAATATCCTTACTTGAAATTGCATCATTAATAATAAATCGCTATTAGCATCATCAAAGTAGATAGGAACACGTACAATACTCCGGGTATAAAATGAGTCCAAAAATCCGGACGGATTTTGCCTGAAAAGTCTATTTGTATTCGTTCTTCATCTGCGAAAAAAGACTCTGGATATCTATGCAGAAAAGCTTCGTATATTCTGAAATAACCAAAATCGAAAAATGAACTAAGAGCCTATCCGAAAAGTCCCGCTGCTCTGAATGTTATCCGTGCGCATGCGAAATGAAGCATAGCAAAGTAATTCTCAATTTTATTTTCCCATCGAATAATCATTCTTCTGAATCTATTCAGCTAGGAATGTGTCCTTTCTACAATCCACCTTCTTGCCCTATAATTTGGTATCTCTTTTTTCCTATCTTTTCTTCTCCACTTCTCCTGATATGGGCGGTATAGCCATATTCTTCAACCAATTCTCTGGTATCAGGAAAATCATATCCCTTATCCATACAAATATTCGGAATTACTTTATGTGAAGGTCTTTCAATAATTATGGCATCAAGAGTCCCTTTTACAAGCTTTTTGTCGTGACGATTTGCTTTATCCACGGCGACAGAAAGTGGTATGTCTTTACCATCAGTTCACATACTCCTTTTTGTACCTTTTTTGCCACGGTCGTAGGGCTCTTAGCTATTTCGAGTGGGTAACTTACATTTAGCTCCTAAATGTTGGAGTAGCACATATAAAATGTAGAACAGTTGTTGTTGAAAATCACATTCAAGCTTGATGTTTATCTATTTGATCTGAACACTTCGAATTAAGCAATTATTTTCAACCCATGCAAAACAGCGAAGAGCCCCTTGCTCATTTCTGTACCACATTAAAAGCTCTACAGCTGCTACGCCTGCCCGGGAAACGACTTAATGTCAGCTATAAATATCATAACCGCTATAGTAAAAAATATGACAGAAACAACAACAATCCAGATAACAACAGAAACCCGGGATGAGTTAAGGACTATTGGAAAAATGGGCGATGACTACAATAAAGTCATAAGAATGTTAATCGTGGAACATAATTGTAATCAGCTTATCGGAGAAGGAGAAAGACTTATTAGAGAACACCGAGACGAGTTTGTGAGCATTGATGACCTTTAAGGTTTTGATACATCCAAAAATCTTCGATAAAATCCCTGCAGAAAGAAGAGACCAGATAAAAGAGGCTCTCAAAGAACTAAAAGACCCTTTACCAGGGGGAAACAAAAAAGAAGTTAAAGGGAGTACAAAAACTGTTTACAGGCTTCGGGTTGGTGACTTCCGTATTTTGTATGATATTGACTTCAATCGAAAAGAAGTTCTTGTTTTTAATATCCTGACAGCTGAACAGGCACATAAAAAATATGAACGTTTTAAGTAATTACCAGAAATTCCACCATGGCTTTTTATTTTTCTCAGGTGAATATTTATTTAATTCGCTTCGGTAGTTTTTGATATCATCATCTACAAATTTTGACAGTTTGGAAATTTCACTTGTTTTCTGTTTTAAATAATGTGTTTGGTTCACATTTGGATCCTTGCATATGTCAAAATTTATATACTCTTCAAATTTTTCGCGTGTTCCCCCGTTAGCGAGATGTCTATTTTGTTTGATTTTTTTAAGTTCATCGACTGTTAGGAGATGTATAAGAAGCTCATTTGATTCTTTGTTTCTATATTTAATTTTTGATTTTGTATATCGTTTGCATTTTCTTCCCTGTCGAGATATGCACTTTTTAATTTTGTCATTTTATAACCATGCTCTATTAAGTGATAATCTTCTGTGCCATGTAGAGGTGTATCGTCCCTATTGGAATCTGAACGATTATCATATAGGTCACGGTTCGCTTTTAAAAGAGCACAACATGGTTCTAAAATATCTTTAACTGGAAGATAGAAATACTTTATGCTTTCCTGGATATCCTTAATTCTGTGTTCTTTTTTCGATTGATATAGCTTATCCGGCGTAATGTTGGCGTAGTATTCAGTGAATAAAATAAGCAGTATATTGAAAGGCACACTAAGTGAATTTAACTCCGTAATGAACATCCTTTTTAAGTTTTTGTATCATTTGCATACATCTTAGAATATAAATACTCAGTAGTTCTATATGTCGAGGCCCGTTTTGAATGTTCAGGAGTAGGATTTTAAATAATTACCAAACTTCCACCAGGGTTTATTCTTTTTAGCTTCCGGGGCTTCGATCTGCTTGACCTCTACATTCTAAATCAGAGGTAAATCTAAGAGGCTGTCTTAAAATTCATTTTTCTCATTTCTTAAAGATTTGATCCGACCCAGTCGTCTAATCATAATATGTATC
>MDTP02000238.1 GCA_001714685.2 Methanosarcina sp. Ant1 | reverse complement strand
TTAGAGCCCAATTATTTGTTTGGCGACATAATATTGGTTTAATTAGGTATAATCCTTTCTATTTAACTTTAATTTGATATTAAAGTGTTTTAACATAATTTTTTTAAAAAATAGATCTTTTTAACATTCATTATTCCAAAATAAGGGACATTAACTAAAATGGCATAAGCTCAGTAGAGATTTTTTGTTCGATTTTAGCACTTTTGGCACCTGACTTTTTGGATAGTTTGTATATTTTTATCCAATATTCATGCTATCTGTCAAATTCTATACCAAAAATTTGATCAAAAATTATGAAAATAACTATCAAGAGACAGAGAATCATCTGTCAAATTAAATCGCAAAAAATGGGCTAAAATTTGTTGATATAATATTACTTCTTATTCCAACGGATATAAAAACAATCTTTCAACATAAAAATCAAACTGTCAAACTCAGGGAACTGTCTAGTACCATGAAAACCCAAATATAGAACATATTATTCTGGTGACTTCCATCAGATGATATTGTTTTGATCAAATTGATGATCCACAATTAAGTTTTCATGGTATTAGTTTACTCCCTAAGAGTGTGTCTTAAAATTAAACTTAATTCTACAATTGAGATAAAATGCGATCATATAAGGTCGATATGTACACCTGAATTTCGGAAAAATACACTATCTGATTTTAAAATAAACGTTGCCTATTATCCAAGTAGAAATGATTTGAATTATAAGACAGCCTCTTAGCCACCTCTCAGAAGAATTACCAAAATAAGTGTTTGGAAATGAACAAACTGTTTATGTATATTATTTTTTAGCTTTTCTATCAGTTCGTTTATGCCTCTTCCCGAAAAGCCTTCACGAGATGTTACAGACGAAGCTGCAAACATTTATCTACTTTTATACGGTAAGAAATTTATATATGTGTCCAAGTCCATATAATATTCATACATGGGGGGAAAACATATAGATAAAACAGACATTAAAATAAAAGAATTCGAAAAGTTGTATGTGGATGCTTATACAAAGAATATGGAAGCTCGTTGGGATGAGATCAACACGGAGCTATTAAAAGTAGATAAGGAGATTAAAACAAAAAATGATAGGCTTATTCAATCGTTAAAAGATCTAAAAAATAAAAAGAGAAAATTAAAGGACGTAAAGGAGTTAGAAAAGGAGAAATTAATGCATGCTTAAGTTTGCTGTTTCGTCTGTGACCTCAATGGTGCTTAAGATAACCTACGGTAAAGTTTCATTCCTGCTTACGGGTGAGCAGGTTTAGAATATGAGAAAAGCATAATGGATGCCGGCTACAATGTAAATACTGATATCCTGAAAGTGGGGCACCATGGCAGCAGGACTTCAAGCGGCGCTTCTTTTATCAATGCTGAAAGCCCGGTGTAAGTATCATCGAAGTTGATGCGGGAAACGACTATAATCACCCTCATCAAGAGACACTCGATAAATACCCTTCCTTAATTGGAGTAAAGGCCAGGAATAACCATAGATCTGTCCCGATTTTATGTCCTTTGGCAATCACTATCAGAGTTAAAAATATTTAAATTTTATTTTAGAGTTTATAAGGGAGTCTTCTCAATCTTTATTTTTAAACTCTTTTCCGATTTACCCAAAACATGAGTCCATTTTACCTAAGGACATGCGTTGAAGCCCGCTACGAGCGTGTGCTTATCTTCTAAGATTATGACTTACGCACTTGATGTACAAAATCGAGTACAAAAAACACTGTTGTTTAAATTTGTAGTTTATACAGTAACGGGCTTATTGCTGGTGATTTTTCAGTTCAAGTGCGTAAGTCCTAACACGATAAACTTAACCAAAACAATGAGCTCAAATTGCAAACTCAGGTAGATTAAAGAAAAGGTTACATTATTTGAAAAAAGTCGTTAAACATTTATTAATTATTCTTTATATTAGAAATCATACAACCTAAAATAGAATTTCAGTTAATATTTATTCATTGATTATATTTTTCATACACAAAAGTAATTTTACTTAATCATATATATTTTTAATAAGAAGTAATTATAAAATAAAATCATGTTTGATGAAATTTACAATAATATGACTATATACAGACTGTCTTTAACTAATACTGGTTTCTTAATCCTATTTCTTTACATGTTATATTGTTTGAATACTAATTCACTGATGATATGACTTGAAATTACCATAAAAGGAGTAGGGAAAACGTCACCAATCGAAGTACAAATGTCAGTATGTGTATTATTTATTGTATGCGTATTTTCCTCAATATTATTCTTTGTCAATAAGATTTTTGCTTGGGTAAGTTCAAAATATGACAAAACGAATCCTTTTGAGAAAGCTTGGATCAGGGCATATACGCGTGGTCAGGTAAAAAGAAGATCCACTAAAAAGGATTGAAACTTCTCCTTCTAAAATACAGAGCATGACATGATGGAATTAGCGATTAAGACCCACTAAAACAAGGATTGAATTCTCGAAACAAAATATCCTCCATTTTCCTCAACCCTTGCAAACATTTGATTTTTGTAAAAGCCAAGATCAACAAGAAGAATACGGTCTTTGATCCAGGGACCTATTCTTAATGTTTTTATCTCAGCTGTTTTTTCGGAATACAGAGCAATTGTTTTAGGTCCGTTAGCAACTGCACTCACCATAACTCCCACTTTTAAACCTGCAGCTACTGTTCTTGATCTTGCTGCAGGAAACTTGGCTGCTAAAGAGGAGTGAAGACGGACAATTGTGCTGTCCTGAATTAGGACATCCTGGAATTTTTCGAGTTTCTTGCTGAGTTTTCTACCAGGTTCTTTTGCAAGTTCTTCGATACCATGAATCACACATTGATGAAGAAACTCGACAAGTTCGGGGGTAAAGCGATCGTATCAGCTGCTGTCACTTATCGAGATATTTGCTTCTATTTCATACAGACGTTTTAAACTTGCAATTGTACGCTGGTTATGGACACAAAAACCAAGAGTTAAGACCCAAAAAATTACTTCGGGTTTAATTTTACGTTCACGTTTTATAAAACATGTTTTGATGGCAAGTTTCCTTAACCACATTTCAGGGAAAATATTACGGATCGTGTTTTCAAGAGTAGGAGGCGACTGAAATACCATTGGACAAATATAATATATTTGAGTAATATAAAATCAGTGGCAAGAATGACAGTTTAAACCTTAACCGATGACCGATGGATACTTATTATGTCAATTCTAAAATTATATCCGTTCTAGATATAATACATGGGGGTAAGTGATTGAAAGAATTCAATGTGGTTGAAATTGATGATACGACCTGGGAACACCTGGTAGAAGAATCTTCAAAACCAGTTTTGTAATGTTTTATAGCCCTGTATGTTCTTTTTGTGAGGGCATGATGCCTTATTTTGAGAATTTTGCACAGGAATTTAAGAACTCGGCGGTCTTTGCCCGCATGAATATTATAAAAAATCCGTGGACGGGAGAGAGGTACGGAGTTCAAGGTACGCCCACGTTCAAGTCTTTCTGTCGTGGAAGACCTGTATGGGAGCAGGTAGGTGAAATAGATCCATTTATATTGAAAACTGCGGTTGAGAACATGATCATTTATGGAGAAGATTGCATAAGAAAAAGCACTCCAGTTGGGCAGACTATTACAGGATATATGTGAATTCTTTAAAGCTTGAGATCATATATTCATGACCCCCTGTAGGCGGACCTAGATTCTAGAGTATGATTTAAGGTTCTTACTATAGCTCCCTCGACAAGCATGTGCGAGGCTTTAACGGACACTGGCATAGCTATTTTTGCACCTCCGACGCTACTCGACGTACTTTGACGTTTCAGGATATGAAAGGACAGCCAAGTACAGTACTTCACCAACTCGTAAGCAGTGATTATATAATCCGATTTCCAAAATAATAAAAGAGCTATATATATTGGGATAATTTTGCTCAAACTCTATGGTTAAGACAAAACACAAATCAAAAAATATTGGTTTTTGTACTTTGGATGGAGCT
>MDTP02000237.1 GCA_001714685.2 Methanosarcina sp. Ant1 | reverse complement strand
AAGCCAACAAAAAGCCTGTCAGTAAACATAATAATCGCGAAAAAAAACACAAAAGGACATGGAAACCAGGTCTAAATATATTATATTCTCCAACTGAAAATGAATCCCTTGAATTTGAAAAAAAAGAAAGCCTGGATTGAGCTTTTTCCATGCACGCCGGTGCTTTTCAAGCTGATAAATTTTGGATTAAGTTAAAATGTTGGATAATTATAGTTGTAGTCCTTAACAAGGAAATAAAGGAAACAGGGGCACATTTTTTCCGTGCTTTCCGTGTTCTCCGTGGTTATCGCGTCTTGATTGAGTTTTCCCGTGCTCTTCGGGATTTTAATGGATATGCATAGAGGGTTTAAATGTAATATTTTGGTAAAATAAGCATTTATAATCGATTTTTAAGATTTTGAAGCACTTTTGTCACTTTTGGCAAAACCTCTATTAATTTGTGAATTCACTATAAATATTTGGGTTTTAACTTCTAACTCTCAGTATTGAAAATACAGTCAAAAGCGTTCCTGCAAAACCGATTAAGAAAGAAACAGTTTTCGAGGGCTTTGTTATGAAGCCTGCCTGGACTGCTTTTCCTTGAATGTGAGGTTGGAGATCTTCGATTCCGATTGCTTTTGAAATTCCCTGATTGGATCTTTCAACTACCAGAGTGGGAGAGGCTTTTCTCTTTATTGAGGAGGTGCTACCTGAATTAGTGCTGCTTGACTCGGATTTCGAGTCCGTTTTCTGTGAACTTGTAGCTTCGAATAAGGGCAACTCGTTCTGGGCTGTGCCTACGAGGTCTTTATCTTTTTCACAAGCGCCTACATTCGCTTTTGGTTCGGATACTGCTACTTTTGATTCAGGTTTTATTCCCTCACTTTTCAGGCTTTTTTCCCCATTGCATACTCCTGCTTTTGATTCAGATTTCACTACCTCACTTTTCAGGTTTTTTGCCATATTACATTTCCCTGCACCTGTTTTTTGTCCCAGGTTGACTCCATCACTTTCTGGACTTTCTCTACCGTTATCTGCAGCTGTTTTTTGTTCGTGGTTGACTTCATCACTTTCTGGACGGTCTTTGCCTTTATCTACTGCTGTTTTTTGTTCCTGATTAACTCCATCACTTTCGGGACTTTCTTTACCGTTATCTGCAGCTGTATTTTGTTCGTGGTTGACTTCATCACTTTCTGGACTGTCTTTGCCTTTATCTACTGCTGTTTTTTGTTCCTGATTGACTCCATCACTTTCGGGGCTTTCTTTACCGTTATCTGCAGCTGTATTTTGTTCCTGGTTGACTCCATCACTTTCTGGACTTTCTTTACTGCTGCCTACTACTGTTGGTAATATTGAAATATATTTACTGTTATCTACTGCTGTATTTTGTTCCTGATTGACTCCACTACTTTCTTGGATGTCTTTGCCATTATCTACTGCTGTATTTTGTTCCTGATTGACCCCATAAATTTCGGGACTGTCTTTGCCTTTATCTACTGCTGTATTTTGTTCCTGATTGACTCCATCACTTTCGGGACTTTCTTTACCGTTATCTGGAGCTGTATTTTGTTCTTGGTTGACTCCATCACTTTCTGGACTTTCTTTGCCGCTGCCTGCTACTGTTGGTGATATTGAAATGTCTTTACCGTTATCTGCTGCTGTATTTTGACCCAGGTTGAGTCCATCACTTTCTGGACTTTCTTTGCCATTGCCTGCTACTGTTTGTGATACTGAAATGAGGGAGAAAATAAGGATTAAAATTATCCACGTTAATCTCCATTTTTTACTATATATTCCATTTATTCCTATTATTTTCTTCAATTGCTACACCCCTTATAGTGAACTCACAAATTTATTATACTTTTAAATGTAAATTAAACTCATCTCGTATAGTTTATAATTGTTGATTTTTACTGTGAGAATTATAATTAATATTTTCTCGTTTTATCCTGGGCTTTTTTGCTTCGGTTTAACATTTTAGCTTTTTTGGGATTTTAGCTTTTAATTTTTTCCTAGTCTATTATTATTTAGAATCTACGTAAACATTCAGGCAGCAAAAATCGTCCAATTGATAACGACTTTGATATTTAAGAGACATGTAACCGCTAATCTATGAATACTGAAAAAACATAATCAAAAGCCAACAACTAAAAAATGGGTTCCAAAAATTTACCCATTAAATCCTAAATAAGTTGGCTATTGATGTTGCTTTTCCCAGGCTGAATAGTTAGAATTTACTTCTACTTTCAGCAGGTAACTTTTCTCTTATTATTTTCAATGATCATGTTTTTGCTGGAAAACACATTACAGTTATTACATTTTATACTAAACGTACTGCAAAAATGGCTCATTGTTTCTAGATATCATGATACTTGGCCTCTATGTTAACCATCTTTGAATTAATAGATTTATAAAATGTTTGAAAAAAGCTATCATGAGAAACATTATAATTCATAACTTTTTTTTCGATTCTGAACTTGGCTCAACACAAGGACAAAAACTATTATGAGAAGCTGCGCAAATACGAGTCCTAGAAGGTTTGAAAGGGCATCTGCTAAGGTCGAAGTACGGTATGGGAGATACATTTGAAATACCTCGTTTAGGATCCCATAAGCGGTGCCTGTGAATATGGCACAAGCTGCCGAGTATTTTACAAGCATTTTGTTTCTGGAACTTACAAACATAAGATATAGTAAAATCCCAAACCCAAAGTAAACTCCAACATGTCCTGGATCTATAGACTGCCTCTCAGCAAAATTTAAAGAATCTACAAGGAACTTCAGGACAAAAGAAAGGTTGCTGGCAATGAGGCCATCTCTTGTTACGTGACCCAGGGTTATATTCAGGAAGTGTTTGAGATTTCCTATATTTGATGTGACTGACAGGTAAAAGATAAGGACTGCATATAAAACCGTGGCTGCAACAAAAATTCTGGAATTTTTCATTCTTCCCATTTTATCCACAAATCTTATAACATATACTGAATTTAAAGTATTTGCTCTGAAACTGTAAGTCTCATTGCAGATCCAGGCTATAATTTGCTACAGCGATAAAATTATAATTTAGGCAAGCCCAGGGAAAATACCAAAGAAATATTTCGGTAACTTTATTTATTTGTACTCTTAATACGAGAAGAATATGAAAGTATATTTATTTATATACAGAAAAAGATAAAAAATAAAGATGAGGATCAGTTAAAAATGGTAATCTTCGACTTAGTCTCAAATTTTCAAAATTTTATGCTTACCAGTAATTTCTTGGTCCCATTACTTGTGACTGCTGTATTTATGCCGTACTTTATCAGAAATTTGATTGAAAACAAGATCGTAGCAAAGGATCAATATAAAAAGAATAATACCCTGGTAGCAGACCGTGGTGGAATTGCAATCCTGCTCATTGCCATGCTTTCCCTCTCTTTAAACTCCCTTTTTTTTAAGTTCACATCCACAAACTACGTGGTTATGATGGTCATTACGCTTTTTGGACTGTTCGGCGTTCTTGATGATATGATAAATATCGGCAGGACATCCAAACTGTTAATCATGTATTACTGCTCGTATCCGCTTATTCAGTATGCAACTAATACTGCGCTTATTATCCCGGGAATTGGAAACATCGAGCTTGGAATATTTTATTTGCAGTTCATTATCCCAACCTATGTTCTGGTCGCATCAAATCTGGTTAACATGCATTCAGGATACAACGGGCTGGCCTCCGGATTATCTATAATTGTTCTTATTTCTCTAATTATAAAATCGGTTCTGATAGGCGACGTTGAGAATATTATATCAATTGCTGCCATTACAGGAGCAACTATTGGATTTTACCTCTACGAAAGGCATCCTGCCAGAGTTTTCTGGGGCAATGTCGGATCCCTTACGGTTGGTGCTGCAATTGGGACTCTTATTGTCGTCCAGGATTTTGTAATAAGCGGTTTCATTATGCTTATTCCACACACGGTTAACTTTTTGATGTATGTATACTGGAAAGCAAAAAAGTACCCGCATGTCAAGTT
>MDTP02000236.1 GCA_001714685.2 Methanosarcina sp. Ant1 | reverse complement strand
ATCAAGCGCCGCTATTATTCTGAGAGTTGCAGCATTTATATTAAATTATAACTTTTTTCAGTAGGCTGAATAGTTACCTTTTTTATATTATTATGGGTCAGCTTAAGAAGAAAAATGATCTTAGGGCCCTCCGCAAAATAACTTATGCATATTTTTATACTGTACTCGTTGAATTTCAAACTCAGATAATGAAATGTCTCTTTGCTTAAGGAAAAAACGTTTTCCCGGGTAAAAGACCCGAAAAAAGTAAAATCAGTGAAAAGGAATAAAAGAACTGATTGGAATGAGTTTATGCGAGTGAGGCACGTAAGCTCCCTTCTGTTCCTGCAAAAATTTCCTGCCACTCATCAGTGAAGGAAATGGTCCCGGAGGACTCTTGCAGTGACGGCATTCGGCTATGCGTTTTCAAAAACAATCGGGAGATTCCGGACTGCTCTTAATTCCCAATTTCCAACTTGCACCCACGAGGATTCGCCGTTTCATCCATTTTCCCTGAGACCTCAGCATCTGCATCATCGCATTTTCAGGGGATGGTTATCGTTTCTGTGCCAGGGCCCGGGCTCTCGCCCGACATCCTTTACAGATGTTCGTGTGTCCGGAGTGGTGGGGAGACTTTCCTCAGACCAGAAGGCCCGTCAGCCGTCCAGCCTCTCTCGCATCTCATTCCTTAATTAGCCCTATATCTTTTTTAGTTGTATATATCTTTTTGGGAAACAGCAGCTGTAAATGGGTCAGAAACTGGATCTCTCTATAACAATGCTGTAGTTCTTTTATTTATTCTCTGGTTCTTTATACAGGTACAGCAGTTCCTTATGCTCTACTTAAAGTTTATGTGTTCAGGATGCGTCCAAATATTAATATACATGAGATATAATTCGTAAGTTATAGATAGATTATTTCTATCTCAAGAATTCTTGAAAAAAATTACCGTTACTTTAATATATCTGACAATGACTATCATTTTTCTGTCAGTTTCCAGGCTTATTTTTAAGAGGTAAAACATGAGTGATTGTTCGTTCGATTTGCATATTGGATATGTCCGTTTTAAAAATCCGATCGCACTGGCGCCAATGGCAGGAATTACCGATAGCGCCTTTGCTAACCATTATGCAGGTGATGCCGGGCTGGTAGTTCTTGGAGCCTTCAATCTGGATAAGGCTTCAATTGCGGTTGCATCAAAGCTCGCAGCTCGGGGTAGAAAAGAGTTCATCTCCGATGAACCCATGGAGCTTATAAAAAAGGAAATTCGGGCAGTAACGTCCGGAAGTGTCGTTGCGGTAAATGTAAGGAGTACTACACTTGAACCCCTTATTAAAGCTGCAAAAATTATAAAAGAGGAAGGAGCAATTCTTGAGTTAAACGCTCACTGCAAGCAACCCGAAATGCTCGAAGCCGGGATAGGGGAAGCGCTTCTACACGATCTTCCACGGCTTTCTGCCTGGATCAAGAAGATAAAGGAAACCGGAGTTGTGCTTTCAGTAAAAGTGAGGGCAAATGTTGTTAACGATGTCGAACTTGCCAGAATTATCGATAAGTCTGGTGCGGACATAATACACGTTGATGCCGTAATGGAAGGTTCCGGCGCTGACCTTGATGCGATCCTTAATTACAGGGATGCTACAAGGCTTTTCTTTATAGGTAATAACTCTGTCACGGATTTTGAGGCAGCAAAGGATATGTTTTCCCGCGGTGCTGACATGGTATCCGTTGCCAGGGGGGTCATGGAAAACCCTGAACTTATACGGGAACTCGTAGAGAGTGTTAGTTCCTACCAGCAATCCACAGGCTGGTATAATACCCCCAAGCACGTTTGCAGTGATGGGGACTTCAGGGCTCTGGCTTTTTGTTGCCTGCCTGTTAAACCCTGCCCTGTGCACGAAAAATTCCGAAAACTGGGTTACACAGCAGAGGAGTTTGCCAGGACAAAGTTAGAGTTTTCAAAGGGCACAATGCTGGAATTCGGAGGGGATACATGCTTCGGAAGCCTTGTCTGGTGCTGCAAAATCTCCAAGCCCTGCTGGATTAGGGATGGAGTATTAAACACAATAGGTCTCTCTGACGTAGAGTATATGAAACTTAAGAAACAACTGGCAGAATATGTACTGGACCATGCCAGAATTCAGGTAAATGAGTCCTATTAATACTGGTTTTTCCTGCCCCCCTCCCGAGAGAGCAGAAGATCCAAAGATATCGAGTCTGATTGCCCGCTGTGCCCAGCTTGCTATGCTGCTGGAAGTATCTGCTTCTCCAAAACCAGGGAATGTTGATAGGGAACATAATTATTCTGATACCTGTTTTGAGCACTTTTTGGCTTCTTCGGTTAGTGTTTACCCTGTCCTTGAGCTGGCTGCAAGAAGCAGGAATGGAATAGGGGTGCTTATAAGAAGTGCAGTTTGTGAGAGTTCTGCTTGGCAACAGGGGGGTAATACCCATTTTGGGGCTTTTCTGCTACTGATTCCCCTCTCCATGGCTGCAGGAGAGTTATTCGATTCACGCAAGAAAGCTCATTTTAAGCTTTCACCGGATGAATTTGAGGACCTTGCAGTCCGTGCCCATGCTTTTGTCCGGGCAACTGACTGTGAAGATGCTGTCGAGTTCTACAAGGCTTTTGAAATGGCAGGAGTCAGGGTTAACAGCGTGGATGAATTTAGCCTTGGAGACCCGGAATCAACTACCGAACTCAGAGAACAGGAAGTTACGCTTTATGAACTTATGGAGATATCTAAAGGGTATGACCTGATTGCAAATGAGTGGACATTGGGCTTCGGACGCTGTCTTGAAGGAGCAAAAAGTATAATTGAGTTCATGCAGGCCATAAATTCGGGAGCTGAAAATCAAGTTTTGAACTGTTCAGGCACAGGTATCAATGAAGCTATCGTGTACACCTTCCTGAAATTGCTTTCCCGGCATAGAGATACTTTCATCCAGACAAAGTTCGATACAGATACTGCAGATTACGTCTCATCCAGGGCAGGTGAGATTCTCTCAGCCTGGGAAAAGCCTTCAGGCCATATGACTAGAGACATTGCATCTTTGATTCCTGCAGTACAGGAATTTGACCATGAACTTCTCAAAAAAAGAATCAATCCCGGTTCAACAGCAGATATCATTATCGCCGGACTTTTCATTGCCCTTCTGGGAGGACTGCGCTTTTGACAGAACTTTTCCCTGAATATACAGAGTGCGGAAGCGAATTTTCCGCTGTCGATATTTCCTCATTCGGAATCCGTGACGGGATTTCCGAAACAATTGTAAGTACAGGCTTGGAGCATCCTAATGCTGCCCCTATAGGAATAATCATAAAGGGTGGAAGGCCTTTTGTCAGGCTTTTCAAAGGCAGCCACACCTGGGCAAACGTCCTTAAAGAAAAGTATCTGGCAGCAAACATAGTTTACAACTCCCTGCTCTTTGTGCGCTCAACTTTCTTCGACCTTGAACCCTCTGAGTTTGATTATGTGCCTGTAAGAGGGCTCAGTTTCCCCATCCTGAAAGAAGCCGCAGCCTGGGTCATTTTTGAATGTATCAATGTTAAGAATACGGATCAGGCCCTGGTAGCAGATCTTGTACCCATAGAGGCAGGCTTCAATGAGGCGAATCGAAAAGACCTTCCAGTGCCAAACAGGGGATTCAATGCAGTGCTTGAGGCTACTGTCCATGCAACCCGCTATCAGCTCTCAGGAGACGAAAAATATCTCGAATTGATCCGGCATTACGAAACTCTGGCTTCCAAGTGCGGGGGAGAAAACGAGAAAAAAGCTATGAAATTGCTTTATAAAGTGCTAGAGCTATAAGTTTTCTGGCCGTGAGTGCTCCATACTAGTGTTTTGATTCCAAAATAAACGCACAATTGAGGTTTTGCCAAAATTGACAAAAATATTCTAAAAACTGAGAAATCGACTATAAATACTTATTTTGCCAAAATATTACATTTAAACCCTCTATTCACAACATGAAAACACCGAAGGACACGGAAATACTTGATCAAGATTTATTAACCACGGAAAACACAGAAAGCACGGAAAAACTGTG
>MDTP02000235.1 GCA_001714685.2 Methanosarcina sp. Ant1 | reverse complement strand
ATGAAAGTGTTAACCGTATATAAGTGATTTGATTTGGGATAGAAAAGAAACGAAAAGTGCAACATTCTATTATAAATCTAACAGTTCTGTACTTTTACGACGCTCTCTAGTAACCTGAGTTTTTTTGTGGGAAGCACTATCATACATATACACATTGCCTGATTCTATCCATACTGTTACATTCCCGTAGGTATCGAGTTCAGATACCGAGCTTGTAGTTGCTATTGTGCTTGTTTGGTTAGTAGATATATTATATTCACGGGTATCGTAACTATTGTTACTGTTAGCTTGAGACCATAAAACTTTCGTATCATATATTGCAGGAGAGCTGTAAGCGTTGGCGATCTTAGTTTCTTTATGAGAATTGAGATCGTACAGATAAACTCCATCATACCGGTGATCATCATTATATGCATTAGTATATACTATGTAGTTCCCATAAATGTCAGGGAGACTCCTACCCGATGCTATCTTAGTTTCATTACCAGTAGAACTGTCGTACATATAAACAGCTTCACCATCATCACCTGTCCATACAACCTTATTCCCGTATGCATTAATTTTCTCGACTGCATAATTACCATTAATAGCTGTTCGTTTTCCGGTAGCTAGATCGTAAGCATGTACACCATTTGCAGTAGTTTCTGTCCAAAAAACATTAGTACCATAAATTGCTGTGGAATAAGTTAATCGCTCACCGTGTGTGAGACGAGTTTCTGTTCCAGCCAATGCCACAGATGAGCCGAAAATTAAAAAGAATAAAAGTAAGGCTGCTAAAGCTATCGAATACAACTTTCCCTTATTTTTCATTTATTTTCCTTCACCACACATAATTTTAAAAATTTTAATACTTATTACATTCCAACATTCTTTAAGTCTTTCTTTTGAATTTTGACCTGTAACTGGTTGGGTACGAAAAATATGACTGTATTTCGGTTTAGAGCGTGTCTTAATATTCCTTTATCATCCGCTTGATGTTTTTATACGAGCCAGTCTTCTAATAATTATATGAACCATTCCAGCATATATTAATGCTTGACTTGACTCTGTTAATCCTTCGTATCTTTACTCAAACGTCTATATCGACCCAGCCATCCAAATGTACGCTCTACTACCCATCTGTGGGGAAGTACCTTAAAACCTTTGACATCATCGCGGAGCTTTACTATTTCCAAAAACCAACCACAAACTACTTTGACCCAATCAACCAGTTGACCAGAATAAGCAGCATCAGCCCAAATAAGCTGCAATCGACAAAATGTCCCCTTAACTTGTTCCAGAAAAAGTTTAGCTCCATCTCGATCCTGGATATTTGCTGTATGAACTACAAATATCAACAGTAGCCCTATTGTACCCACCAAAAGGTGGCGTTTTCTCCCTTTTACTTTCTTGGCAGCATCATAGCCGCGTACGCCTGGTGTTTCTGTAGTTTTAACTGACTGGCTATCTAAAATTGCAGCACCAGGTTCTGGTTTTCTTCCATATGCAATTCTCAGTTCAGCTCTCAGTTCAGCATTTATACGTTCCCAAAATCCAGTAAGTCTCCAAAGATGGAAATAGTGGTAGACAGTTTTCCACGGTGGAAATTCGTGGGGTAACATTCGCCATGCACAACCCGAACGTAGTAAATAAAAGATGGCGTTCAATATTTCTCGATAGAAATGAACTCGTTTTCTACCCCTATTCGTCCTGGGACATGGGAAATGAGGCTTAATAATTCCCCATTCTATATCAGATAGATCGCTAGGATAAGGAATTCTTTTGTTTTGTTCTGACACTAACGAACAATCTGTTACAAGGAGTATTTAATTTTAAGACACGCTCTAAAGTTATCAAAAAACGAAACTGCTAATTCACGTAAAAATGAAAACACAATCAGAACTAACAGTTGAAAGGAAATAATTACAAACAATGCATATCATATGGGAAAAGTTACGACTTAATGGCGATGATATTGCTGTAATGGTAAAAGATACAGGGTGAAACCAGATTATATTTCTTTTCCGAAAAGTTGACGACGATATACGGATGGTAGGCTTCTGGGCTATATACTTCATAAATTAATTTTTCAAAAAATTTTTAAAGTTTTATCTGTACCACATAGATGTGCCAAAATTGTTTGCATATTTTTTTGGTTAGAAAATTCGGTCGTGTACGTGAGTTATTGATCAATTCCGAAAAAGCTAGTACTTCTCCCGTATTTGAGAAAAAATGTAGAGAGATTTTTTTTAATTACGGTTTTCAATAACTCACACGACCCAAAATAAGTATATTAGAAAATCAAACTTACTCTGGTGCACCCTGCTGCAAGCTACTGTACTCTAGTGAAATAAGGGCAAAGTCCTGTGGTTATACTTACAACTCACACAGAGCCCTACACTTGATTGAAAGTAGCTTCCGTGTCCTTTTATCCTGAAAATAGTGCAAGCTTCACAGGATATAGTATGCTCCAGCAACCTTGATTCCCCAAATCAACCTGAAGCTAAAGAAACTCAATTTACCTTCGTGCCTATTCCAAAAAGATACGCCTGATATTTCCTGAATCTAGCTTTGAAGCCCGCTAAGAGCGTGTGCTCATCTTGTATGATGTGAAAAACGCTTATTACTGAGTTTAATCTTCTAGATGAAGTTTAAAAAATTGTGATAGATTATGGTTCTAAAAGAGTAAGCAAAAGAAAAGAGGAAAGCCAATAGGGTAGATCAAGAAGGATTGAAAAAGAAAAATGCAATCGAAAGGTTCTATCTGGATAGAATCATCAATAGGGTACTTCCAAGATATAATATCAAAGAAATATCTTATTGGAAGTCCTAATGTTAGCAGCAATAAGGAGATTAGATGAAGTTTTGGATAGGCATATATCAAGATCATTCTATTAATGGGAAATGGGTGTGTGAGACTTTTTCACTAAATCTCATGACACACAATTCCCTGTATACATAATTTCATTCGTATAATTTTTTTCAATTTTAGAATTTATTTTTTCACCATTTTACATTAATGAACATTACTGCTTTGCTCACTTGACCCTCAGCATTTTTTATCCTTAAATAAACTTTATACTTTCCTGGTTCTTTGAATGGATGTACAGGGTTCTTCAAAATTGATGTAGTTTTATCTCCAAAGCCCCAGAAGTATGTAAGTCGCCCATATTTCTTACCCCATATGTATGGAACTGGTTTCCCGATACTCGTATCTGTGAATCTTATTGTCAATGGTGTATTTTGGTCATGAGTTGCCGTAAAAGCAGCAATA
Organism: Methanosarcina sp. Ant1; assembly: GCA_001714685.2. GTDB lineage: Archaea > Halobacteriota > Methanosarcinia > Methanosarcinales > Methanosarcinaceae > Methanosarcina. Next base: position 795 of record MDTP02000235.1, on the reverse strand, counting down.
AGATTTGGGGCAACGACTTCAGGGTTAGATTTAATCGTTGTCGTATCATACATTGTTGTATCATACATTGTTGTATCATACATTGTTGTATCCGTATTTATATCGTCATTCGCAGGTGCTGCAATTGAAGTTACAGATAATAAAATAATGCTGATTAAAACTATACCCATCGTTTGCTTTAGTTTCATATGATTCCCCACCTTAAATTTTCGTTATAATCAGTGCTTACGTTACTTTTTTACTGTCTTGCCATTTAGCAGTTTTAATTTAAACAATTCTATTTTATAAAAGTTATCGACCGGATAAGAATTGTTTTACAAGTAAAGATCACAAAACACAGTAGAATAAGGGTATTTTTGCAAAATCAGCAAAAAAGGTATATTAGCGTGTTAGACATCTGGAGTTAGCTCTGAGATGACCTTCTTTGGTCATGTCAATGAGTTATTGATCAATTCTGAAAAAGCGAGTAATCTTCTGTATTTGAAGAAAATACAGAGAGCTTCTTATGCTTATGATTTTCAATAACTCATGTTCATTACCTGAAAACTTCAAAAGAAATAACTATTTAAATGCAGTAGTTTTGGGCACTGTAAAGTCTGAGGAGGATTGGCATTTTTATAGGTTTGACACTAGCTGGAAAAATTAACACGAAGGCGGGAAGTCCCCTTCCTCGGAGCATCAGCGACAGGTGGGGGATGAAAGCCGTCAACTTCAAAACAGTCTAATGTTGTTGATTCTCAAAATCTATTTATTCTTAAACCTTCTATTTATATACAATTATGCATCTAACGGCAA
>MDTP02000234.1 GCA_001714685.2 Methanosarcina sp. Ant1 | reverse complement strand
ATAACGATAAGATCAATGTCGTTTTTTTCAGCAAAATCGACAATCTCATCCGCTGGGCTTCCTTCAAGAATTATGGGTTCAACCTCAACGTTTGCAGATCTTCCGGCGTTTTAGACATAAGCTGTTCTCCTTACCTTCTGTTATGAGTTGCTCTTCAATTGCCTTTTTTCATTCTGCATCTCCGGAACGGGTTATCGAATAATAACCAAGTGCGATCACGTGTACAGCATACAGCTTTGCCTCGCTTAACTTTGCAATTTCAATCGCGGTATCAACTGCTTTTCTTACTAGTTCCGAACCGTTGGTTGCAACCATTATATTCCTGAAAATACTACTATTCATACCTTACCTCCTATTCTTTTTCGTTTTCAGTTATTTAAAGTCTTAGGGGGCTTAAAGTTATTTTCAGCCAAGTTCTAACCCCTATAGTCATACACATACTAAAAATTTACACCGATTTCTTTTCAATCACTTTTTCATATGTCTCAAGGGTTTTTTCAGCTATTGTCTTCCAATTGTACTTTTTTATGAGAAGATCATACCCATTTTCGCCCATTCTATTATGGCCAAGTCCTTCAAGGACGTAATTAAGACACCAAGCGATGGAAGAGGGTTCTTTATAAGCAACAACGCCTGTCCTGAAGTTATCCACAAGGGCAACTGCATCGGTTGCAACTACAGGTTTCTTTGCATCCCAAGCTTCAAGTACAACGATTCCGAATGGCTCGTTCCGGCTAGGAACGCAAACAAGGTCACAGGCATTAAACCAGTCAATTACAACACTATCCCGGGCATATCCAAGGAAGTTACAAGAATTACCAATTCCAAGTTTTTGAGCCTGATATTCACACTGAGCACGCATTTCCCCTTCTCCGATAAGTACAAACTGTGCATTCCTTTTTTTCAGGAATTTTGCCGCAGCTTCCACCAGCAGGTCAGGCCCTTTCTGATATACCATTCTTCCAGTAAAAAGCACAACTGGAAGACATGGATTAATACCATAATGCCTTTTTACTTCTCCTGAGTTGATTTCTCTTTTTATCTTTCCCACATTTATGCCATTAGGAATTTCCCAGAGCTTGTACTCGGGAATTTTGTAAATGTGTTGAATTTCTTCCGTCAAAATTTTCGAGGTCGTGATTACATCAGAGGATTCATATCCTCCTAGCCATTCCCTGTGAGATATTTCCTTTGCCTCCCACCAATCTCCATAACGATTTCCATTACGCCCCCATTCGGTACTGTGAAAAGTAAGCACAAAGGGCAGCCCAAATTCGGCTTTTATCCTGCAGAGAACGTTTACCGGATGCCAGTCGTGTCCATGCAGAACGTCAAATTCACCTGCTTTTTCTCTTACGTCAAGGAACCGAATGTACATATTGTCGCACATCCTGTTCATCTGCTCCACCATCCCACCATTTTGATCCCATGCAACTCTGTGATAATTGACCCCGCTGATTATTTCATCGTTGTTTTCGCGGCCTCGTGTAAAGAGATGAACATCGTGTCCCTCTGCTGCAAGAGCTTCAGAGAGCTCAGATACATGGGGTGAAATCCCGCCTACACGTATTGAATACAAACTTTCCCAGGAAAACATTCCTATTCGAATTTTTGTCATAGGCTCACTTACTCCACTTTCTAAAACAGGAGTTCTATTTTCGTTCAGCTGATTCAGAGAATCTGAAAGGCACCTAAGGGTGCATTAAACCTATTTTTCTTTCAAGGATTCAGGACGATAAATTCGTTTTTGCAAATTGGGCAAATTTTTCTTATGTAGTCCATTATAATCCAGTCCTCTTATAAAATTTGTTTTATCACAACTTGACATTGTCAGATTTACTCATTTTTGCATATATCATAACCTCAATTTCACTCAAATCCAAACCATTTTGATAATTTCTATCTTATCATTTTTGTTTCTTCTATTTTCTTCTCGATTAATACTTTCTATTATTTGGACTATCATAATTTTTTCTGTAAAAATTGAATACTTACCAGTAACCAGAACGCTAATTCAGTTTTTCCGATCAGAATAATTATTATGAACTTCTCAATCTGCTTACTCTTGCCCTCATTCTCAGCTCATTATCTTGATTTAAGATTCTTGCAGTCTCCCAAGCATCGATTCTTTTCAATGGATTATGGTACTTGGTCGTGTCCGTGAGTCATTTCCATATTTTTATATCCCACTAATTATATATTATATTTAGGTGTGTGATATGGTCCGGGTTCCCTGCAGGGCTGCATTAGTTCTTTCAATCTCACTTTTTTAGCCCATTTGAAATTCTTAAAGTCTTCCTTCTACATTTTCTATGTCAAATTCACTGATATATTTGTGCATATCTGATTTTATAAAATCTTATTTACTGATAAATTAGCTTATATTATAATATTTTTATAAATAATGAATTCAAAAGAAAAAGTTTAAAAGTAAACAAGTTAAGAATATTAACATTTTTTAAATGTAAAATAAAGGAGAATACATGAAAACTAACAAAAAATTATATCCAGTAGCCCTGTTATCAGCAGCTGTGGTTTTATTTTTACTTCTAATTTCATCCGTGGCTTTGGCATCTATTACTGAAACAAAGATCACTACACATAAAAAAGCCATTCCTGGTTGTGATATAAATGGGAATACTATAGTGTGGACAGATTTACGTGGTGGAAACGCTGATATCTACATATATGATCTTGTCACTAAAATACAACTCCGCACGACAAACCAATCAGCACAGTATGAGCCTGCTGTCTATGGTAGCAAAGTTGTGTGGACAGATGAGCGCAATGGCTATCCTGCTATCTACTTACAAGATCTCGCTACTAAAAAGCAAACTCGACTCACTACAACAGGAAGAGCAATGGCACCTGATATCTACGGGAACAGGATAGTGTGGATGGGTAGTAGTAGTGTTTCCCCGGATGTAGACGGCGATAATTACTTCAATATTTACATGTATGATCTTTCCACTAACAAGAAAACTCAAATTTCAAATACTGGAGCTGCAAAAGCACCTACAATTTATGATAACAAAATAGTGTGGGCGGGCGGCAATAGTGGACGGTATGATCTTTCTGATGGTCATGAGGATATCTACATGTATGACCTTTCAACTAAGAAAGAAACAAAGATTACCACCAGTGGATCAGCATCCAGCCCTGCTATATACGGTAATAGAATAGTATGGGAAGATTGGCGTAATGGCAATTATGATATCTACATGTATGATCTTACCACTAAAAAGGAAACTCAAATTACCACCAATATGTTAGAACAAATGAGTCCAGATATTTATGGTAATTCTGTAGTGTGGGACGATGGGCGCAGTGGATGGCAAGATATCTACGCTTATGATCTCACCACTAAACAACAAATACACGCTATAACTAAATATAATCAACAAGCTCCGAAAATTTATAATAATAAAATAGCGTGGCTAAATGTTAGTGGTGACGAAGGCGAAGGTGATATCATCCTTGGTACTATCAGCTATCTTCCAGTTGCTGGTTTTACAGCAGCACCAATAACTGGAACCCATCCTTTGAATGTGCAGTTTACTGATAAGAGTACAGATGAGTATTATTATTCTTGGAATTTCGGGGATAAAAGTAGTCTTTCAACATTAGAAAATCCTGGTCATAAATATGCGAACGCAGGAAAGTATACTGTTACTCTAACAGTGAAAAATGCCGCGGGTAGTAATGCAATGACAAAATCGGGATATATTACAGTAAAGTAAGTCAACATCTTAAATTGAAAAACAATAAAAGGTCAAGCTTGGGAGTGGGGAGTTTATTTATTGAAGAAATATGGATTATGAAGTGCCAGAACCTCAACCAAGCCCCCTTAGCTCCTGGTGCTTCAATTACTTTTTCATCCTGTAAGTTTGTTCAATTCTTTCACCTTTTCCTTTTCGAAATAATATTCAGAAGAATTTCTTCTATAAGTTTTATAGAACAGGAAGTCATAGTTAGATCCGACATTCCGCAGATGTCCTCAAGAAAATAACATTTTTCTTGCTATCGTTTTTGGATATTTACTCAAAAGTTTGAA
>MDTP02000233.1 GCA_001714685.2 Methanosarcina sp. Ant1 | reverse complement strand
GGAAGAAAAGATCTGATAAGGGCACCAACTGCTTTTAGAAGGTTGCATTTTTAAGCGATTTAAGGAAATTTTTCACAAAAATATAGAATTAAGTGCTTTTATTTGGAATTTAAAGCATTTTAAATGATTTTGGCATAAGCTCATCTAATTTCTAATTTTAAAATAAAGGTTGCTCATTATCCAATTGTAGAAATGATTTGAATTTTAAGACAGCCTCGTAAGAGATCACAGGACAAGACAAATGCCAATTATGACTATGGCACACATGATGAAACAGAGCATGTGACAACGTCATGGCATCCAATATTCATACAATAGAATTATACCTCTATAAAACAAGTATTAAACGAGTATTATAAAAAAATAAATTAAGTGCCTTATGTTCTACTTACATCTTCTTATTTTTTCACTTGAAAAGCAGGTTAAAAACCTAATTAATCAAAAATAATTAAAGTGCCAAGAACTTGAAATATATCACTCAATCAACTTTTTAAAGCTGAAACACTTTATGATACAAATTCAGGAGAATAATCTATTATGCAAATTAAGGGAATAGAGTGTGATACTCTCAATTTTATACTCGAAGCCAGCAAGTCGATGGCGCCAGAAGAGTTTGCTGGTCTTTTACAGGAAAAGAACGGTATCATCACCGAAGTGCTTATACTGCCAGGTACCGAATCCAGTGAACAAAATGCAGTTATAAAGCTTTTCATGATGCCGAACATCGAAGCTGTAGGCTCAATTCACAGCCACCCAGGTCCAAATCGCAAACCTTCTCAAGCTGATCTGCACCTTTTTTCAAAAACAGGAAATTGTCACATAATAGTTGGCTATCCTTATGATAGACAAAGTTGGACCTGTTACGACAGGGAAGGAAACGTCATAGAACTCCAGGTGCTTGATACGAAATTTGAGGACTTTGAAGGAGCTAACCTTGATGGGGCTGACTTTGAAGGAGCTAACCTTGAAGGAACTGACTTTAAAAAGGCTAATCTTGAAGAAGCTGACTTTGAAGAAGCTAACCTCAAAAGAGCGAACCTTATAGAGGCTGACCTTGAAAGAGCTAACCTTGAAGGAACTGACCTTAGAGGAGCTAACCTTGAAGGAACCGATCTTGTAGGGGCTAACCTTGTAGGAGCTAACCTTGAAGAAGCTAACCTTAAAAGAGCTAATCTTAGATCAGTTAACCTGAAAGAAGCTAATCTTAAAGGAGCTGACTTAGAAGGGGCTAACCTTAAAGGAGCTAATGAATTAACAGTTGACCAACTTTCTAAAGTGAAAACACTTTACAATGCAAAATTGGACGAAAAGCTTCTCAAATCACTTAAAGATAAATACCCTCACCTTTTTAAAAAATCATCATAGATTACTTACTGAAGACAAGAACAGTCAGTAACTGCAGGATAGCAACGTTATTAGATCAAACGTTGATATTTTGGTGAGATTCGGTAAGAAACAGAGGTTATGTGAATTCTTAAGGATTAGAGTTTTTTTCAGCTAACATCGAACCTTTATAGTTTCTTATCCCCCGCAGACTTTACAGGATATTAATAAGTCTCATATAATGAGATTAAATTACATACAGTACACAAAATATTGACTTTGAATTTACAGCAAATGTGAGGCACTACCTTTTCAGACAGTGTACCAAAAGTTCTCTAAATTTTAATTATTTTGCACCCTTTTTCTTCATCAAAAAAACCAAACAAGTAAATAGTATCTGACAAACAGATCAATGAGCAGGTTAACAATAGCATTTATCAGGAAAAACAATAACACGGGGGAGGTAAAAACAATGACAAGAGCGGTGACAGTACAACCAAACGAAGACAAAGAAATTATTAAACTGTGCATAAGTGGAATTCCAAAACCGGACGCATTAAACCAATTTCCAAAAATAGGTCGTGGGTGTGAGTTATTGAAAACCGTAAGCACAAGAATCTCTCTACATTTTCCTCAAATACAGGAGATGTACTCGTTTTTCAGAATTGATCAATAACTCGTGTACACGAACTGATTCTTTAGTGTGGAATTTCCTATTTCCTTACATTTAAGAATTTATGATTATGTGGATAAATTAGATACACTGACTTTTTCCCCATAAATTAAATGGGATTGAGGTTTGAAGACTATTCTTTTTCGGAAAGACATTTTTTTCATCTGAATTTTAGCGATTTCTTTTAGGTTCAAATCCTTCACATTTTTAAACCCCGCCTTCCTGAAGTATTCGAATGTTTTTTCCGGCGGAACTCCATTGGGGTTTGGGAGTTCATTTTTGATTTCGTTGAGGTACTGTCTTCTTCTGGGATACCTTCTTTCAACAAGCAAAGTTAAGAAATCACTAATAAATTGCCTTGTCTTTCAATCAAACCACCATTATAGAGCCCATCTATGACGATAAGCACTCCTTCTTTCTTGAGCACTTTCTTCCAGTTCTTGACTGCAGTATCAGGGTGTGGAAGAGTCCAAAGTAAGTGACGGCTTACAACAACATCAAAAGTTCCTGCTTCAAAAGGAGGATCTTCAGCATCTCCTTTTTTGAAAGTGCTGTCATACATTTTCTTGGATGTTTTTTCTCTTGCTTTTGCAAGCATTTTCTCTGAGAGGTCACGCCCAGTAACATGATGACCCAGCTCTGCAAATAAGAGCCCTATTTCACCTGTCCCGCAGCCTACATCGAGCACTTCCAGCCTACCTACGGGAAGCATACTTTTAAATAGGGTTTTCTATGCTCCCCTTTCGATTTCACTATGAATTCCATGCCCTTCTTTGTTGTCGTAGGTCTCGGATGAGATATCCCAAACATGAGCAATATTCAGTTTCATCTGATTATCCTGAATAGCCATATCTTGATTCCTCTGCTATTGTTTCTAATTGATGTAATAGTCTTTTTTGTACTATAAGATTAACTCCTAAAAAGCTTTTAATAAACTATATGGCTACTAAAAATCACAGTTGTAGTAATTCAAATAAATGCATAGGTTTTACAATAAAATCTATGCATCAGTATAAAGATAAATCCTATTTTTTGTGATAAAGAATAAGAGTACATAGGAAATCAGAATTTACAGAACTTTTGATACACTGCCTGACTTATCGTTATATTGCCTCATCTGTTAAGTTCTTCGACCTTTGAATGCGCTGCTTTCTCTGTTTCGAAGATCTCGGTGTCTAAGGGATAACAATATCAGTACTTCACTAAAATATTTCTCCTCTACTTTTTCCCACTATTCCTTTACCTCAGACACTCTACAGTTAGCCTAACCCTTAACTTTCGTCTCAGCCATTCCTCAATGAGAAGTACAAACATATCAAATCTGAACTTATCCTCATCTATAACTTGCGGACCTCTTTTGATGATTGTAAAATGTTTTTTCAGAATGATACCCATAAGTCTGACCATCTTTGTATGAATCTTCTGAGATAGACATGAAGTTCAAACTCCATCCCTAATGTAGCTGGCTAGAAACTGATCTAAAAGGCCAGGGCTATCGCTCGGGATAAGGATAGGTATTTGGACGCCAGGCGTGAAGGCCTTGCCTGTCGAAGGATCGGGTCTGAAGCCTTATCAAAATGCCAGAAACTTCGGACAAAGTTGGTCGAGACTTGTCCAGCTCAGATTCAGCTTAATACTGGCGTTGAAAAATCCTCCACAAACCTCGTGCATCTCATTTTCTACGCTGTGTAGGTTTTGGTATTATATGCATGTAATCTTGGAAAATGAGTTCAGTTGAATAAAGTACATTCTAAGATGAAATACCAATCATCTAATGGGGAACAACCTATACTTTTCTATTGAGAAGAATTCCAAAAGATTTAATTATAATTAGTATATTATAATTATACAATTACTCATCTTAGTTTCATTTTTCTTTTTATGCTCGATTACCTCAAAGCTTACGATTTTCGTGGCTTTTGCGGGCTTTTCTATGTATTGTGCATTAAAGGAGGCGAATAAAAAATGGCAAAACGTACCCCCTCGATAGATACGAAGAATCTTACCGCAGTCCAGCTTATGGAGCTTGACTCCTGCACCCGCTGTGGTGAATGTGTAAAATG
>MDTP02000232.1 GCA_001714685.2 Methanosarcina sp. Ant1 | reverse complement strand
TAGCTAAGTTGAGATATGTCTTCTAAATCTATTAAAGAATTATATGAATTGATTGGTGACAAAGAACTGACATTTTTTATGCCTCTTGAGAAGATTTTTGATGTTAACGAAACTGATTTTAATAGAGTATATAAAAAAATAATAGATTTAGAAGACATATCTCAACTTAGCTATCAGGATAGAGCAGTTACTGCAACTTTTCTTATACATCAATGGAAAAGAACGAAAGCGCAAAGAAATTTTGTTAAAAACATAATTATTAACTTCTTAAAAAAACAAATCGAAATTGCAAATTCTGATGAATATATAATATGTTTAGATTTTTTGTGTAATAATGATCTTATTTTAAGATATTTGCATATACGTAATATTGTTAATATCGAAGATGCATTTAAAGGTTTTTTAAATATGGGTTGGACACTTTATATAAATAAGACAAATTTTCCTTATTGGACTTCTGACAATCCTTTTGCGATAGAAAACATAACTGAAATTGAACAAAACAATGCAATGCAAATTAGAGATGGTTTCAAAATATATTTTCCATTAAGTCCTAAAATTTGTCTAATGCTTTATGATCCTTTTTTTTACAAATATCCATCAAAGATATTTGATATAGATGTTAAAAGTGTTAGTGAAAAAAATATGTTACAAGTAGCTAGTGCATTAAGAAATGTTTTCTCATTTGATAATACTTCTCTTATTAATGAATTAATCAACAAACCTTTTAGTTCTTAATTAGGCTCTTCGTCATTTTACCATTGGGCCAATTAAGAAGTAATTTTAAAATAATTTATCTTTGTATAAATCAGATTTAATTATTTCTTTATTTAATCTATATTTCTTTGTAATAGACTTTACTAAGTCAAAAAACCATTCTGGTGACTTAGGAGAGACATATATTTTTTCAATTAATTTATTTAAAGAAACAGGAACGTAAATTCCATCTTTTTTTTCATTTTTCTCTCCTTTCCTAATGTAAACCATTGCTCTAATTTCTTGTTCATGGATAAAGCTTCTTCTTTTGTACATAAAAGGTTTGAATATCTTTAGTCCGTTTCCCCAAGGTATTGAATCTTTCTTATAATCAATGTACATCACTTTTCCAATTATAACTTCGGGTTCATATACAGAAAAGCAGTCACATAAATTTTTAAAATTTGATTGGATAGCAATTCCTTTTTCTTGATCTGAATACAATTTCCACATTGCTGCAGATTCATATTCATTTTCATGCCAGCAACTTATATAATAGCTGCCTAAGCTATGCAAATCTTTAGTACTTCTATCTATTGGATTTTCGTTATGAAGATATTCTAGCATTTGTTGATTTCCTTCAAAACCTTTCTCTAGTTTTTCCATTGTTTCGATTCTATTGCCATCTCGAAATTGTCCTTCAAAAGGGTCTTCAAATTTTCTGAATTCAGTAAAATATAATGATTTTTTATCTAACAATGATGCAAATTTTGTAAAATCTGTATATCTCCAAATTTGAACAAATTCATCATCATGTGGAGCACTTAAAGTTGTAGATGGATAACTCTTAATTGTTTTATTTATGCACAGTTTTTATGGTATAACCTGTGCATTTTCCCCGTTTTTAACCCAATTTTGACACAAAAATGGGGTAAAAAATGCATGAAAAACCAGGTTTAAATAAAAACTGTGTATGCTCATAGCTATGAAATGTCCTAAACACGCTTATGAAAGAGACCCAAAAGTTTTGCATCTATATATCAAGGAGATAAGAATCCTAACCCCTAATTATGAACAAGAAAAAAATCATTAACAAAACAGTAAAGCTCAAAAAACTCGTTTTTACAGGCTGTCTCAAAACTCAAACCATTTCTACAATTGGATAATGGGCAATATTGACTTTAAATTCAGATAGGATATTTTTCCTTAATTCAGGCACAAATTGACCTTATAGTGTAATATTTTGTCCTAATTGTAGAATCGAATTTACTTTTGAGACAGCCTGTTTGGTTTATATGATCTGACGATGATGTTTTCACTGTTAATGTGACATAGTCAAGTTATTATCAAAGCCTTCGTCAGGTATCTAATATTTTTCCTCGGTGTAATATGTATGTCCAACTAATGGTTAGTTAATAACCGAAAGTTATAATATAACCCTAAGTTACATTACTCTAGTGAGACTGCCTCCGGGCAGAATCCTACACAATTGATGGAGTAAGTGAAATGAAAATGGAATCTGTGAAATCGGTTTATTTTTCACCTACTGGAACGACAAAAGCGGTTGTTCAGGGCATTGCGCATGGTATTAATCCAAACACTATGGAATTAATTGATATCACCAAACCAGATGCAAGAAAACAACCATTACTGACCTCGGAAAATGAATTGCTTGTAGTTGGAGTTCCCGTTTATATGGGGAGAGTACCGGCATTATTGATTGAATGGCTGAATGCAATTCAAGCTCATAATACCCCCACGGTCTGTGTTGTTGTCTATGGTAATCGTGTATATGACGATGCACTACTCGAACTAAAAAATATTGTAATGAAATGTGGGTGTATTCCCATTGCCTGTGCAGCATTTATCGGGGAACACTCATTCTCAAATTCCGAGACACCAACAGCACAAGGGCGTCCCGATGAAGATGATTTAAACCATGCAAAAGTATTTGGACATAAAATACGTGAAAAACTACAATCTATTTCATTAATCTCTCAAATTTCTGATGTATATGTACCTGGCATTTATCCGTATAGAGGAGATTCGAAGTTATGGATTGTTGATTTTATCGCAGTCAGTGATGAGTGTTCACAGTGTGGAATCTGTGCAGAGAAGTGTCCTGTTGGTGCTGTTGATGCAGAAAATTCCCGTTTGATTGATACTGAAAAATGCATTACCTGCTGTGCGTGTATCAAAAACTGCCCGCAAAGTGCCAGATCGATGAAACCCGGGCTGGTTAAAGATGCATCAGTGCGTCTCCATACTCTCTATAGCCAACGAAAGGAGCCTGAATGTTTTATCTAATGAATATATCCCAATTGGTAAAAGCGGAAAATTGGAATACATTTCTTAATTCATATAACTACCAGGTATTGAATAAATATGGGTTGGTCAGAGGGAAAGAATGGGAATAGCCGATAGAAGACAACGAGAGAAAGAGCAGAGAAAGACGGAGATCCTCGATGCAGCAGAGAGTCTCTTTTTTTCTCGAAGTTACGAAGATGTTTCCATGGATGAGATCGCCCGCGAGGTCGAACTGAATAAGGCTACCCTCTATCTATATTTTAAAAATAAGGAGACGATTTTCGCTACCATCGTACTCCGAGGTATCCATATCCTTAAAGAAAAATACATGGAATGCATGGAGAAACAAGTGCCGGGTATTGTCAAGGTAGCCCTGATGGGACAGGCCTATTACCAATTTTCACAGGAATACCCTAATTATCTTCAAATGATCCACTTTTACGGGTCTGAACGTTTTTCCAAAGAGAACCCGTGTACCGCAGAGATTGGAAAGGGGTATGGTACCTGCCGTATGATCCTGCGGGATGCGATCCAGGAGGGCATCGATGACGGGACAATCCGGGCCGATATCGATCCATTCCTGACCTCAATGTATCTTATGATATCCTTTATGGGTATCCTCTCCATGGAAAATAAATGGAAACTAGTGATTGAGGCGGAGGGATTCAGCTACAAACAGTTCACCAGTGAATTCTTCCGGTTAATTACTCCAGCAATTTCTTCCGGTGAGAGTTCTCACAACATGGATGTTAAGGATTTCGCAGCATTTGGATTCTTTTTAACAGAACCTGTGGTGCCTGAGAAGAGAAAGAGAAAAAAATCTTAATTTTGAGATATCAAGGTGCGCTTAAAACGTTATTTCTTCTTTTTCTTGTCCCATTAAGGATCCATGCCTGTAATTCCCGATACCACGGTTACAACTAGCCAATCACAAAATCCTAATGTTTTCTCCCCTTTTGCCAAGATAAGCACCAGGTTTAGGAAAAGAGGGAATGACATATCAGACTTAGAGCGTGTCTTAAAATTAAATTTAATTCTACAATTGGGTAATGGGAAATGCTAACTAAAGCTTACATCTTAACTTT
>MDTP02000231.1 GCA_001714685.2 Methanosarcina sp. Ant1 | reverse complement strand
GTGGAAAAGTGTCAGGCAAGGAAGAAGGAGTCGCAGAGAGCGCATATAATGTTTTCATTAAGAGCTTTTCTAAGGCTTGAAGTACAAAGGATCAAAAATGGGATATCTTGGTTTGAAAGTAAAATGAAAATTCACAGAGTAGCAGCAGTAGGATATTTAAACCGACCAAGATACAAATTAAATATATTGTGATATTTAAAGAGTATGGGGAAAACAATATGCAGAGCCTGCTACTGCGTAAGTCCTAAGGAGGTCTCTATACTGTTGAGATTATCATTTATCGACTTACTTTATTTGCTCATACTTTTTGTATTTTGCATTGTGTAGTCTTGATAAGTATAATCTTTTTAAAATATTTCCCACATAAATCACAAAATGAATTACCTCGAAGATTCTCAATTTATTTTATATGCTGACTATAAAAAACGTTTCTCTTTTAAACAAATGTGAGAACATTTTCTGTTTTATTCATATCATTGAATATCATTAAATGTTTTTGAATAAAGCAAATTTGAAAAAAGTAATTTTGGGAATTCGTTTTTAATCAGGGGTTTTCCGGAATATGAGACTGTACCCCTTTTTCAGGCGCAGTCTCTTCATATTCCATGGGGCAAAAATCACATTTGTAAGTATTTGAAATTATATTCGGTTTCTTTTTAAGATAAACATGCTCATTAATGCAAAAATCACGTTTGACACTCCAAATCCAGGTATAGTTTTTTCCAGAGATTTTTCCAGAGAATCAGGTACGGCTGTCACCTTGATTGGAAGATCAAGTGTGTGATCTTCTGCGTTTTTAATATCTTCCCCGAAATAATAAACTACTCTGCCTTTGACATTAAAATTCCCAGGCTGATTAGATTCAATCCTCACTTCAATATCTCTGCCCTGTCCGGGATCCAGGTCATATGTTGTCGTATACTGTCCTGCGCCCGACTGAACAAATTCCGATGAAGAGACACTCATTCCTGAAGGTGGAATAATAATGACCTGAACATGCATAGGAGGTTTTGTGATGAGGTTCACTGCTGAGAGCCGGAGTAGAATATCCTCTCCAGAGACAACCTGTGTTTTTTCACCATGGAGACTGACACTTGCGGAGGGTGGTTCTGGTTTAGAGCTTTTAGGCAGACTTGTATTTTGAGATTCTGCTTGTATGTTTCCAGAATTTCCTGTTTGATTGTACTCTGCACGCTTTATCCTGTATGTAGAACTTGTTTTTGTATGGTGTGAAGATTCCGTTTGCGTATCGTTTGAAGTCTCTATTTGTGTGTCGTTTGAAGTTTCTGTTTGTGTATCGTTCATCTGTGGAGATTCCGGGGTTTCCAATTCCAGAGTTTCGGTTTCTGTGTAGTTTGGGGATTCTGTAGACGTATTTTCAGAATCTTCGCTTTGTGTATATTCTTGAGGGTCTGCTTTTGTGTATTCAAATGAGTCTTCCGATGTACTTTCAGTATCTTCAGTTTGTGTATATTCTGGAGTTTCTGTTTCTGAGGATTCTGAAACTTCTGTATCTACATACTCTGGATTTTCCGTTTCTGTATATTCTGGAGATTTGGTTTCGTTCTCGTTAGAATCTGAATTAGTTGAAGTCTCAGATGAAGCATATACACACATAACGTTGCTCGCTAAGAAACAACCAATTAAAAGATAAACAATTAAAGTTTTTAAAATACCCCTCTCAGACATTCTACCACCTTTTTGAGCTGCTGTAATAAACCCTAAATTCATCAGCGTTAAGCAGAAATTTTTCGAAAATCAGATGCAGCTCTACAGCTTATCAAACCAAAAAAGGGAAAAATTTAATGGATTTTCCCTTCAAAATTTTACATAAATTCCTTTTTAACCTGATTTACTTTCTTCTGGCGATATAAACTCCAAGCAATCCTATAGTTGCAATTAATGCATCAAACCCGGGAACGCTAAATGAGCCCTTTCCGTCGGCTTTTACTCCTCCGGTATTATTGTCAGAGTTGGAAGCTTCTCCAGGATTTTTGGAAGCCTCTTGTATCACAAAAGGATGGGTAAGTGAAATTGGATTGTAGCAGTCCTTGTTATCTTCAGGCCAATACATGCCGCTGAAGTGTACGGTATAGGTGCCTACTTTTTCTCCCTTGACATTAATGTTGATTGTTCGGGCAGTTCCAGGCGGCACGGAAAATGTTCCATAAACAGTGCCTGCTGCACCTGCTTGACCAAAGCCCTGTCCGTATACGTGAATACTAGAGGGTACACTGATTCTCGCATCTACATTCAGGGTTACATCATTAAGTGAAGGATTATCGATATAAAGTTCAACAAGGCCGTCTTGATTCTCGGTTATGACATCATTAACCGGCCTCAGGACTACAGTCGGACCTACCCTGAACTTCTGTTCAGCCACAGAACTTCCTACTGCAGTTTTGTTTTCATTTATGGAACAAGATTCGCTTCCTGAGGCTGATTTATTGACAGATGCGCTGGTTTTTGAGATCTGTGATGCTGTTTTATTTGTTGCTGTGTTTTCTGCTGCTCGTGCAATAACACATGAGAAAAGAGTCCCAAAAACAAAAATAGAGATCATTAATACGGGCAAATATTTTTTCAATTTAAGTACCTCCTTCTAGGGGTATTGCATTACCTATACAATAATTTTGTGAAATTTGTTTTTAAAATTTAAATGTCGAACTTGCCCGAAATTATTTTCTTTTTAGAGACTGTATCTGGAATGCATTGACTATCTTGTTCAAATTTGGTTTCTGGCACTATTTAATGTTCATAGCTGGAAAGTTCTGCTTGAGAACATAATCTATTTGAGGAAAATGTGGACTCTTTGCGTTTATAACTACTTTTCTTGCACCTTTGCTACTGGGAACTTATCTGGCAAAATGAATTGAAAAAAGATGATTCCGGGAAGTAAGTTTTAATCTAAACTTCCGGAATATGAGATTGGCGCCTTTTCAGGCACGTTCGCCTCAATATTCAGTAGCAAATTGGTAGCTCGAATTTCCATATCAAATTTAATTTCTTTTTAAAATGAACACAATCATTAATACGACTATTAAGCTTGCCAATGTAAATCCAGGTATGGTTTTATCCGCAATATCTGATTTTGCTTCTACCTTTATAGGAAGATTAAGCGTATAATCTTCGGCATTTTTAATGTCTTTCCCGAAATAATAAACCACCCTGCCTTCTACATTAAAATCTCCGGGCTGATTTGATTCTATCCTTACCTCAATATCTCTGCCCTGTCCGGGATCCAGATCATATGTTGTCGTATACTGTCCTGCGCCCGACTGAACGAACTCCGATGAAGAGACACTCATTCCTGAGGGTGGAATAATAATGACTTGAACATGCATAAGAGGTTTTGTGATAAGGTTCACTGCTGAGAGCCTTAGTAGAATATCCTCTCCAGAGACAACCTGTGTTTTTTCACCATGGAGACTGACACTTGCAGACGGAGAGGCTGGTTTAGAGCTTTTAGGCAAATCTGTGCCGCGTGAAGGTTTTTTTGTTTGTGTGTTCTCTGTATTTTTTATTTGATCGTTCTCTGAACGCTTTATCTGGTATTCTGAACTTTCTGTTTTTGTATTTTGTGAAGATTTTATTTGTGCATTTTCCAAAGAATTCGCTTCTGTATAATTTGAGGACTCTGAGGATGCATTTTTTGAATTGTTAGTTTGCATATATCCTGAAGGATTCGTCTCTATATTCTTTGGGGTTTCCTTTTGTATGTATTCTGAAGATCCGGTTTTGTTCTCGTTAAAAAAATTCGTCGAATCCTCAGATGAAGCACATACACACATAATGTTGCTTGCTAAAAAACAACCAATTAAAAAATAAACCACTAAAATTTTCAAAATAGCCCTCTCAGACATTCTACCACCTTTTTTGGCTGCCATCCATGATAGCATCCACTTCAGCTTTAAGCGAAAGGGTTCTCTGAATTATGAATGCCCTTCTGTAATTTATCAAAATCAATAAAAAATAGGAAAAATTTAAAGAATCTTTCCTAAATTGTACTTACTTTCCTTTTTAACTGATTTAATTCCTTTTTAATCTGATTTAATTCCTTTTTAGCCTGATTTAATTCCTTTTTAGCTTGATTTACTTTCTTCTGGTGATATAAACTCCTAG
>MDTP02000230.1 GCA_001714685.2 Methanosarcina sp. Ant1 | reverse complement strand
TTAGAGCCCAATTATTTGTTTGGCGACATAATATTGGTTTAATTAGGTATAATCCTTTCTATTTAACTTTAATTTGATATTAAAGTGTTTTAACATAATTTTTTTAAAAAATAGATCTTTTTAACATTCATTATTCCAAAATAAGGGACATTAACTAAAATGGCATAAGCTCATTTATATAAATTAACTGTTTTACCGGAAAATCTTTTTCGCCGAACGCGATATATCCACACCAGATGCTAACCATAATAAAAAGGACTTAAAAACGATTTAAACCAAAACATCTTTTAATTTTCAGTGTCATTTAATTTCGCAAAGTGAAACATGTTTTGAGGGCATTATTTTCCCTCACATAGTCTCATACACCTGCTTTTCAACATACGAAACTTATTTAAATAATTATTACTTTTATAATAACAGGTGTGGTATATTCATCATTCAAAACAAACACGGAGAAGCTTTTACGCTTCTCCTACATCAATAACTGTTTTTGCACCCGTCTTTAGTTAAATATCTATAGAGTCAAATATATCCACATCTTCATTCTTCCGCTATCTGTTTTTCATCGATTGCATTTAACCCAAAAGTTTCTTCCTATTTATCGACAGGAAATTTTAAACAGTTCTTCTGATACGGACTATTTATAGTATGGAATATAAAACACTTTTTTATCGATGATACTGCTTTTGGTTTTCATCTATTAAACTGCTCTCAGTGTTTTTAATATATCCATTTTATGATAGTACTACTTATGCAACCTGATATATCCATTACTGCTTTTCAAAACGGGACCTGTTAAACAAGATGATCATAAAATTACAGTCAGAAGACTTGCTACAAAATAAGTGAAACACAAACTTTATCTACTCTTCTTTTAAATAGTCACAGCTATAATTGTTGCAACAAAAACTGCTTTACATATCATCTAATAATTGCAATATTTAGCCTCGTAACAATATATTAGAAATAGAAGATTCACACGGTAATTTAGTAGTTTGGAAAGGGGGTTAAAGAGTGTCTGACCTTAAAGAATCTAACCTTGAAAAATCTATCCGTATAAGGTCTAATCTTGAAAGAAAAGACCTTGAAAAATCTATTTTTACAGAGTCTAATATTGAAAGAGATAACCTCGAAAAATCTATCATTACAGAGTGTAATCTTGAAAAATCTATTATTAAAAATGCTAATCTTGAAAGGGTTAACCTTATAGAAGCTAACCTTAGAGAAGCTAATCTTGAAAGGGCTAACCTTAAGGAAGCTAACCTTGAAAGAGCTAACCTTGCAAAAGCTATCCTTACAAGGGCTAACCTTGAAAGAGCCGACCTTGAAAAATCTATTCTTACAAAGGCTAATCTTGAAAGGGCTAACCTTATAGAAACTAACCTTACTGAAGCCTGTCTCATAGAAGCTAACCTTGAAAGAGCTGATCTGGATCGGGCTATATTAATAAATGCTAATCTCTTAGAATCTAACCTTATAGAAGCTGATCTTATAGGAGCTAACCTTCAAGGAGCTAATCTCGAAGGAGCTAATCTTACAAAGGCTAATGTTATAGGAACTGATCTCGAAGGAGCTAATCTTACAAAGGCTAACCTTCAAGGAACTAATCTCGAAGGAGCTAATCTTACAAAGGCTAATGTTATAGGAACTAATCTCGAAGGAGCTAATCTTACAAAGGCTAATGTTATAGGAGCTAATCTTACAAAGGCTAACCTTCAAGGAGCGAATCTTACAAAGGCTAATCTTCACGGAGCTAACCTTCAAGGAGCTAAAGAATTAACCATTGACCAACTTTCTAAAGTGAAAACACTTTATAATGCAAAATTAGACAAAGAACTTCTAATATCATTAAAAGAGAAATACCCTGCCCTGTTTAAAGTACCAGACCCCCAGTAAGATAAATAATGTGGCATTGTTAAAAATTTATGCATTTTAATACTCTTTTTGACCTTCAGCTTTTTCATAAGTTGTAATAAACTCCTTATTACGCATTAGTGTCTATCTTCCATTCTGGTATTTTATAATCCAATCATCACTTCGAATGAATTTTTTCTCATGCTTTAAATAAATATACGGAACTTGAACAGGAATTTCTTTAGGTGAGCATTGAATCTCCCATGTACAGTGAGGTTTTTTTACATCCTGATATCTGGTTTCAAAACCGTCCTCCATTCCAGGTTTGTATTGTTCAGCTTCGACTATTGCAGGTATGACAGGTTTTTTTCTAAATTTCATGCTGCGGCTCCACATTTTAAGTATTAGAAGTTACTTCCAGTGTTTCTTATTCCTAAAATATAAATAGACTACGAAAATATCGGAAATAAATAGATCATATTCAACTACTGAAATCCAAGTCTGTATCTTCATTAACAAGTATTTGCAATCTCTCAAACGATTGATTTCTACAAAGCCAAATGAATATGCATTAAAAGTTTGTTTTTGATACTTCCACAGGGTTAATTGGTAAAGTGAAGTAAAAGGTCGAACCTTTACCCAGTTCAGATTCTACCCATATACGTCCACCATGTCGTTCTATAATTTTCTTACAAATTGCAAGCCCTATACCTGTTCCCGGGTATTCATCTTTTTTATGCAACCTTTTAAAAACTTCAAATATTTTCTCCGAATATTGCGGATCAATTCCAATTCCGTTATCCTGCACTGAGAATACCCATTCGCTCGCTTTTTCCTCTGCAGAAATATGAATTGTTGGTGCCTCTTCACTTCGGAATTTTATTCCGTTGATTATCAGATTATGAAATACTTGAACCATCTGGCTATAATCTGCCATTACCTCAGGTAAATAACCATAAGACACTGTAGCTTCATTTTCTTCGATAAATACTTCTAAATTAGATAATACCTGATCCAAAATGAATTCAGAATCCGTAGGCTCAGGTTCTCTGGCTCTTGTAGTCACTCGAGAGAATTCTAAAAGATCGTTAATCAGGTTCTGCATACGGGAAGCCCCGTCAACAGCATAGTAGATGTATTTATCAGCTTTATCATCGAGACTGCCCTGATATCTTCTTTGTAAAAGTTGCAAATAACTTGATATCATTCTTAAGGGCTCTTGTAAATCATGCGATGAAACATAAGCGAATTGCTCCAATTCTTCATTTGAGCGGGCAAGCTCTTCTAATTTCGATTTTAAAATTTCTCCTGCTTTCTTACGTTCAGTATTATCTCTTACAATAGCTGAGAGAGCCACAATCTTTCCAGATATATCAAAAACCGGAGAAAGAGATACTGAAACATTTATTATCGTACCATCCTTTTTTAGCCGTGAAGTTTCGTAGTGCTCGATCTTTTCTCCCGTTTTAATCTTTTCAGAAAACTGTTTTATTTCCCCTTTAAGATTATCCGGTTCGAGTATTGAAAAGTTTTTTCCCAGGACTTCTTCAGCTAAATAGCCATAAATTATCTCTGCTCCCTTATTCCAGCTAGTAATAATGCCGTCAACGGATTCAGTTATAATAGCATCGTTCGACGATTCTACAGCATTTGCTAAGCTCTTAATTTTCTCTTCTGCTTTTTTACGCTCAGTGATATCCTGGATTGTTCCTCTCGTCCGAAAAGGAATATTTACTTCATTATAAATAACTTCGCCCTGTGCATGTACGATACGTTCTTCACCATTAGCTAAGATAATCCGATAATCTATGTTGATGGGTTTTTCGTTTAAAACCCTATTAAAGGAATCATCTACATAGTCTCGGTCGTCAGGGTGTATGTAGCTTAAAAATGCATTGCGAGTTACGTTTAACTCTTGAGGTTCACGTCCATAAATCCGACAAACTTCAGTAGACAAGTATAATTTATTAGTTATAATATTCCAATCCCAGTTTCCAATGTGAGCCAGCCTTTGAGCTTCAGCAAGACCTACTTCGCTTTCCTTCAACAAATTATAAGCCTTCTCAAGTTCAGCTGTACGCTCTTTAACTTTTTCATTCAACTTAGCTTCAACGTCTTTTATTATCGTAATATCACGTGAAAGAACAAGAACAGAGACAACTTTACCATCAATGAACTCTGGTACTACCTTTGTATCAAACCAGTATTCTTTTCCTTGAGGTGATACGTACTGGAATTCCATTGCTTCAGTCTTGCCTGTAGTAAAAACGTTATCACGTTGTTTTTCTGACTTTATAGCAAATTCCAAGTTTATTTTAAACTTAGAATTGGTTTTTTCAATGAATTCATTTAAAGACCAACCATAAAATTCTGCAGCCAAAGGAATGCCACAAATTTCTGTAGTAGCTGGATTAGCATATAGACAGCGATTTTGTCTATCGAAACGAGCAATCAAATCAGGAGAATTATCAGCTAATGTACGGAATCCTGTTACACTGTCATGAAGTGATGCATTCGCTTCAACGAGTTCATCTGATTGAACCCGTAACT
>MDTP02000229.1 GCA_001714685.2 Methanosarcina sp. Ant1 | reverse complement strand
TATAGCAGTATAGGTTTTTCCGGAACCCGTTGCCATCTGGACCAGAGCCCTTGGGCGATTGTCCTTAAAGGATTTTTCAAGATTTGAGATCGCTATTATCTGGCAATCACGTAAACCGGCTGTTCGCAATTCAGGTATATCAAATAACCTTTCTCTCAAAGGTTTCTCTTTTTTGAGACATTCCTCAAAAGTTTCAGGTCGGAGAAAAGAAAAAACAGGTCTTGACCTTGGATTCGGATCACGCTGATCTGTAAATCGTGTGATTTTGCCGGTACTCTCGTACACAAAAGGAAGCGGGTCATTGTTAAGGTATTTTAGCTTGCTTGAAGCATACTCGGATGATTGACCCTCAACAACGGTTAATCGGTGACCTTCTTCGTCCCTTTTCGCCTCAATAATTCCAACGGGCTTTTTATCAACAAATAGTACATAATCAGCCGGCCCTACATCGGTAAGATACTCCTTAACTGCAATGCCCCTGGAAACATTCCAATCGATTCTGCTCTTTCCCTGCACTACCCAGCCAGAATCATTTAATTTTCTATCAATGTCATTTCTGGCTTGCTGTTCCGGAGTTTGATTATTACCCATTGTCTTTACCCATTGAGATTCATTTTCATCCTTCTTTTCCTGGATAGGACTGTAGAGGCTGGCATCCCAATATTATAAATAAAGTTAGATAGTTACATTAATATAAATATATTCCCACAGTCGCCATACCTTGAATTTGAGTACTGCGGCCCGTTTTTCCAAAATAGAGCAAATTTTTCACATATTTTTTGACGTTTTCCGCTTATTTCCCTGGTACCTGTAGTATTTAAATATCAACGACATTTAAATTTTTCTAAATTGTTCAACCGATTATGGTGTTATTTTTGACAATATATAATAATCAGCCAACTCAAGGGGCTGAAAAGCGCAAACTGGTTTCAATCCTTGTTTTAGTGGATCATGCTCACAAATAATATTATATACGATTAAGAATTAATTAAAAATATGAAAGGATTTTCTAATAATATCGAAGAGGCCACTTTGGAAAATGGCAATTTTCGCAAGGTGCTCTATACTTCAAAGCACAGCCAATTGGTACTTATGAGCCTCAAGCCCATGGAAGAAATCGGGATGGAAGTGCATGAGGAAAACGACCAGTTTTTCCGTTTTGAGAAAGGGCAGGGGAAGTGTATAATTGACGGCAACGAATATGAAGTCGGAGACGGGTTTGCGGTAGTGGTGCCGGCAGGCGCACAGCACAATGTCATTAACACTTCGAAAACGGAGGATTTGAAACTCTATACGATCTATTCGCCGGCGCATCACAAGGATGGAATCTTGCGCGCCACGAAGGAAGAAGCCGAAGCCAATGAAGCGGAATTCGACGGAGTGACTACGGAATAAGATCATAAGAAGTGGGAATAACGATTTATTCTCAACTGAAAAATTGTTAGGATTTATGATCGGTAATTGATTAAGCATTGAAAATACAAAATAAAAACGTTTTATTTCCATAAAGTATTTTTATTTTCATAAAGATTTTTTATTTTTTATCTTATTAGTTAAAGGTCGGAATTTGTTCGCAAGCGTTCGTTCTCTAGTTTTAATTATATCCGGGCTTGCAGCATCAGCTTGTTCCTCAGTAATACAAAGTGGCGTTGACCGGAATCGTGACCGGTTCGCAACCGTTGCGGGAGCTGTTGAGTTTGGACCCCCATCGTTTTCCTTGTTTTAGTGGATCTTGCTCGCGAATTTTCCCTGGTTTCATCCTGACTATGTGTCAAGAATAAGTTTCAATCCTTGTTTTAGTGGATCTTGCTAGCGATAAAGTGCTTTTTTCAGCGAGATTATCCATATTCAAGAGTTAGATGTTGATTAACCACTTCGGCCCTTATAAACGTAGAAAACACAGCAGGCTTACTCTGGATCTGGTAATGAGTATCATTGAGTACAAGCTGAGAAATAAAAAAAATATAAAATAAGTAATTTATGCAGTCTTGGAGAAGCGGTTTTACCCAAGCAGCGGTTTTACATGAATCCGGAAAATGCTACTTAAAGACTGCATTTTTACGGTAGATTGTGAATTAAAATTATATTACGATCAAGAAATTAAGTCTGCGAATGCCCCATCAGATACCCGCCAAAGCCCGTAACCCAGAGCAGAATCGGATATGCAATCCACCTTTCGAGCCCTCCTAGGCCAAAAGCTGCAAAAGGGCTTACGTTTCCCAATATATAGTAAAGGATAAGGTCCAGCAGAGCGATTCCTCCCAGAACCACCGAAAAATAGCTAAACGGCGCCCTTTCTACTCTGGAGCTTGTAATTGCAGCTAAACCCCCCATAAGAAAGGCTAAAAGTGCAAAAATTCCGTGGATGTCTCCATAGCTCCCGTTGAAAATGCCTACCCCCAGAACTCCTGCGCCAAAGAGGCCTAGAGGGACAGTGAACGCCTGCTTCCTGAATACGCGGTGAACAAAATAGGAAGCAGCAGTGATCAAGAGGCCGCAAACAGCCATTGAAGCACTGAAGATGCTTGACGAAGGTTGTATAATGATACTGTTGGGAGGGTCGGTTGCACCCAGGTCACTTATCATATTCTGCGACGTGCTGTACCCGGGATAAAGAGTTTCAGCCGTAATAATCCCGAGAAAAGCTATCACGCCTGCACCGAATAAGAGCGCTCCGGCAATGTTTTCATACCGCATGTGAGAGTCTGATCTGTCAGCCATGGCAATCTGGAGAATTAATGGTTCTTGAACACTTAGCCTTTATGCTGGGTGGGAATATAAGCGGCCCATATGGAAAGAGGAGCAAGAAGAAATAATGGATCTTCGTCATTCTCTATGGATAAGATGATTTTCAATTCAAGACCGCGTTGGTTTTATGAGGATATCCACACAAAACAACGAAGAGCCGAAATAAT
The DNA here is from genome assembly GCA_001714685.2 of Methanosarcina sp. Ant1. Taxonomy (GTDB): domain Archaea; phylum Halobacteriota; class Methanosarcinia; order Methanosarcinales; family Methanosarcinaceae; genus Methanosarcina. The sequence goes on along the minus strand of MDTP02000229.1, from coordinate 1,539 downwards.
TGCCAGAAGCAAAAACTAGACGGTGTTTATGAAAAGTAATTCCCCTGAGTTCCCTTCCCCCCTCTTCGCTCGACCTCCCCTCCAGACCGAAGCAGAGCGTAGACAGGAAACAGAAGTGAAAAAGGCGATTTTAAGTTTTTCGCTTGCAATCAGTTATCCTTTCAAAATATTAAAGAGCGTACACTCCGATAATAGCCAGAGTAGTAATGATTATTGCCAAATACCAATATTTAGCATTGTCAGATTTTAGTTCCTCTTTCACTGAAGGTAGCACACCAAACAGGCTATAAATAAAAATGTAAAGTATTATGTCCCTTGATAATGTTTCCGCCGGGACATTTAATATATTTTTCAATGATATTGCCAGCAAAAGGAGACAAGCGGCGGCAACTATTGATATCTTAGTCTGGTTAGATAATTTCATATGTTTTTTCAATTTGATTTCAATCTTATTTAACTTTTTTTCGGCAAATTATTTTCGGCAAATTATTTTCTGTTGTGTCCGTTAGTCGTTGATCATATCTGAAAAATAAGTTTACATTCCCTTTGTGGGAAAACGTAGAAAGAGTCTTATGCATATGATTTTCAACAACTTATGGACATTACTAAAAATATTTTGACTTGATACGGTCTCCGGTTGTTTATTTCACAATATTAAATTTATAATTATAATTATACTTTGTTGTAGATGGATATAGGTAATGTGACAAAGTCAAGTTACAGTTAAACAGATAAATCAATAGCATTAAACCCTTTAACTCCCATAAGTAATAAAAATATATAAAATGTAAAAAGTGTTTTATAGTAGGACAAAATTATGTTTATAGCTGGCTGCGTTGAGAATACGTGATCTCAAGCGAAGAGACTTCTTTGCTGTCAACTGTCAGTAGAATCAATTCCAGATTTTGAAAAATTAAAGTACATTAAATAAAGCCAAAATAAGAATGACAAAGGGGGAAGTATAATTAAAGCTAACAAATATTTATATTCAGTAGCCTCAACATTAACAATCTTAATTTTATTTTTAATACTCGTTCCGTCTACAACATCTGCATCTCCTGAACAAAACTCTTCGCTCGTGAATACATATGTATACATCACGAATTCTAACTGCAACTCTGTCTCTGTAATTGACACAGCTACAAACACTGTGACAGCTACGGTGAAAGTAGGAGCCTATCCTATAGGAGTTGCAGTCGCCCCTGATGGATCAAAGGTATATGTGGCGAATTCAGGCAACAACTCTGTCTCTGTTATTGACACAGCCACAAATACAGTTACAGCTACGGTGGACGTAGGAATGATTCCATTTGGAGTTGCAGTCTCTCCGGATGGATCAAAGGTATATGTAACGAACTTTAACAGCAACAATATCTCTGCAATTAACACATCTACAAACAATGTTACAGCCATTGTGAATGTCGGAAGTGTTCCTAGAGGAGTTGTAGTCACTCCGGATGGATCAAAGGTATATGTGGCAAATTCAGGCAACAACTCCGTCTCTGTAATTAACACATCCACGAACACCGTTACATCCAC
>MDTP02000228.1 GCA_001714685.2 Methanosarcina sp. Ant1 | reverse complement strand
TTTTAGTAGAATTTTAATTATTTTTAGCGCATTTCCCTCTTGTTAATAGTAACTTTTTTCCACTCAATTGTCTCCTCATATGCCTAATGACATCAGATGACAATTAGTGTGGTGATCTTCTGTTATGACCGGGGTTAAAAGGCACCAGATTATCAGGTTGAGATGTAAGATTAGCATTCTCGACCATCCCATATTAAAGCAAGAAAAGTTGTTTTCCCAATTGTACCAGATTAAGAAATTCAACTTCGTTTTCTCTATGTTACAGGTTTACGATAACAGCAATTATTCTTCGTAGCCAATTTTTAATTTAATGCGCAATATTGCTTTCCCATTTGTGTTAAACTACTTTTACACATCAATATTTTTATGTATTATTGAAGCGTATTTTACTACAATACAAGTTTATGATTAGTAATATGTTTAGTAATATGTTTAGGATAAATGTCGATTTAAATATATAGTCATGTTACGATAAAATATTCCTCTCCCATGATTTGATCCATAATAAGTCTTAAACAAACCTACCTGAGAAATAAATATACCTGATAAACAAATCTACCTGATAAAATCTACCTGATAAACAAATCTACCTGATAAAATCTGGCTGATAAACAGGCCAATATATTTATTGATTAATATATAGTTATAGAGATAGTTTCTTTGATTCGTTAATTCGGTTTCCATCATTATTTGCTTACTAATGTTTATTATGCGCCGGTTGGCACTAAATGATTTATAAATTTATATAGCCTGGTTGTCAAAAATGGTTGTTGATACTGATATCTGCGGTATAAAAGTGGGAGATCGATACCCTTCACATGTAATGGGTATTATTAATCTGAGCCCTGAATCTTTTTACGAAAACTCGGTTGTAAGCCCGGATTCTGCGCTTGAGATTGCCCTAAAAATGGTTGAAAACGGAGCAACTTTCCTGGATCTGGGAGCCCGTTCAACCTGGCGTTTTTCCGAACAGATAAGCAAGAAGGAAGAACTTGAGCGCATTCTGCCAGCTCTTAAGGCTCTGGAAGGCAACGTAGATGCTGTGATTTCCGTGGATACAATGTTTTCTGAAATCGCAGAAGAAGCTCTAAAAAGAGGGGCCGAGATTGTAAACGATGTATCCGGTTTTACCGCAGATCCTAGAATGATTGATGTAGTTGCAGACTATGGGTGTCCTGCCGTTGTCATGGCTTCAAGAGAAGTTCCCGGAGACCCTCTGGGGATGGACTCTATCATTGAAGCACTTGATTCCATCATACAGGCCGCTGAAGCCAGAGGCGTTAAACAGGAAAAACTGATACTCGACCCTGCAATAGGCAGATGGACAGATGAAAAGCTTCCAATATATGATTTTGAAACCCTTGATGATTTCGAACGCCTAAAAATTTTTGAAAAACCTTTGCTTGCAGCCCTCTCAAGGAAATCCTTCATCGGAGATGTCCTTGAAAAACCTGTAACTGAGAGGCTCTACGGAAGCCTGGCTGCGGCAGCTATTGCAGTTTACAAGGGAGCCCATATCATCCGTACGCACGATGTTCCTGAGACTTTTGACGTCGTAAAGCTTTCAGGGGCTCTAAGAAGTCGGCCAAGTGTAGTAAAAGGGGGCAGGTACGAAGTTTCTTTGTTTGAAGTAAAGACCCCTCAGGACGCAGCAATAGCAATGCGGAAACTTGGGGCAACCGGAATAGGCTCAAAGGTAATGCAGGATAAAAGCATCCACCTCATACTGAAAATTCGTAATCTTACGACAACAGAGGCTCTCATAATAAAACAGGAAATGCTTGCCCGGGGAGGGGATGCAGCCCTAGCAAGGGACGCAGTTTCCCATGAAACGGAAATGACTGACGTGCTCGTAATGGGCACTCTTCTGCAACTTGGGCGCCTTGCCGGAAAACTTGAAAGGCAGGCCCGCTCCCTTCCACTTATCGCCGAAATGATCCGCGAATGTATTGCAAACCGGAACGATCTGGAATATAGATATTTGAGGTAATTATGATTATAACTTCAGCAAAACTCTTTGAGGAAATCCTTGCCATATTAAAAGATGAAGACAATATCTTCGTTATCGGATGCAATGTCTGCGCTGCAAAACTAAGGACCGGAGGAGAGCCCGAAGTTCTTGAAATGTGTAGAAGACTTGAGGAGAGCGGAAAGCATGTTGTAGGCTGGACTCTTCCTACTGCAGCCTGCAGCATAAGGTCTTTTGAGTCCCTGGTTGAGAAAAATGAGAAGATAAATGAGGCATTCTGTATCCTTGTCATGGGCTGTGGCAGTGGCGTTTCTTCCGTAGCTAATGTAGCAGAGGTGCCCGTATATGGCTCAAATGATACTCTTTCCCTGGGAGGTTCGAGCGGGGGCAAGCTCCTTTCCGAACAGTGTGTAATGTGTGGGAACTGCACCATAGGTGAATTCGGCGGTCTCTGTCCTAAAGCCCAGTGTCCCAAAGGACTTCTGAATGGGCCCTGTGGAGGGGCTGTTGACGGGAAATGTGAAGTCGCAAGGGTGAATGATTGTGTCTGGACTCTAATTTATGAGCGTTTGAAAAAAATCAAGAGGCTTGATCTTCTTTACGTTATCCATGCCCCTCAGGAGCATGGTTTTAAATAATTTCATTTCTAATATTCTTATTTAATGCATTTTAATTTTCGTGAAAAACTGAATTCCAGCAAATTTCTGGTTACTGCTGAAGTTTCCCCTCCTAAGGGAACAAACTTTTCAGTCCCCCTGGAAGATGCTCGCCAGCTCAAAGGCATTGCAGATGCTCTAAATGTCACGGATAATCAGTGTTCGATTATGCATATGAGTTCCCTGGCTTTTAGTAAGCTCCTGCTCGATGAGGGGCACGAGCCTATTATGCAGCTCACCTGCCGGGATAGGAACAGGATTGGACTTCAATCAGATCTTTTGGGAGCTTACGCTTTGGGTATCCGGAATATTTGCTTAATGACCGGGGATTTTCCTTCATGCGGAGACCATCCTGGAGCAAAGCCCGTATATGACCTTGATTCCGTACAGCTCATGCAAGTTGTCAGTAAGCTGAATTCAGGCGTCGATTTTGCGGGAAACAAGCTGGACGGAGGAACCTCTTTCTGTACAGGTGCTGTCTCAGGGATAAATTCTGAAAAGCCCTTGCAAATCATAAAGCTTGAAAAAAAGACTAAGTGCGGAGCTGATTTTATCCAGACTCAGGCTGTCTATGACGTGGGAATGTTCGAAGAATTTATGGAAGCTATAAGCCACCTTGAGGTCCCTGTGATTGCAGGCTTGATCCCTCTCAAGTCCTTCGGTATGGCTGAATTCATGAACAAGAACATCTCGGGAATCAGTGTGCCTGAAGAGATAATGTTCCGCATGAAAGAGGCATCTAATCCTGTAGAAGAAGGTTTATCCATAGCATCAGAGACAATAAAAGAACTTATGAGCTTCTCAAGAGGAGTTCATATTATGCCCATAGGATCTCATAAAAATACCCCAAAGTTACTCTCGATGACCGGAATATCCGGGAAGTAAATACCAAAAATATTAAAAAACGCCCTCTGCAGTAGAGGTTTTTTACATTTCTTCACTGGTAAAATTAGAGCCTGTTACGAAAGACCAAGGGATAACTTTCCAAACTGCCCATTTAGACGGTTAAAGTTTTACTAACAATATAGAAGACGCAAGCTCAGGCTCTGAGTGCCCACGGATACGAGAGTCAACCCTATTACAAATTCGGATACTTCAAACCTTTTTGCAATCAAAGTTGAGGCCACTACAAAGAGGCCTTCACCTTTTACAAGTAATATAAGCCCGCCCACAAATACCAAGTATATTAATTAAAAGCACATGAGGTGTGAATAGCATGCATAATCAATTATGTTTGAGAAAAAACGCTTTTTTAAAAGCAAAGAGAAAAAAATCAAATAAGTCCTAATTCCATTTCATAACATATCTCTTTTTGGCCGCATACATTTTTTACTTTTTTAATTTCTCGGAAACCAAATTTTTCGTATAAGCGTATGGCAGGCTGATTGTTTATATCTACATATAAAAGAATTGACGAGATTCCATTTAATTTCATTTCTTCAATACTCTCTTTCAATAATCTCTCAGCGAAACCCCTGCCTCTGAAATTCCCGTCAACTGCAATTTCGCTAATTACCGATTGTTTCTCAAAGCCTCTGAAAGAGAAAACCGGTTTCAGGTAGTATATGCAATAGCCTACAACCTTATCTTGACTTATAATAACGTAGAAGATATTTCTGAAAATATTTGAATACTTTACAATTCTTCCTTGATTTTCATATTTAAATCCTTCTGCCTGAATTCTATGAATTTCAGGAAGCATGGAATCCTCTACAGGTATAATGTCTTCTTTATCTATTTGTTTCCATTGTCTTAAGAGGAAAGTGCCAGTAATATCTCGAAATATTCTTTTAAAAATCATAAGATATCAACTAATTTAGTTTGGATTTTTGTGAGATCCATAC
>MDTP02000227.1 GCA_001714685.2 Methanosarcina sp. Ant1 | reverse complement strand
ATTACATAAATATAGAATTATAAATTTTATGTAATGGTGTTACACTTACTTTTATCACTGGATTTTGGAACTGAGTCAATATTTGCCTTGCGAAATAATAAGAAGTATTGAAACGGGAAGCTCGTTATCCCGTGCATACTCAAAGAAAGCCGTTCTGATTTTCTGTTCCCACTCTTCTATTTTCTGTTCCCATTCTTCCTCGGTTTCCATGTGTTATACTTGAAAACTTGAAGTAAAAAAGTTAATCGATTTGAGCGTGTGGGCGAGTTCATTCTCCCCGCCCTCTAACTCTCCTTTTCTTAAACTGTTTACAACCATCGAAACCTAAGAATGGCAGGTTAACTTTTATTAGATACTGTAGCACCCGTAGATAATTTCCTAATATAATAGAATAGCACTAAGGCAGTTTCATTTAGCCTCTCTATTCTTCTTTTTAAGCTTTTCAAGCAAACTCGATGCTCTTTCTTTCGCGTCCTCTGTCTCCTGCACATCTCTGGCAATTGTGATGTCCAGGATATCATCCTCCTTACTCTCAGGAGGCAGTAAAAAGAAGGGGATATTAATTTTAATCGTCTCTTCATCCTTAAGAGCAACACTGCAGTATTGCCCTCTATCCTGTCTGGTGTTACTTTGAAGCTCTGCATCTTTATAACTCCAGTGTATAGACAAGTTTGTCACTGTTATCGTAGAGATAATAGAACGAAAATAGATCCCTGTAAGACATTGAAATTAGAAGAAATTAATAATTAAGTTAAATGAGATTCATCCAATTGATAGTCACAAGCTCTTTAATTAAACCATGCATATATTGCCAAGATGACCTCCAAAAGCAGTGTAGATCAGTTGATTAGAAGGTATATCCTTGAAACAAAGCAAGTTATCCATCCCTTCGAATCACCAGCCTCCAAACTGCCAGTATTAAACAAGACAATCTTCGAACATCAAGAAGATGTATTCAGACATTTAAAAATTAAAGAAAAACCTCTTTTTATCTCATCGTTAGAAGAAATTATTCCATCTATCTCCCAATCGCTTGTTTACCGTGATGATATTTACTTCAATAAGGAATTAGTCTTGGAATTTTTAAACAAGGCTTCAGCAATTGGAAAACCTGCACGTTTAGCATTTTTAGATACCGACCCTTGTTTTAGTGTACATACCTACTACCCGCAGCACACTATGGAACACGTGGGAAATTTATATATGGGAGACTTTTTCTTTTTTCCAGCTGGAGTGCAAGAGAGAGATTTTATACCTGTAATAATAGATACAGAAAGTGTATCTCTTTCATGTTTCTCCTTGCCATCGTTAGGATCTGAGGCGGGGCCAAGATCATCAAATAACTTGCTTGCTGTGTTCCCTCCATTGCAACTACAAGTACCACGATTATCTTATATCGCTATTAAGCATTGGACACAGCTACTTTTTGCCAACTTTACATGGGGTATTTATTGTCAAGTACGTCAACTAAATATAGGGCTTAAAAATCAAAATGTGGTATTTAGAAAAGTATTATCTTATCTATCGAAACGCTATGGTCAAATCCATATTGGAAGAGATTGTCAAATAGATCCTACAGCAACTATAATAGGTCCAACTACCATTGGAGATGGAGTTATTATTGGACCAAACGTAACTATTGCAGCGGCACATATTGGCGATCATGCTGTTCTTGAGCCAAGTTGTACGGTCTGGTTTGGAGTGTTAGGAGCAAAAAGCAGTCTTCTTGCCAATAAAAATATTATTATGAGCTGTGTTATGAGCGATTCAATTATTAATACCGATATTCGTTTTTCGATAGTGGGAAGTCGTTCTTTTCTTGGCGCTGGATCACATATCACAGATTGTATTCTAAGGAATGCTGATGAGGGCGAACCCAAAATGAATGCACCGATGGTGAAAGTTATTGTCGGCAAGGAGATAGTTAATTCTGGATATTATGTATTGGGTCCAGCTATCGGTAATAGAGTTAAAATAGGATCTGGAGTAATCGTCTATCCTGGTAGAGTGATTAAATCCGATAGCATAATTCTCCCTAATCAAGGATATAATATTATTGATAAGTAATTTTATAGCCTACATTCAGTAGTGAATGCTTTCCAAAATATTTAAGTTTTGATTGAAAGTCTCGATAAAAAGTTGAAAATTAGCATCAAATGGACTAAATTCATTACACTATTAGTTATCTATCCGGTCGTCCACTAATACTTGATTGATGTTTTCATGACATTCTGTCGGTCGTCCACTAATACTTGATTGATGTTTTCATGACATCCTCTCCAACACGGCATTTGCTGGCGTTTATATGCTCTTACAGCAGGCTGACCCCAGCAAAGCCAAAAATGTGGGAAAAGAAAGAGCTGGAAACTGTATTTCGATTATTTTGGAATAACATCAATCAATTAATGATGGACTAAATTACTTACGTACGCTATTTATGACGAGAAACCATAGTGAGATTTGCAAACAGACTCGTGTATACAGATGAGCAGGAAGCTTGTGGTTTGGCTTCCTGCAGTTCGAAATCTTCTTTTTTTAATTGCTGTTTCCTGATAACAGGCTTCCAGTACATTACCTAAATCGCCACTATAGCTTTTAGCTCCTGGTACTTCAATTGTCTTCTGATTATGATGGTTTTGAACCTGTTTTTAATGTAAAAAAGATTGCTTAAGGAGAGATTAGATAACGACGTTTGATAGTGTTCTCCATTGGAAGAAGGATATATAGGAACGGCAAATAAATAAATTCAAATATTATAATAATTTATATATAATATAAGTTAAAATTTATTTGCTAAGGAATGATGAAACTATAATTTCAAGTATTTCTGTTACCGATATTGTCTTTGATGTTTATTTGGGGAAATGGAATTATAGAGCCATTCCCAAAGTGAAAACTTGGAGTTATTTCTTAACCATTCCTTAGTAGAACACTCTAAAGCTTGCTACGGGGATGCAATTGCTTAGAATAGTAGGAAAATTAGATTATAACGAGAGCGGGGGCGCGAATATATCCCGTTGCTTGCAGTGAGGTGTGCCACCGCAACTTTGATTTATGAATGCGATTTATCTGGCAGAATATAAAACACTCCAGGGTTTAATCAGGATTCAATAGGTAGAGTTTGACCTTTCGATATTTTCATGTTTTGAGTTGGCGTGAACTATCTGTCGCGTTCTTGTAAGCCTCTATAGCATCATAAACTGACTCAAAGATACCGTCCTTACCAATCATTTTGGTTATGCCATCTCTATCCAGCTCATTCATCACAGGCTGTACTACGTCGCTTAATACAAGAGTAATACTCATTTTTTGCAGCTGGATATATACCTTTTTGAGTGCCTCTGTAGCGGTGAAATCAATATCTCCAATGTCGTTGCAGAAATGCAAAACCATTTAAGTGAACCACCTTTTTTAGCAAGTGAAATTATTTCTTCCGTGAAGCGGTTTTCGTTAGCAAAGTAGAGGTTTGAACCAAAACGATAGATTAACAAGCCTTCAACAGCTTGTTCTCCTTTTTCAAGTGGGATTGTCCTCATGGCACCTCCGGCTTTTGGAACAAGCAGCAGGTTAAGCGGTCGATAACCGTGGCGCAGGTGAGCAATAACAGATAGAACAATGGCTATCGCAATTTCCTGTTCGACACCTATAACTACGACCGTCATAGCTGTTATGAGGGCGACAGCGAACTCGACAGGCCGCTGTCTGTGAAGAGCGGTCATCCCTTTAAGATCGATAAGACGCAAACCAATGAGGAATACTATCGATGAAAGTGCAGCCGTGGGTAAATAGGCGAACGGCTTGGTAAAGAACAACAGGACTATCAGAACAATGAAGACCGTTGTGAGCTGGGTAAGCTGGATACGCCCTCCGACACTTTTGACCATTTCGGTTTTGGTTGGATTGCCGTTGACTACGGAAGTGCCTGATATCCCTGCTGCTGCGTTAGCAAAGCTCAATCCGATGAGATCCACATTTTCATTAAAAGTGTCAGAAAACTTCATAGCATAAGCCCGAGATGTTGCAGCACTCTGGGCAAGGATGACAATAAAACATACCACTGAGAGGTTGAGGATCTTTGGGATATTAGAGAGTGGAACTTGAGGAAAAGATAGATGCGGCAGACCTTCTGGCATTGTGCCAAGGATGGCAATCCCGTAGGAAGAAATACCTAATATCCAGCTTGAAACAATTGCACCAAAGATCGCTAATAATGCACCTGGAAATTTGTTGCTGACCCTTTCGCTAAGAACAATAACCCCGATTACAGACAAAGAGACCAGAAGCGTGGGAATATTTGTGAGAGATAGGTCCTGGAACAAAGATGCGATCTGCATATAGTCACGAGGCCAAATAATGCAACTGCTCGATGAGCACAAAGTGGTTTTTATTGCAACAATTACAGGCGTGACTATAGATATTTCAGTTCGAAACTAAAATAATTTACATAATTGAGGTTTTGCCATTTTCCACAATATTCCTTATTTTCCAATAATATTTGGTAGTATAGCTTATTTTGCAAAAAATTT
>MDTP02000226.1 GCA_001714685.2 Methanosarcina sp. Ant1 | reverse complement strand
AGAAATCCCTCTGATGCGGGTGCCTTATTAGAAAAGGGAAAACTCCATATCAGGCTTGGAGAGATTGAGCAAGCGAGGGAGACTTTTGAAAAAGCTCTTGAGGTAAAGCCTGAAAACGCTGATGCCTGGCAACTCAGGGGAAAAGTGCTCTTTGAAACAGGTTTGGAAAAAGAAGCTCTGCAGGCTTTCGAACCGACATTCCGCAGATGTCCTCAAGAAAATAACATTTTTCTTGCTATCGTTTTTGGATATTTACTCAAAAGTTTGAAATTATTATCTCAACTGAAGCTTCCGGAAATAGGGGTTAAAAGCTTTCATTAAAGGTACATGACCAAAAAGTGTGAGATATTTCTAAAAAATATGCTTGAATAGGAAAAGCAATTTTCAGAAAAAACGATAGCGTGAAAAATTGTTGAATTTTAGCAAACATCTGCGGAATGTCAGTTCAATAATTTTAAAATTTAATTTTAGATATATAGCAGACGGCTTAAAGGATAAGTAGTTGAGAAATCTCAGTTACAGTATCAGTACTTCGCTAAAAATTACGCTTCCATCTTCCCCCAAGTGAAGACTACTCAAAAACTGGTTTATTTATTTTGTACAATTTTATCTACAAATCCAAAAATGAGGAAACCCATTATTAAAGTTAACAATACCGCTTCCACTAAATTAGTTAGTCCTAGGAAACTGGGTACTACTTGCATAAACACAGCGGTAAATACTGCGGTTATGGCAAAACTAACTATAAAAGATTCTCGCATAACATATAACAACCAGAATAATATTTAGTCGTGACTGTATATTTCGATCGTGTGTGCGAGTTACAGAAAACGGTGAGCACCCAAGTCTCTCTGCATTTTACTCAAATTCAGGGATTCCCGGTTTTTCAGAATTGGTCAATAACCATGGACACCGCCGATTTTTATTAACTTGGTAAATTGACAATTCAAAACATTGACAAATTATTAACAGATTTAAATATTAAAATAAGGAACTATTTATTGTATATGGTCAGTAAATTAATTAGGCTTTAATGGATTGATTATGCTTATGAAAGAAATAGAGCACAAACGAGAAACTGAAAAGCAATATAAGAATGCTCTGAAAGCTGATCCAAATGATGTTGCTACTCGTTTAGATTACGGAAATTTACTTTCAGAAATGGGTCGTCTGAAGGAAGCTGAAAAGCAATATAAACTTATTCTTCAAAACGATCCGAATAATCTAATGGCACATTCTAATTACGGTCTTCTCCTTTATCGAAGCGGTCGTCTGAAAGAAGCTGAAGAGCAATATAAGCTTGCTCTGCGAGTAAACCCTAAACATGTAGCTACGCACTCAAATTACGGACTTCTATTGGAAGTGATTGGATGGACGAAAGAAGCTGAAGAACAGTATAAACTTGCGCTAGAAATCGATCCAAAAAACCTTGCTGCACACTCAAACTATGGACTTTTCCTAGGAGAACGGGGTCGTGTTGATGAAGCTGAAAAACAGTTTAAGCTTGCTCTGGAAATCAATCCTTATGATATTTTCGCACATTATAATTACGGAATTATCCTGTACAAAACGGGTCGAATGGAGGAAGCCGAAGAACAGTATAAGCTTGCTCTGAAGGAAGAGCCAAAACATGTGACTATACACTGTAATTACGGAATTCTTTTGGAAGAAACTGGTCGCATGGAGAAAGCAGAAGAACAATATAAGCTTGCTCTGAAAATCGATCCAAAACATGTAGCTACACATTCAAACTATGGACTTCTTCTAGAAAGCATGGGTCGTTTGGAAGAAGCTGAAATACAGTACAAGCTCGCTCTGAAAGCTGATCCAAACGATAGAGAAGTGCATTATAATTACGGACTCCTCCTTGAAAAAATGGGTCGTTTAGGGGATGCTCAAAAACATTTTAAGCGTGCTCTTGAAGAAAATAAATAGGTTTTCATATGAAGAGTCGCTAAAGCTGTATGAATTCTATGGTTCTGAAGATTAATAATAAAAATACGAGATACTTTTCATTGAAATTTATCTTTATTCCGATTTCAATTTTTTTTGGATATTTAAAAAAAATCATTCATTTTAACGTTCCTTTTGAATAATTACCGAAATACTTTCGACTGAACTTTGTTCCGAAATTATTTATCAAACAGAGTAGGTGGAATAATTTACTTTTGTTGGTTGGATTCTACAATGGAGGAAATAAATGGGTCAAAATGAAGAAGCTGAAAAAGAATATATTCTTGCTCTGGAAGCTGATCCCAACAATGCAGTTTCACATACTAATTACGGGAATTTCCTGCTTCAAATGGAGCGCGGGGAAGAAGCTGAAAAACAGTATCAGCTTGCATTGAATATTGATCCTAAAAACGCAGCTGCACACAATAATTATGGGGTTTTACTTGAAAGGATGGGAAATAAGGACGAAGCTAGAAAACAGTATCAGCTCGCACTGGAAGCAGACCCAAACCATACGGCAGCACACTACCATTATGGAAATATTTTATCTGAAACGGGGCGTTATGAAGAAGCTGAAAAACATTATTTGCTTGCTCTGTCAACTGATCCCCTAAACGCATCTGCACGATATAATTACGGAAATCTCCTGCAACAAATGGGATGCTATGAAGATGCTGAAAAACAATATCTTCTTGCGCTGGAAATTGACCCAGAAAATGTAGATATGCATTGGAATTATGGAATTCTCCTTGAAGAAATGGGACGTAAGGAAGAAGCTGCAATGCAGTATCTTCTTGCTTTGGAAGCTAGTTCTGACAATGTATAAACATATGCTATTGATGACATTTACTCAGAAAGTCAGTGTGGAGAAAGTTCTGTAGAATAAGACGAATTAAAAAAAATTTTCTTCGAGGTTGTGCCTCTTAGCAGGTCGATTTCAGACTGTAGGGTAGCTCTTTGTGCGCGCCGACTTTTAAATGGATACCTTTTAGCGTCTTAATGTACTTATTTAACATACTTTTAATAAATCTCTTGAATCCCAGAACTCTCTGAAATCTCCGACTCCCTACAGAAGATTCTATAGTATTATATTTATTATAAATTATAATATTATAAGTAAGTTGTCTGTCTGAGACTCCGTGATTTTGGAGATTTTTGTGAGTTAAGAGATTTTCCAGAATAATACAATTTCTTGCCTAAGAGACCCTATCTATTGATTCAAAATTAAGTTTCATGGGTTCGATTAACAAAATTATATAGAACATTTAAGATTATAAATGAACTAAATAATTAAAATATAATTATTTATCATGTACAATAACTATATATAAGATACAGTTGCTACTTATCTTGTTGAATAAGGTAAAATGTAGTTAGATCATTTTGGTCGTGGGTAAAGTTAAACACAAAGATCTTTACGTCTTTTGATTATTGATAGCATACCCGGTTTTCAGACCTTGAATATCCCTACCTTGAATATCCCTATTTTTGAAATATCTTCAATAAATAGTGGATATGTCTCGGTGTTTTGCTTTGCTTTATTTTAGCGAATGGAGTTAATAACAAAATGGAGACATCAGAAATATGAATGTAACAAAAATGAATCTTGTCGGTGTTGACTTTACAGAGGCTAATCTCGCAGGAGTAGATCTTGAGAAAGCTAATTTTGAAGGAGCTAATCTCACAAGGGTAAATTTTGAAGGCGCTAACCTAACAGGAGCTAACCTCACAGGTGCAAATCTTACAGGTGCCAATATGAAAGGTGCAAATCTTACAGGTGCCAATATGAAAGGTGCAAATCTCACGAACGCGGAGCTTGACTGGGCTTCACTTATGGGAGCTAGCCTATTGAAATCTGACCTAATAAAAACGGATTTTACAGGAGCTAATCTTCAAGGAGCCGACTTTACAAACGCAGATTTTGAAGGCGCAAACCTAAAATGGGCAAACTTTCAATGGGCGCATGTTGATGGTGCTAGCTTTGAAAATGCAAATCTCAAAGACGCATACTTTTTGGCTGCAACCTAAGTTGATAATTATACTTTAATTCATTTGTATTCGGTTAAGAGATAAAATGCATGAAAGTGTTATTTTTTATGCTAAAATCTCAACATTCAAGTAGGAAAATCACTACACGTGGTATTCGAAGTTGTGCATAAAATTCGTTAACCGATGACAAATGTACTTTAATTTCTATTTTTATTTTTATTTTTGATTTTCGTACAACTATTCTTGTTAATTTTCGGTATACCAAAAGTCCCGATAACTTGACAGAACCCTTTCAACTCATTGAAATTCATTTCCTTTAATATTTCATCCCTCTTTAATGCTCCTAAAAATCCCCAAAATCTCAAAAGTCCCCGGAATCTCCGACTCTCCTATAGAAGATAATTTAATATTTTATTTATTATTAATTATAATATTGTTACTATGAGAGATTCCGTGATTTTGGAGATTTTTGTGATTTGAGATATTTAAAAATACACACCAATAATGTAAACTTTTAATAAATGAGGTTTTGCCATTTCCCCTCAAATTCCTTTATTTTCTATAATATTTAATAAAAATATCTATTTTGTAAAAAAATT
>MDTP02000225.1 GCA_001714685.2 Methanosarcina sp. Ant1 | reverse complement strand
TTAACCAGCCAACTCCAACCTAGAACTAACATTGTGAAAGAGAAAATCAAAATTTAACACCCAATTACGGTAAAAATGAAATAAGTAGATGAAATCTTGCTGAGAATTTAAGTCAGTTGGTGAAGTACTGAAGTAAGCTAAATACCTCATCCTACACGATGGCTGGGGAGGTTGTACAACACTTGTGGAAGGCTTTACGAGCCTGCGGTAGGCTTCCTTTATCCCCAAAGAACAGTAGTAGTGGTAGTGGGTTGATGGTCAGGAATTACTCCTGTTTTGCATGTTTCTGGCATGTCTCTATACATTTTAGTAAATAGCCTTCCCTTTCTTTATCTTTACATTTGTTAAATTCACTTGTTAATAGATCTAGCATTACTTTATGGTAATTAACTGGTTCCTGACCTGGATATTGGAAGCCTAGAATACAAATCTCTTCTTCTCCATGTTGATTATCAGCTATTGGTATATAAGCACTAAATCTATAGGTAGGAAAAGGAGCATTTACAACACCTTTTATTTCATAGTTACTAACATCTCTTATTGTTTCTTGAATACCATCATAACTTTTAGAGATAAACGATTCATAAGTAGATGCACTAAGTTCTTCATAATGAGCCTTACCCTGGTTATCTAAAAGTACTAAATAGCCAAGTACAAGGTCTTTCTTAATTTCAGGTATCCATTCTTCTTCCATGTCCATTATTAACTATTCAAACAATATAAAGACGATGTAAGTAAGAAATATAATTACCACAGGCATTTTCTGGGATATGAAAGGACATCCGGAAGACCAAATACCTTACCTTCCACTGCACGATGGCTGGGGATGTTGTACGTAGCTTCTGGAAGGCTTTAATAGGTACCACCAATCTAACTTATAGCCTATGAAAAGTTAATCATGGAAAGTTGATAAGTCACATTCGGACTATAGTCTCGAGTATGCTTTCCGGTTATATTATACCAATTAAAAAGCTATAGTAGATTACAACATTTTTTGGATAGTCTTTTAGTCATGTGTAAAATTTATTTTCGGAACTAAAATCGATTGTTCATTCAAGGTTAAGCTTTTCATTTTCAATGTTTAAGCTTATTCGCTCCTGTGTTTCAGCTTTTCAGCAACATCAACTCCTAGTCTTTTGCATTCCTGCAAGTCCTTATCTGTGGGCTTGTCAAGAATCCGAAGAACGGGGTCTAATACGGCCATTCCCATATCTCGCATCTTTTCGGCTATCAATATAGGCGTTTCTCCACTCCATCCGTATGATCCAAAAGCGACTCCTATTTTACCCTTCGGATTTACAGAAACAAGCGTTTCATTCATGAATTTATCCATAGGCAGCGACAGCATTTCATGGTCAAATGTTGAAGCGCCAATTGCAATTGCTTCCGCTTCATTTAGTTCTTCGGGTTTTACATCATAAAAGCTAACAGCTTTTACATCCACATTCCTTGATTCGATCCCGCTAGCTATTGCTTCGGCCATAGCTTTCGTATTCCCCGAAGTACTGAGATAGACTACTATTGCTTTCAACCTTATCCCCATCCACCAAGATATGATATTATTATCAGTTACGGACTAAAAAGTGAGCGAAAATCTTCGATTCACATATATTGTCCAGGACTTTTAAAAAGTAAACCGAGGCATTTCACTTTCCATCATGATTTTTATAAAAGTTATATTAAATAAGTCTTTCGTCTAAGGATTGTCCAAATACCTTACCTTATACTGCACGTGGCTCGGGAGCTTGTACGTGAACTCTGGAAGGATGTACGATACTTGCTACCAATCTGCATTTCACATGACAATATTTTGCCCTTCGGACTTTAGCCGATAGGCTCGGGAGAATGAAGCATACATTCTTCTTTTTATTACGTCGGGAGCGCGGAGGGTCACGAATACCCCGTCCTTTTGCGCTTATTTTGAATCGGGCATCTCTACAGGTGAGCCCACGTCCAAACATTTACAACTAAATAATAGGTTTATGGTTAGGAACAACTTAGAGCCTGTCAGAAAAGTGTTGTGACCTGCTGTAACTTTTACACTACGCAATATGCAAAACTGGAACGGATACTTTGACATTATAGACCTATTGGGACTTTTCGGATAGGTTCTTAGTAACAAATACATTCAGTCTATAAGAAAAAAGGAAAATTAATGAAAATGCGGACGGCTGTTACCTGTAATCTCCTCCGGTATATGCGAACTTAAGCTCATCCAACTTTTCAAGAGGGAGTCCTAGGTTTGCGAACATTCTTTTAAACACAGCCCTGTACTTGTCTTCAGGGATGGTCTTTCCTGAACTGCCCGGGCCTAGATATACCTTAAGATACATCCCTCCAAGACTGTCGATCTTGACCGTATAAATACGCCCGCCTTCTCTATGGCTTATTTCCGCATTTGGGACAATGTAATTTATGCGCCCTATTTTTGACTCTCATTGTAAAATGTTTCTGAACACCAGCCCTCTCCAGAAGCCCTTTGAGCGTCAATAGTGGAGTTGGTGGCTTCTCCTACAAAGTATTCATGAGTTGCTGCAAAATCCGGAGTTTTGTTTACAGTTACCTGATCAAAATAGCCATTGTTCGACTTCCAGTTCTCTGTAGGGAGATAAACCAAAATTTCGTCTTCGTTCAGGTCAAATAAGATTTTGAATTTTTGGGCTATCCATTCCCTTTCTGGAAGGTCTTCTGACCTATATTCTGAAAGCGGGTTCTTAGTTTGAAAAGAAACACTTGATTCATTACTGTTTAAAAAAGAGATCGAAATTCAAGAAGAATTTGAGTAGTAAATATCCAGGGAATTCACCAGATAATTAGAACCCAACCTGGGATCAAGCCCTTCAATGGCACCGGGACGAAGAGCACCGGGAAGATGATTATGGATCTCTTTCTCCTTACAAGTCACGTAATAAACTTCTGTCTCATATCCGGTCTCCCCAGCGTTGGCTACCGCTCTATCGTAATACTCAGAAGAGCCAAGGTTCGTACCCTCTGAATCATAGTGTGCCTGGTCTTGAAAGAGTATAATAAAAGCAACGCTCCCATAAATCAATAATATTGGAATCATTACAATCAGGAGAAGAATGATCAATATTTTCAGATACTTATGCATGGCTTCACCTTTAAGCTCAGAACACCTCACCTTCCCCTTCTCTCCAACAATAAACGCCGTACTCAGGATGGGGAAGGGATCTTTTTCTTCATATAATTTTTTTATTGCTTCTTTGAGTTCTCGTTACATGGAAATTACCTTAGGACCCACCGTGAAATAACATAAGCATCTTTTTAGACTCTACTCAACCGTTTTCACAAGCAAGCCCATCGATTTAATCGCAAAAATTATGCGTTACCTATGTTATTTCGTAACGGGTCCTTAGTGATATTAAAGATGCATTTATAGTTTTCACAGTATAAATTAACATTTCATAACTATACAAATATATTTAATTTTTATTAGAGGACTTACGCATTTGAGGTAGAAAACCAAGCATAATAGATATTGATATCAAAGGCGTGATTTATACCGTTGAGGATCCATTGCTATTGATCTCTCATTTCAACCGCATAAGTCCTATAATTTTAAACTGAAGCATACAAGGGCAAAGCCCTCTGATCACACTTACAACTCACATAGAGCCTCTTCACTTGATTGAAATTAACTTCTTTATTCGATTTACCCAAGAAAGCTTCACAGGATATAGCATGCGCCAGCAACCTTGATTCCTTAATCCGCCTGTGATGAGGAAACTCAATTTACCTTTGCGCCTATTCCAAAAAAACACGCCTGATATATTTATCCTGAATCTGGCTTTGAAGCCCGATACGAGCGTGTGCTTATCTTCAAGGATGAATACAGGAGATGTACTCGCTTCTTCGGGATTGATCAGTAACTCACGTACATTACCAGCTTTCAAGCACGGGCTTACTTTCTCAACAACTGCCCAAATTAGTTTTTATGAGTGTTACCTTTAATGTGTTTCTGTTCTCTCCATGAGTTATTAAGAAGAGTTAGGGGCCTAATTTTCAGGGCAATAACGACACGCAGTTCCATTGTCTATGTTGCCCCGTCTTCTTTTTTGAGTCTCTCGCATATACTCGTTATTGTGTCTTTTTTCTCATAGCCAAATCTAAAAAGTAAGGCATATACACTTGTTTCCGATGTAATTCAAAAATTACCATTGATGAAAATAACGGTTGTGGGCGTGAGTTATTGAAAACCGTAAGCACAGAATCTCTCTACATTTTCCTCAAATACAGGAGATATACTCGCTTTTTCGGAATTGATCAATAACTCGTGTACACGACCCACTATTTCAAAGTATGAAGAAAGCAGCTAAAGGCAACCAGAATTACAGTAACAAAAGACTCCGACTTTCTACTCGTGACAAGTAATTGAAATGGCTATTGCAAACTTCCCAATATTTCATAACGAATATTGATAAGTAAATAAAGTTAGGAGATATTTTACTTATGTGAGCTTATGCCAAAATCATTTAAAATGCTTTAAATTCCAAATAAAAGCACTTAATTCTATATTTTCGTGAAAAATT
>MDTP02000224.1 GCA_001714685.2 Methanosarcina sp. Ant1 | reverse complement strand
ATTACATAAATATAGAATTATAAATTTTATGTAATGGTGTTACACTTACTTTTATCACTGGATTTTGGAACTGAGTCACCAAAATTTACCGTTAATTCCATTAGCAATTGACTGCAACCAATCAAAAACCCATAAAATAATGAAAAGTCTCTTGATATAGGAATAATTTCCTATCTGAGGTTTTGCCAAAATTAGCAATAATGCTTTAAAAGCCAAAAAATAGGTTATAACTACCTATTTTGCTAAAAAATCATATATAAAGCCTCTAAAATAGCATTCTAAATATCGTCAAATACAGAATCTGACTTTAAAAGCTCAATTAATCTTACATATGTAAAAATTAGCATCTCGTTGGATTTTTTTTCCTATAAATGGCGTAAAAATATAAATATAGAGTATGTGTTTAAAATTCAAACTTAGTTTTTTTAGCGAATAAATGACTAATAATATTTTTAACTGGAATTGATGGTATAATGTGAATTAAATTCGTTTTGATCTATCTAAAACAAATTTTTCTACAAAATAAACCTTATCAGCGAAAATTATAGAAAATGAGGACTAATATGGAAAGTGGCAAAACCTCATCTAAATTTAAAGTCAACAATGTCCATTGTCTAATTGTAGAAATTGGTCGAGTTTTGAGACGGCCTGACCAGATATGTTTTATGGAATCCATTGGGGGTATAAAAATACATCACGTATTTAAAATAATTTTATTAATTTTATTTTTTGCTAACATAACCATGAACGCAAGTGCATATGTTACACATTCTCCATGCAGTTATAATTCTGTAAATCCACTGAATGAACAGAATAACAGAATAATCATTCATAAAGATCAGAATGTAAACTTAACATGGTTGGAAGGACAGATAAATAATGCCTCGATGTTAAGTCATAGTGGTAAAACGTGGTTTCTAAATTCATCACTTACCCTTGATGATGCTACCATGTTCATAAATTCGTCTGAATGTGATACCCTATATATATCGAACATGATTAATGGAACACATTATGGTACAATGGGATTAGTAGGCAAATTCTACGTTGCAGACGTAACGATAAAAAGCTGGAATTATACCTCATCCTCGGTTCCTGATTGTTTATCTACTGATTTTGTACATACAGATCAACAGGATTTGATTATTGACGGGGGGTCACTTAATAATAGCACTCTTGAAGGACTCCATAGAGTAACACTAAATAGTGTATCGGATACTAGAATCCAGCATCTCCGCATGAATAATTCATATGGTGGATTTATTCTGGTGGCATGTTCCAATATCATAGCCGACGACCTTATAATGGATAATTTTTATAAGGCAGGAGGGGTAGCTAGAGCATTTCAGGTTACGGGTGGGCATGATATCCATGTATCTAATTTGTCAGGTAACATTTCTGCAGGTGGTGTGGTATTCCAGGCTGCTGATAACTGTACTATGGAAAATATATATGTGAATGAAGCTGGTTGGATGGGTATCGAAGTAGATGGTGGTGGGAATAACTGTTCAATTAAAAATGTAATTGTAAAAAATGCCTTTCACAACGGAATGGATATCCACGGTGCTTCTAATCTCTATGTTGAAAATGTGAGTGTTTACGACTCAGAAAGTAATAATTGTATCCTTACATGTTCAGGAAGTCCAGTGAAAAAATCCTGGAATATAACCATAAACGGATTTTATACTCATAATAGTACAAATTTTGGTGACGGAATCACAATATCATCGTTAGGCTCTAGTTATCCTGATGCTGAAAATATTACGATAACAAATTTCACATCTGACGGGGATCATCAGGCTCTCGAAACCGCTGGTGTAAATAATCTTACCGTAATAAACATGACCTGTAAAAATAATAATAATGGTTTTTTTGGAAATCAAAGAACAAACAATACTACTTTTATCGATTCTAGTCTAAGCGGAAGTGCTAACGGGATTGCTTTATACAATTTAATAAATATAAATCTGATAAATACTTACTTCACAAGTCCAGTTATCTATAACCCAACGTGTTCATATACCACAAATTATTATCCAAACTTGTTAGTATATGATTCACTCTCAAACGGAATCCAAAATGCTCAAATTACAGCAAATACAACTGTGAAAAATGGATATGGTAAAAATCAAACATCCTTTTATACTGATAATTCAGGAAAACTGTATGATTCGGGTAATAGATCAAACTGGATGGCATTACCTGAAAAACGTGTTGATTATTCAGGAACTATTACATATAATTCCTCGATCACTGCCTCAAAATCGGGACATTCTAATTCTACAGTGATTGCTCCTTCGAGTAAGTGGTATTCTCCAAATCCTGCATCATTACAAGGGACAAAAATAGTTCTTAGTATTGATGTTGACAGTGGAGGTTCCCCGCCTGTAGCTCAATCATCGATAGTAGAATTTTTTCCTGAAGCTACTAAATTTACTAAAAACACTGGTGAATCTGTAACTTTCAGTGTAAAATCCATTCAGCCTCTGACCGCAAACTGGCTCATTAACGGGAAGCTGGTCCAGAATAATACAACTACAATGGTAAAGAGCTGGAATACTTCTGGAACGTATAATGTTACTTTTAGCGGTTCTGCGAGTGGAAAATCAGTCTTGAATTCTTGGTCTGTATACGTAATAGATCCCTCAAACTACCACCCACTCTGGGATGTCAAAGAGGATGGTATTGTGGATATTCTTGACGTAACCTCGATTACCCGGCACTATGGTGAGATTTATACAAATAAACCTTACCCACGCTGGGACGTCAATCAGGATGGGGTAATTAATATCCAGGATCTCTACCTTGCTGGAGACCACTTTGGTGAAACCGTAAATTAAAGAAATGGGGTGCAGGTACAATACCTGTGTCACAATTACTATTTTAAACACAATCTCGGTCTCGATACATAAAATCTACTTTATGCAGTCCTGGAGCCAGTAACATAGAAACCATGTTTGAAAACATAGTTCGAAATTTGGCTTTTTCAGATCCTCGTTTAGACTCAGTTGTTTCCGATCTAGCAGCTTCCTTGATTCGATTATTTACTGTATTTATCTAACATAAAACTCTTCTCTAACCAAACCTGAACTTGTGATAAGTCGTAGCAAATAGGATAATGCACATTAAAAAAATATACCCAGAGTATTAAATTATTTTCGATATTAATCGCATTGGAGGGATGTAATGAAAAAAATAACCCTGCAGGATAATAGATTACACTTTACAATTATTCTTATATTAATTTTCTTTTTGAGTACCATACTCACAAGTATAGCTTCCTCAAAAACTGTTGTGAGTATATCCCCCGAAAAACAACTTGTTGAAAGGAACCAGAGCTTCACAGTAAACATATCTATTGAGCCGGATGCGCCTATATCCGGAGCACAGTTTGATTTCATTTTCAACAAATCTCTGGCAAATATCAAAAGTGTTCAGGAAGGAAACATGCTAAGCCAGAATGGCGCTAAAACGTATTTCAGCAATGGGACTGTTGATAGCAGCACAGGATTGATCAAGCATATCTACAGTTCGGTTCTTGGAAATTCAAGTGTTTCTTCCCCGGGTATATTGGCAACAATCAACATGACTGCAGGCAGCAGTACAGGAGTCGCAAAGCTTAACCTTTCCAATGTAGTTATCAGTGGTTCCGGCTCAAACCCTGTATAATACACCACAAGAAATGCGTCTGTGTTGATAGACACTGCGCCTGTGCTTGACTTAATTGGCCCGAAATAGGTCAATGAGACAAATACCTTGAACTTCAAGATAAATGCAAGTGACGCAGATAGCAATAGCCTGACTCTCCCAGTCTCAGGCCTTCCTAAAGGTGCAATCTTTAATCGGTCAACAGGAGATTTCACATGGATTCCATCTAAAGGGCAGACTGGAACTTATATAGTTACATTTAAGGTAAGTGACGGATACCTGAATGATTCGGAAGACGTAAAAATTACTGTAAAACGGCTAAACAGTGCACCTGTTATCACTTCTTTCCGACCTGCAAATAGGTCGGTATTTATCAAAGGACAAAAGATTAAAATTGCACTGAAAGCATCCGATGCAGATAAACAGGCTTTAAGCTATACCATCAAGATTGATGGAAAAGTCTACAGCACTTCTTCAAGTTATGTTTGGAACACAAAATACTCGAGCAGTGGAAGCCACACCATAGAAGTGATTGTAAGCGACGGGATTGTGGAAGTCAAGAAACTCCATACAGTTTACGTTAAGAATTAATGCTCACGCTGACTACCATCTCTTGGGTGTTGGCGAAAAATGTTATGTAAAAATGCAATAATATGTCGCAGGTCAAAAACCTGTGTCAGAATTTCTTTTTTGGCAGTAGTAAATACGCGGTAATTAATATAGCTCAATTAAAGCCAGTTAAATTTTATCACTGTCTTCTCGTCCTCAGGACCATTATCTCATCCTCTGTTTCTAAGTCGGTTTACATCCTTCCAGGAACGAGAATTCCTAAAATGCAGAAAAACGAAGTCAATAGAAACATTGCATAAGTTGCCTGTTTTTCGGTCAAATTAAAGTAGTAAGGCAGGACCCATTTCAAAGTAAGTGGGTTAGGAACTTCCAGAATGCCGTCTCCCCTGTCCCTTCCAAACTTGACATGCGGGTACTTTTTTGCTTTCCAGTATACATACATCAAAAAGTTAACCGTGTGTGGAATAAGCATAAT
>MDTP02000223.1 GCA_001714685.2 Methanosarcina sp. Ant1 | reverse complement strand
ACTTTTTCCTTTATATTCGACTCTTTTTCTTCTCTGTACAATTTCCACCCAATACATTTTAAGCTTTATATTTTTTCAAGTTATTTGGCTGAGGGATCAAGGATTTTTGCAGCAAGTAAAAAAGTCTCTCCGGAAGCAAAAACGGAAAAGAACCACTGCTTAGGAATTCTATTTATGCCATCGGCTCCACAATATCTGTAAAATAAAGTTATAAGGAATGATTCATATGGAAACAGCAAGTCCCGACCAGATTAAGGAAATCAATGCGTATGGTAAGGAAATAATCGAGTTACTTAAACTGGAGACTTCCCCTGTAGCAGTTGCCCTGCTTCCGAAAGGAGCGGAAGTTCCGGGGAATATCCATAAAATTGATCAGGCAATGAGGCACTGTCAGATAGTGGATCGTGTGCGCAAAACAAGAGAAGAGTTTTACGCCACCCTCGAAGATCAGACCTGCAAAGGGGGAGCAGGAGCCCTGGGCCTTGGGCATATGCCTCCAAAGGTTGCAAGCGGGGAATTCTACTACGAGACCCTGAAGCACTTTAAAAGCCTCGAAGCCTCCAAAAAAACCATTGAGAAAGTTCCTGTGATCGAAGCAGAATCCAAAATTGCGAGCATTTACGCCCCTCTTGAAAGCGCCAGCTTCATGCCTGATGTTGTTGTGATTATCTGCTCCCCAAAACAGATTATGCTCCTGACCCAGGCAATACTCTATAATGAAGGTGGCAGGGTTGAAGCCGAGTTTGCAGGCAAGCAGAGCCTTTGTTCCGATGCCGTTGCCCAGCCGTACCTGACAGGCAAAATGGGAATCACTGTTGGCTGTTCAGGCAGCAGGACTTATACTGGCATTCAGGAGTCGGAATTGACAGTCGGTATTCCTGCAAAGCTGCTCAAAGACCTGGTTGAAGGGCTAAGGGCGATTGTCGGAAAAGCTGCTTAACATCCATAAGCCCAAAAAAAAGTTTCTGAAGATTTTATTTTTGTGCAGGATCTGCTTTACTATTTAGATATCCAAAAATTAATCTTTTTACAAAAAATACAGGATGACAGGCAGTAAGATAACCCCCATTGCATGGGATTTTCTGACATTCATAAAAGACGCGAGCATGCCTATGGGAGTCGAGATCACAAAGATGAAAAGCCCGAAAAGCCCGGTGAAGAGAAAGGCCATCACCGTGAGTCCGACGAGAACACCGGCGCAGAGTTTGGTGTAATCAAGTTTCTTGAGAAGGTGATGAGCATTGTTTCCAATCCAGACCGTGGAAAAATAGGAAAACAGGGCAGTTAAGACCATAGCGGCAAAGAAGAGCAGGAGTACCGATAAATCAAGCGAATCAGTTCCCAGAATATCTTTCACGGCAACCATTGCCCCGCTTCGAGTTCTTCCGATAACCACAAAAGCTACAAGCCCGAAAATAGCGTTAGAAGTGTTTACCCCGGACATCGAGATTATGAATTCCTTTGAACTCGCAAGTGTATCGGGATTACGGGCAGAAGGATCAGAATAAAGAAAAGTCCTGTGTACTCCTAGCTCGGGTTCAGGAACTTTTTTCTTAAGAGATATTTTGTCGAAATCAGCTTTCATAAAAAGTCCTGCCAGAAGAGCTGCAATTGCTGAAGAGAGTCCTGGAAGCCATGCCACGAGGGAACCTGCAGCACTGCCTGTAAGAATTCCCCTTATAATTCTTTTTTGAGAAAGCTTGAGTGCGGAAACGGATTCCTCGGGAATTTCCGAACTTGTGAGGAGGCTTATTATCAACTGAGAAGCTCCGAAAAGCCCACTCAAAAGAGGCAGGAGAGCAGATGGTTCCCCGAAACTTATGATCGGAACCATGAGAGACTCCCTGGAAAAGGCAAAGAGTCCGAGAACTCCTGTAATTAAAAACAAAAAAAGGGCAAATGCTTTGTATTTGTATTTTGAAAGTAAGCCCTGCTCCTGTGATTGATCTCCTTTCTCACTTGCAAGCATTAAAAACACAATTGAAATCAAAATCAATGCCATATACTCTTCGAGATAGGGGTAAATCGTCCCAAAAAAAAGAGATAAAGGCACTACGAAAAGTAGGGAAGCAACTACAGAACCCGCACTTCCGATTGCTGAAAGCCGGACAGCCTCAGCTCCTGCACCGTCGAGAAGAAGTCTGTGTCCTGGCAGGACCGCAAGTGCTGTGTCCCCATCAGGAGCTCCTAAAAATACTGAAGGAATAATATCATGAAAAGTTTGAGCAACCTGGTTTGAGATAATAATCACGGATATGTAAAAAGGAGAAATGCCTTTTTCTGCCAGGGAGGGGGCAAGGGCTACAAGAACAAGCGCAAAATTATTATTATGTATCCCAGGCAGAAGCCCGGAAATTATACCAAGGAGGTAACCTCCGAGAACTGAAAAAAGAAGTAATAGTAAAGAAACATCTCCCACTAAGCCAACCATCCAAAACTTAATTCGAGACTTGATACAAAATTTTATAAAGATATACCAGAGATTGCAATTATTACTATTTAAAGATATTTTAATACTTGACAGGAAAAAGATATCTTTGCTCTGAGATAAAAATAGAGAAGAAAAAAGAGAGAGTAAGGAAAGAAATTTTCAGAATTAAATGTTTCAAAAAATTCTTCCTGGCCCGCCTTCGTTGACTGCCTTAACTCTTCTAACCAGAGCAGGGTGCGTTGAAAGCAAGTTGGTTGTCCAGATCCAGAACCCTTCAGAAGCTCTTGCGGTTTCCAGGTATTCCTCGTAATTTACATTCTTATAAAGATGTTCGCCTGCAGAAAGTACTATGAGCCCTTTATTGCCTAAAGGAGCAAGATTTATTGCAATCCTGTCTGAAGTATATTCCCTTGCCCGGCTCAAGGCAGTCCATAAGAGATCTTTGAGAACAGGCACAAAGGCAATTGGAAAGATGGCAAGATTATAAAACAAGGTAACATGCCCTGCTTTTATGTGGCCCAGTTCGTGGGCAACAATAAATTCCAGAGAAGCTGAATCTCCTTCCCGATATGCTACCTCTACGACATTCGCATAAAAAACTACATAATTTCTTCTAAAGTACAGGCGAGTAGCAAAAGCATTTATCTCCCCTCCTTCCTGAATCATAAAAGCTTCAGGAACCTCATTAAGGTTCAGCTCACGGGAAAGACGCTTTATTATTTCGTAGAGTTCTGGAAACTGTTTTTCAGAGAGTTTAACCGCGTTTGCCATCATCCCCCCATACGTTTGCCCGGAAACAAATGATAGAAAAACAATCGCTGCAGGAATTACCAACAAATACTCAACCCCGATGTCTTCAGGATATAAAATTGGAGCCAGCATTAAAGTGGCGTAAATAAATATACTGACTAGCAGGCAGATAACAAAAAGAGGTATTTCAGCAGGGTGTCTTAGCTTCTTTATTTCACTATCCAGCAAGTTCTTTTTTCCCTCCATTAAATTATATTTAGCAATATAAATCTTGACTGAGTAGACGTAAAACAATATTAGATACAAGACTGTATTGTTTAATTATTAAAGATATGGGCTGATTTTTTCTAGAAATCTGTATTAATAGTCCTATTAAGGGCGACATTACATATTAATTTTTTAACCACAGATACAATGGACTTTCGACAATATACCTTTTACTCTCATTCACACGGAAGTTTTCCCCGGGGGAAAGTAAGGCAGTTTATCTAACTTCAGGATAATTAACAGGTTGAGCAAGATGTCAGTAGATCAGATCCCAATCGGTAAATTTTCTTTCATGACCCGCCTCTCGCAAAAAGCTCTCAGGCTCTATGACCGGAAAGGGTTGCTTGTTCCGGAAGCAAAGGACCCTTTTACCGGATACCGTTATTACACCGTTTCTCAGCTGGAAAAAGGGATGAAAATTAAAACCTTGACATTCCTTGGTTTTTCCTTAGAGGAAATCTCTAAGCTGCTTTATGCGGAAAAAAAGGGAAATTACGAGCATATAGGGGCATGTTTCAGAAAAAAGCTTGAGGAAACTCAATTAGAGATCTGGCAGCTGCAAATGATCGAAGGCATCTTGCAGGGCGCCTGCAAAAATAATGGAAAAGTTATGGAGTTATTTGAAATGTCTGTTACAGAATCCGTTATTAAGGAAATACCCGAGATACGAGTAGTAAGCAAGCGTGAAAAAGGAACTTTTGCTGTGACTATTGGAAAACTCATAGGCGAAATCTGCGCATGCGTAAGCAGCCCTGAAAACCAGCGGAACCGGGTAAAAATCACTGGTCCTATCATGTTCCTCTGCCATGACGAGGAGTATAAAGAAACTGGTGCTGACATCGAGATCGCACTTCCGGTTTCGGGCAGAATTTCAGTAGAAGACCCGAAGATGGAGATTAAGACTCTGCCAGCTATTAGAGCTGTTTCTGCTGTATACCGGGGACCTTATCATGGAGTTGAAGCCGGCTACAACCGGGTCTTCTCATTTGCCAAAGAGAATAATCTGGAACCTTTCGGTCCGAGCAGAGAACTTTATTTCAACGACCCTGCAGAAGTTCCCGAAGAAGAACTTATGACTGAAGTTCAAATACAGGTCAGGGAAAAATAATCGATGCGTTGCTCCTCCAGACCTTGGATTAACTACCTCTTGTTCTCAAGAGACGCGACTGTTTAGATGCAGGACTGCGTTGTTGGCAGGACTGTGTTATAGAGGACATCTGTTCATGTGAGCAAAAACTGTTCCAATTTTTTTATAGAAGGGTAAAAAATATTAAAAATACATTTCAAACAGAATAATAATAATAATAATAATAATAATAATAATAATAATAATAATAATAATAATAATAATAATAATAATAATAATA